>NZ_JBEXSR010000074.1:0-24450 GCF_040613735.1 Streptomyces sp. NPDC006235
AAGGCTCGATCACCGTCCACGCAGCGTCAGATATCTCCCCATCCCTCACGACCGACCCAACGATCAGATGATCGGAAAGACACTGCCTAGACCCTGCCGGCCTGGCCCCCCGGCGTGCCGGCCCGCAGCCCCTCACCCAGCCTCCGCAGCCCTTCCTCGATCTCCTCCGGTGTCTGCGTCACGAAGCACAACCGCAGGGTCGTGCGGTCGGGCGTGCCGGCGTAGAAGGGGGCGCCGGGGACGTAGGCCACGTCGTGCCGCACGACCTGGGGCAGCAGGGCCGTCGTGTCGTACGGCTCCGGCAGGCGCGCCCAGAGGAACATGCCGCCCTCGGGCCGGTTCCAGACCGACCCCTCGGGCAGCGCGCCGGGCAGCGCCGCGAGCATGGTGTCCCGGCGTTCGCGGTACACGCCGGCGACGCGCGTGACGTGGGCGTCCAGGTCGTGGTCGGCGAGGTACCGGGCCGCGGCGAGCTGGTTGACGGTCGGCGTGTGCAGGTCGGCGGCCTGCTTGGCGACGGCACAGGCCCGCCGCAGCTCGCCGGGCGCGCGCAGCCAGCCCAGCCGCAGGCCGGGCGCCATCACCTTGGAGAAACTGCCGAGCAGGACCGTACGGTCCTCGGCGCCCGGGTGGGAGGCGATCCACGGCACGCGCTCACCGTCGTAGCGCAACTCTCCGTAGGGGTCGTCCTCGACGATCCACAGCCCGCGCCGGGCGGCGACCGCGGCCACGGCGGCACGCCGCTCGGCGGGCAGCGTGCGGCCGGTGGGGTTCTGGAAGGTGGGCACGGTGTAGAGCAGCTTGGGCCGCTCGCGCACCACGAGCTCCTCCAGTGCCTCGGGATCGACGCCCTGCTCGTCGCCGGGCACGGGCACGACCCGGGCTCCGGCGAAGCCGAACGCCTGCAGGGCCGCCAGATAGCAGGGGTTCTCGACGAGGACGGTGTCCCCGGGTTCGAGCAGCGCGGTGGCGAGGAGCGAGAGGGCCTGCTGGGAGCCGGTGGTGACGAGCAGGTCGTCGGGGCCGGTCGGCAGTCCGCGTGCCGTCGTGCGCTCGGCGAGCGCGGCCCGCAGCGTGGGCTCGCCCTCGGTCGTGGAGTACTGCAAGGCCCGCGCGGGTTCCTCGGCGAGCACGGCCCGGTAGGTGGCCGCGATGCCCTCCGCGTCGAACAGCTCCGGCGCCGGCAGCCCGCCCGCGAAGTTGATCACCTCGGGGCGGGCGGTGACGGCGAGGATGTCCCGCACGGGAGAGCCGCCGACCGACCGCGCCCGCGCGGCGAGCGGCGGCACGGGAGAGTGGACGGGCGCGGGCTCGGTGACGGTCATGGCAGGGCTCCTTCGACTGCGGTGACGGCATGTGCGCCGCAGCCTAGGGAAGTGCGTGCCGCCTACAAGCACCTTTCCGCGATCCGGACACCGGAAGGGGACGGTCCGGTAAGACACGGGAGTAAGACACGGGAGCCGCTGCTCAGCCCTTGGCGCCCAGCCCCGCGTACACGTTGATGTCCGCGTCCGTGACGTCGTTGATGTCGCGGTAGCGGACCTTCTCGATGTCGTCGAGACCGGCGAGGTACGACTCCTCCGGCTGCTCGGGGACGGGAGCCGCGCCGTCGGGCCGCCAGCGGTGCGCCGGGACGATCCCCGGGTCGGCGATCTCCAGGGCGTTGTCCGTGAAGAACTTCTCCACCTCGGCCCGGGAGCGCAGCACGAAGGTGAACCCCCGCTCGGTGTACGTCCGCTGGACCGCGCGGATGTTCTCGGGGTTGAGGTCCTCGGTGAGGTGGCTGAGCACGAGCCGGCTGCCGACGGGCAGCGCGTCCAGCAGCTCGCGCACCAGCGGATACGCCTCCTCGTCCGCGACGAAGTGCAGGATGGCGACCAGGCAGAGCGCGACCGGCCGGTCGAAGTCCAGGGTCTTGGCGGCCTGTTCCAGGATGCGGCCCGGATCCCGCAGATCGGCGTCGATGTAGTCCGTACGCCCCTCGGGCCCGCTCGTCAGCAGGGCACGCGCGTGCGCGAGCACGACCGGGTCGTTGTCGACGTACACGACACGCGAGTCGGGCGCGATGCGCTGCGCGATCTGGTGCACGTTCTCGGCGGTCGGCAGTCCCGTGCCGATGTCGAGGAACTGCCGGATGCCGTCCTGCTCCACCAGGGTGGTGACCGCACGGCGCAGGAAGTCGCGGTTGTGCCGTACGTCGAGGTACCCGCGCGGGTTGGCGGCGAGCGCGGCGGCGGCCGCGTCCCGGTCGGCCGGGTAGTGGTCCTTGCCGCCGAGGAAGACGTCGTAGACCCGGGCCGGGTGCGCCTTGCTGCTGTCGATCCTCCTCTGCAGCTCGGCGGGATCCTGACTGAGGGCGTCACCGGTCATGGACGTCTCCCTGGGAAGAGTAGGTGGTTCAATCAGCAACCACTCCGACGGTCAACAACCTAACGGTTCAGCTGATTTGATGGTGCCCATGCCGACCGACCAGCCGCCGACGACGACCCTGTGGCGCCCCACCGGCCCCAAGGAACTGGACCTGGTGCGGGAGCTCGACTGGCGCGCCTGGCCGCCCCGGCTCCCGGAACAGCCGATCTTCTACCCGGTCCTCAACGAGGACTACGCCATCAGGATCGCGCGGGACTGGAACGTCAAGCACGACGGCGCCGGCTTCGTCACCCGGTTCGAGGTCGACTCCGCCTTCCTGCGCCGGTACCCGGTCCAGCAGGCGGGCGGGAAGACGATCCTCGAACTGTGGGTACCGGCCGAGGAACTCGACGAGTTCAACGCCCATATCGTCGGCAGGATCGAGCTGGTCCACGAGTTCCGCTGAGTCAGTCGGTGGTCCCGGCCGGGACCCACTTCTCGCCGCCCAGCGGGAACTCGTACGCCGGGCGCCCGTTGTTGCCGCTCGTGCGGAAGGGCCGGCCCCGGTCGTCCACCGTCAGCGTGCCGCTCCGGCCGCCGCTGGACCAGCTCAGCTCCAGGAACCAGCTGACGTCGTACGCGGAGGCGTCGGCCCGGACGTGGAGGATCTCCGGGTCGGACTCACTCACCTTGAACGGGAAGTCGTCGTGCCCCGCCTCCGGGACGACGGCGGGACGCATGGCGTCGAGAGCGACCGTGAAGGAACGGGTCGGCACGTTGCCGCCGCAGCCGACGCCCGGATAGCCCATGGCGTAGTCGTTCCACGCGAGCGGCGCACGCTTGCCGGCCATCCGGACCGTCAGCCGGTCGACGACCACCGTCTCCTTCCCCGTCCCCTGCACGGTGAGCTTCAGATACTGCCGCCCCGACGGCACGGCCCCCATCGCCCCCACCCAGGCGGGCGCGTCCTGCTCCGGCGGCGGCGGTCCCACCCGCCCCGGCGGCCGGTTCACCAGGTAGCGCTGGGAACAGGGGTTCTCCCAGGCGTGCGGCACGGTGCGCACGGTGAGGGGCGCGGGGCCGGCGGACACGGCGGCCTCACGCCCGGGGCTGTCGGTCCCGGTGCCACCACCGGTGGCGGATGCGGAGGCCGAGGCGGACGAGGCGGACGTCGCGGAGGCGGCGCCCTTGCCGTCGCCCTTCTTCCCGCCGCGGTCGGAGGAGGAACTGACCGAGGGCGACACCGAATCGGCCGGGCCGCCGTCCGACTGCTGCCGGGGCCCGTCGGAGACCGTCGCCGAGCCCCGACGCCCGTCGTCGTCCTCCCCGCCGGAGGGCAGGGCCGCGGCGAGCCCGACCCCGCCCAGGACGACGGCGACGACGGCAGCGGCGAGCAGGGCGGGACGGGGACGACGCAGGCGGCGCGGACGGCGGGGACGGCGGTCCACCGGCGCCCCTGACGCAACGTCACCCGGCTCCTCCGCAGCACCCTCGCCCGGCTCGCCGGCAACGCTCCGGCCCGTCCTCTGGGCAATGCGCTGCCCCGGCTCCTCGGCAACAGTCCCGGCCGTCTCCCCGGCAGCGCTCCCGCCCTGCCCCTCGGCAACACCCCCGGCCGAAGGGGCGCCAGCCCCTCTACGCCCCCGTCCGGCATCCGCCAGCACCCACCGCCGATGCAGCTCGACAAGCTCCTCCGACGACGCCTTGCACAGCCGGGCGAGCCGCTCCACCGGCGCGTAGTCGGCGGGTACGGCATCCCCGTTGCAGTACCGGTGCAGCGTCGACGTACTCATGTGGAGCCGCTTGGCGAGCACCCCGTAGCTCAGCCCGGACCGCTCCTTCAATTCCCCCAGCAACGCGGCGAACTCCGCCGCGGCCGTGCCTTCCGACACCGTTCCTCCATCCCCCATGTCCCGTTCCCCCGTTCCAGGAGAGGGTCGTTTCCCCTGGTCAATGCCGGTGCGGGCGTTCCAGCGTCCCTGATCGTCCGCCGACTGTGGCGGCCGGGACGGATCGCCGCACAAGCTCTGGTCATCCAAGCACGCCGCTCCCGGCCGACCGGTAGAGCGGCTCGCCCAGTACCTCTCGCCAACGACGTTTGTCCGAAAGGGAACCACCCATGCGCAAGTACCACGCCCTCCCCGCCGCCCTCCTGGCCGCCCTCGCTCTCACGGCGTGCCAGGACGGCACGGGCACGCAGGACGAGGGCGCAGCCAAGCCGCAGCTGACGGCAACGGCGACCGCGACCACCGCACCCCAGAAGGCGGCCGCCGGCAAGGCGAGCACCACGACTGCCGACAAGGGAACGAACGCGAAGGCCACGAAGCCCGGAACAGCCACCGCCCCCGCCGCCCGAGTCTCCTGCAACGGCACCAACACCACCGTCACAGCCAAGCCGGTCCCCCGCCCCCTCAACCACATGCTGATCACGGTCGAGAACACCGGCTCGAAGACGTGCGACCTCACCTACTACCCGGTGCTGCGCTTCGACGAGATGCAGTGGGCCCCGCAGCCGATGGAGGAGTCCAAGCCGCAGGCGGTGACGACCCTGGCTCCCGGCGAGTCCGGCTACGCGGGCGTGCTGCTGTCGGCGGCCGACGGCAGCGGCGAGGGCGGCACCACCGGACGCAAGCTCACGGTCGGCTTCCAGGGCCCCACGCCGAACAGCAGCGGCGGCCCCGCGGCGATCCCGCAGCTGCCCGCCAAGGGCGTGTACTACGACAGCTCGCTGACCGCCACGTACTGGCTGCCGGACATGGAGCAGGCCCTCTCCTACTGATCCCGGTCCTACTGATCCTTGAGCCGCTGGGCCACTTCGGTGGCCCAGTAGGTGAGGATGTTCCGGGCGCCCGCCCGCCGGATACCGGTCAGGGTCTCCATGATCGCGCGCTCCCGGTCGATCCAGCCCTTCTCGGCGGCGGCCTCGATCATCGAGTACTCGCCGGAGATCTGGTAGGCGGCGACGGGCACGTCCACGGCGTCCGCGACCCGGGCGAGGATGTCCAGGTAGGGACCGGCGGGCTTCACCATGACCATGTCGGCGCCCTCCTCGAGATCGAGGGCGAGTTCCCGCATGGAGTCCCGCACGTTCGCCGGATCCTGCTGATAGGTCTTCCGGTCCCCCTGCAGGGACGAGCCGACGGCCTCCCGGAACGGCCCGTAGAAGGCGGAGGCGTACTTCACCGTGTAGGCGAGGATGGCGACGTCCTCCCGCCCGATCTGGTCGAGGGCGTCACGGACCACGCCGATCTGCCCGTCCATCATCCCGCTGGGCCCGACCACATGGGCGCCGGCATCCGCCTGCACCTGGGCCATCTCGGCGTACCGCTCCAGGGTCGCGTCGTTGTCGACCCGCCCCTGGGCGTCCAGCACCCCGCAGTGTCCGTGATCGGTGGTCTCGTCGAGGCAGAGGTCGGACATGACGAGCAGGTCGTCACCGACCTCGGCCCGCACGTCCCGGAGGGCGACCTGGAGAATCCCGTCCGGGTCGGTCCCGGCCGTCCCGAGGGCGTCCTTCTTCGACTCCTCCGGCACACCGAACAGCATGATCCCGGAGATCCCCGCCGCGACGGCCTCGGCGGCGGCCTTCTTCAGGGTGTCCCGGGTGTGCTGCACGACCCCCGGCATGGCCGCGATCGGCACCGGCTCACTGACGCCCTCCCGCACAAAGGCCGGAAGGATGAGATCGGCAGGGTGCAACCGGGTCTCGGCGACCATCCGACGCATGACGGGAGTGCTCCGCAAACGCCGCGGCCGCGTACCGGGAAAAGATCCGTACGTCGTCATACGACCTACGCTACGCCCGCCCCATACCCCCCGATGCCGACGCACTGTCGGACCCCCGCTGCGGCCGAAGTCCGCAATCCGCGGGCAATCGTGCCGCCAAGGGCGGCACGGGTGGGCGAGGGCGGCACCCCGCAACGCCGGGCTGCGCACCCCACCCGCCCCCAGTCCCGACGCCGAGCACCCCGAAGCCCACCGTCCCCGCATGCGCCCCGCACCCCCCAGGTCCATCCTGAAAGCAACAAGACCAAGGACCCCGACGGCCAACTGCCACCCCGCCGCCGCCGTCCCTCCGTACGCCCCCCACGGAGGACGCGATGACCGCCCCCCACCGCACACCCGACCTCTTCGCCCTCTCGGAAATCCACGGCCCGGTCCTACGCCCAGGAGACCCCGCCTACGCCGACGAGGTCACCGGCTTCAACCTGGCCGCCCTCCACACCCCCGACGTGGTCGTCGGAGCGACCTCCGCCGACGACATCGTCACCGCCGTGCGCTGGGCGAAAGCCACCCACACCCCCGTCGCCGTCCAGGCCACCGGCCACGGCGCGAACTTCCCCATCGAGAAGGGCCTGTTGATCAACACGGCCCGCATGACCGACGTACGCGTGGACCCCGCCACCCGCACGGCCACCATCGCCGCTGGCGCGAAGTGGAGCCACGTCATGGCCGCGGCCGCCCCGCACGGCCTCGCCGGCCTCAGCGGCACCTCCACGGACGCGGGCGTCGTCGGCTACACCCTCGGCGGCGGCCTCCCCGTCCTCGGCCGTGCCTACGGCTACGCCGCCGACCTGGTCCGCTCCTTCCAGGTCGTCACCCCGGACGGCCACCTGCGCGAAACGGACCCCCAGCACGAACCGGAACTGTTCTGGGCCCTGCGCGGCGGCAAGGGCAACGTGGGCGTCGTCACCTCGCTCGTCACCGAACTGCTCCCCCTGCCCCGCATCTACGGCGGCGGCATCTACTGCCCGGGCGAGCACACCGAGGCCCTGCTCCAGGCCTGGGCGGACTGGACCCGCACCGTCCCGGACCAGATGTGCAGCGCGTTCACGATCCTGCGCCTGCCGCCCATCCCCCAGATCCCGGAGCCGCTGCGCGGCGGCTTCTGGGCCCGCGTGGCGATCGCCTGGCCCGGCCTCCCGGCCGAGGGCGAGGCCCTGATCGCACCGCTGCGCGAAGCGGCCCCGGTAGCCGTCGACACGGTCGAGGTGATGGACCACGCGGCCCTGAACCGCATCCACATGGAACCCCAGGATCCGCTCCCCGCAAGGGAGTCGTGCCTGCTCCTGCGCGACCTGACCTCCGCCGCCATCAGCACGTTCCTGGAACAGGCCGGCCCCGCGGCGGGCGCCGACTTCCCGCTGCTGATGGTCGAGATACGCCACATGGGCGGCGCGATGTCCCGCCCGTCCGCCGTCGAGGACGCCGTCTGCTCCCGCGACGCCCTGTACTTCATCGACTCGGTCGGCATCATGGCCGCGCCACCCGCCGCCGAGGCCATCGAACAGGCGACGCAGCAGCTCTACACGGCCATGGCGCCCTACGGCACGGGCCGCACCATGGTCAACATCCACGGCACCCCGGGCGACGAACAGGACCGCGCCCGCGCCTGGACCCCGGAGGTCTACGAACGCCTGCGCCACGACAAGGCCGTCTACGACCCGGCGAACCTGCTCCGCTACGGCCACGCGGTGACTCCCGCGTAGCCGCAGCGAACACAGTCGATCCGCCTACACCCTTAGGGCTTACGTCGTAGACCGCCGCCGCCGAGCCCCCGGCCGCCGCTCGCTCGGCCGCGTCACCGGATCCCCGGCCTCGAGAGCGGCAGCTCTGCGCTTCGCGCCGAAGTCGGCCAGGGCCTCCGCCAGCTTGTGCACGGACGGCTCCGGAGCCATGACGTCCACCCGGAGCCCGTGCTCCTCGGCCGTCTTGGCGGTGGCGGGGCCGATACACGCGATCACGGTCACGTTGTGCGGCTTGCCGGCGATACCGACCAGGTTCCGCACGGTCGAGGACGACGTGAACAGCACGGCGTCGAACCCGCCGCCCTTGATCGCCTCGCGCGTCTCCGCCGGGGGCGGCGAGGCCCGCACGGTCCGGTAGGCCGTGACGTCGTCGACCTCCCAGCCCAGCTCGATCAGCCCGGCGACCAGCGTCTCCGTGGCGATGTCGGCCCGCGGCAGGAACACCCGGTCGATCGGGTCGAAGACCGGGTCGTAGGGCGGCCAGTCCTCCAGCAGACCGGCGGCCGACTGCTCGCCGCTCGGCACCAGGTCCGGCTTCACGCCGAAGGCGATCAGCGCCTTGGCGGTCTGCTCGCCCACGGCCGCGACCTTGATGCCCGCGAAGGCACGGGCGTCGAGCCCGTACTCCTCGAACTTCTCCCGCACGGCCTTGACCGCGTTCACCGAGGTGAAGGCGATCCACTCGTAGCGGCCCGTGACGAGACCCTTGACCGCCCGCTCCATCTGCTGGGGCGTGCGCGGCGGCTCGACGGCGATGGTCGGCACCTCGTGCGGCACGGCCCCGTACGACCGCAACTGGTCGGAGAGCGACGCCGCCTGCTCCTTGGTGCGCGGCACGAGCACCTTCCAGCCGAACAGCGGCTTGGACTCGAACCACGCGAGCTGGTCGCGCTGGGCGGCGGCGGAACGCTCACCGACCACGGCTATCACCGGCCGGCCGCCGTCGGGCGAGGGCAGCACCTTGGCCTGCTTCAGCGTCTGCGCGATCGTGCCGAGCGTGGCGGTCCAGGTGCGCTGCCGGGTGGTCGTACCCGCGACGGTGACCGTCATGGGGGTGTCCGGCTTGCGGCCCGCGGAGACGAGCTCGCCGGCCGCCGCGGAGACGGAGTCCAGCGTGGTGGACACCACGACCGTGCCGTCCGACGCCCCGACCTCCGTCCAGCACCGGTCCGACGCCGTGCGCGCGTCGACGAACCGCACGTCCGCGCCCTGCGCGTCCCGCAGCGGCACACCGGCGTACGCGGGCACACCGACGGCGGTCGCGATACCGGGGACGACCTCGAAGGGCACCCCGGCGGCGGCGCACGCCAGCATCTCCTCGGCGGCGTACGTGTCGAGTCCGGGGTCCCCGGACACCGCACGCACGACCCGCCTGCCGCCCCGCGCGGCCTCCATGACAAGATGTGCGGCATCCCGCACCGCGGGGATGGCTGCGGCGGTTGACGTACCGTCAACAACCGTCAGCTGGGGCGCTCCTGTGCCCGGAGCCGGATCCTGGGAAGGATCCGAGTCCGTGTGCACTTCGGAGACGCCCTGCCTGGCGTGCTGACGTACGACGTCGAGCACTTCGTGCTCGGCGACGAGGACGTCCGCGTTCGCCAGCGCCTCGACGGCGCGCAGAGTCAGTAGTCCCGGATCTCCGGGTCCGGCACCCAGGAAGGTGACGTGCCCGTGTTCAGGACCGGCGGAAAGGGTGGTGGGGCTCAATGTGCTCGCTCCCCCATCAGACCGGCCGCGCCCTGGGCGAGCATCTCGGCCGCGAGTTCGCGACCGAGCGCCATTGCCCCGTCGTGCGTCTCGGGCACGGGACCGGTGGTGGACAGCTGCACCATGCGGGTGCCGTCGGTCGTGCCGACGACGCCGCGCAGGCGCATTTCCTTGACAATCTGCCCGTCGGCCAGAAGGTCGGCCAGCGCGCCCACAGGGGCGCTGCAACCGGCCTCCAGGGCGGCGAGCAGTGATCGCTCGGCCGTGACGGCGATCCGCGTGAACGGGTCGTCGAGTTCGGCGAGCGCGGCGACGAGGTCCGCGTTGCCCGCGGCACACTCGATCGCCAGTGCCCCCTGGCCGGGGGCGGGCAAAACCGTGTCGACCGACAGGAAGTCGGTCACTTCGTCACCCCGGCCGATCCGGTTCAGTCCGGCGGCGGCCAGCACGACCGCGTCGAGCTCTCCGGAGCGTACGTATCCGATCCGGGTGTCGACGTTGCCGCGGATCGGGACGGTCGCTATGTCCAGGCCGTGGCTGCGCGCGTACGCGTTGAGCTGGGCCATGCGGCGCGGCGAACCGGTACCGATGCGGGCCCCGCTGGGCAGGTCGGTGAACTTCAGCGCGTCCCGGGCGACGATCACGTCCCGCGGGTCCTCCCGCGCGGGCACGGCCGCCACGACCAGTTCGTCGGGCTGCGTGGTCGGCAGGTCCTTCAGCGAGTGCACCGCGAAGTCGACCTCGCCCTTGAGCAGCGCGTCGCGCAGGGCGGTCACGAACACACCCGTGCCGCCGATCTGGGCGAGCTGCTCACGCGAGACATCGCCGTACGTGGTGATCTCGACGAGCTCCACGGGCCGCCCGGTCACCCGGCTCACGGCCTCCGCCACCTGCCCGGACTGGGCCATGGCGAGCCTGCTCCGCCGGGTACCGAGCCTCAGCGCGTTGTCGTTCATGCCGGCCCTCGGTCTTTCTCTGTGCTGTCCTCGGCCCGGGAGACGGCGGCAACCGTCTCCGGGTCGAGGTCGAACAGGGTCCGCAGCGCGTCCGCGTACCCGGCGCCGCCGGGCTCGGCCGCGAGTTGCTTGACCCGTACGGTCGGCGCGTGCAACAGCTTGTCCACCACGCGCCGCACGGTCTGGGTGATCTCCGCGCGGTGCTTGTCGTCGAGGCCGGGAAGCCGTCCGTCCAGGCGGGCGATCTCGCTGGCCACGACATCGGCGGCCATGGTGCGCAGGGCGACCACGGTCGGCGTGATGTGCGCGGCCCGCAGTGCTGCCCCGAAGGCCGCGACCTCGTCGGAGACGATACGCCGGACCTGGTCCACATCGGCAGCCATCGGAGCGCCCGCGGATGCTTCCGCCAGCGACTCGATGTCCACCAGCCGCACCCCGGTCAGCCGGTGTGCGGCCGCGTCTATGTCGCGCGGCATCGCCAGGTCGAGCAGGAAGAGCACGGGTTCGGGCCGCGGCGGCTCGTCGGCCGGCTCGGGCCTGCGCCGCTCGGGGATGCGGCCGACGGTGGCCACGGTCGCGGCGAGCGCGGCGATGGCGTCGGCGTCCGACGTGGGGTCGAGCGGGCCGGCCGTTCCCGGCCGGGCCGCGCGCTGGGCGCCGCCCACCGTGCCGTTGTCCACCCATGCCGCGTGCTGTTCCAGGTCGGCGGCGGCCATACCGGCCACGGCCGCCTCGCCGAGCACGGAGAACCCGGCGGTGCCCTGCACCGCGGGCAGGTCCAGCGGGCAGCCGTCCTCGCCGCCGAGTCCGGTGGCCGCCGGGTTGCCCCGCTCGGCGCCCGTGGCCGCCGTCCGGCCGGGCTCACCGTCCGGGGCGGGCCCTGCGTCGTGCACGGCCGTCGGCGTGGCCGTACGGCCCTCCACCGCGGCGGCGACCGACGCGGCCGTCAGGACCAGGCCCGTCGCGCCGGTGCAGGAGACGGCGACATCGGCACGTGTCAGCTCGTACGGCACCGACTCCATCGGGACCGCGCGGGCCAGCACGTCCGTGTCGTCGCCCTCGGTCAGGATCTGGGCGAGGCGCTCGGCGCGGTCGAAGGTGCGGTTGGCGACGACGACCTCGGCGACCCCGGCCCGGGCGAGCGTCGCGGCGGCCAGGGAGGACATCGACCCGGCGCCGATGACCAGGGCCTTCTTGCCCCGGGCCCAGGTCTGCACGTCGCCGCCCGCGGCCAGCTGTTCCAGGCCGAAGGTGACCAGGGACTGGCCGGCGCGGTCGATGCCGGTCTCGGAGTGGGCGCGCTTGCCGACTCGCAGGGCCTGCTGGAACAGGTCGTTCAGCAGCCGGCCCGCGGAGTTCAGCTCCTGCGCGCGGGCCAGGGAGTCCTTGATCTGTCCGAGGATCTGCCCCTCGCCGACGACCATGGAGTCCAGACCGCAGGCCACCGAGAACAGGTGGTGGACGGCCCGGTCCTCGTAGTGCACGTAGAGATAGGGAGTGAGCTCCTCGAGGCCCACCCCGCTGTGCTGGGCGAGCAGCGTGGACAGCTCGGCGACACCGGCGTGGAACTTGTCCACGTCGGCGTAGAGCTCGATGCGGTTGCAGGTGGCCAGCAGCGCGGCCTCGGCGGCCGGTTCGGCGGCGACCGTGTCCTGGAGCAGCTTGACCTGCGCGTCCACGCCCAGCGAGGCCCGCTCCAGGACGCTGACCGGGGCGCTGCGGTGGCTGAGTCCGACGACGAGGAGGCTCATGCCGGCATCACGGCGGGCATGTCCCCGTCGGGTCCCTGGTCGGCGGAGTCGCTGCGCGCGGCGGCGGCCGGGACGCCGCCGTCGGAGGCGGCGGCCTCCTCGCCGGCCTTGCGCTGCTCGTGGAAGGCGAGGATCTGCAGCTCGATGGAGAGGTCGACCTTGCGCACGTCGACGCCGTCCGGGACGGACAGCACGGTCGGCGCGAAGTTCAGGATGGAGGTGACACCGGCGGCCACGAGCCGGTCGCAGACCTGCTGGGCGGCACCGGCGGGGGTGGCGATGACACCGATCGACACGCCGTTGTCCTGGATGATCTTCTCCAGGTCGTCGGAGTGCTGTACGGGGATCCCGGCGACGGGCTTGCCCGCCATGGCCGGGTCGGCGTCGATCAGCGCGGCGACCCGGAAGCCGCGGGAGGCGAACCCGCCGTAGTTGGCGAGGGCGGCGCCGAGGTTACCGATACCGACGATCACGACGGGCCAGTCCTGGGTGAGGCCCAGCTCGCGGGAGATCTGGTAGACGAGATACTCGACGTCGTAGCCGACGCCCCGGGTCCCGTAGGAGCCGAGGTAGGAGAAGTCCTTGCGCAGCTTCGCGGAGTTGACCCCCGCAGCGGCCGCGAGCTCCTCGGAGGAGACCGTGGGCACCGAGCGTTCCGACAGCGCGGTCAGAGCGCGGAGGTACAGCGGAAGCCGGGCGACGGTGGCCTCGGGAATCCCTCGGCTGCGGGTCGCCGGTCGGTGAGTTCGGCCAGTTGCCACGGTGCTCCTGCGGGTAGAGCGGGGCTGTAGGCGGTCATACGTCCCTACATGACCGCCCCGTCGAAAGCAGGCTATGTCTTTGTGAACGCGTGCACAAAGATGGTGTCCGATTTGCCCGGCCAACGTGACCGGGGTCACGCACCCCCGGCGCACTCGTACGGAACCGGCGCATGCGCACCACGGTTCCTTTACTTCTGGGGGCAAAACCGCACACTCTCCTCTGTGTATCCCGCCCCCGAGACCAGCCACCGTCGATCCTAAGCGACCTGGCGGGCCCTTTGGACTGCTCGGTCAGTTCCGGGACCGGGCGGGATCAGTCGGTCAGCGCCTTGCGCAGGCGGCCCTCGTTCACGCGCCAGAACGTGTGCTGCCTGCCGTCGACCAGCACAACGGGGATCTGCTCCCAGTACTGGTCGTGCAGTTCGCGGTCCTCGGTGATGTCCTTCTGCTCCCAGGGGACTCCCAGATCACCGCACACCTTCTCCACAACGACCTGTGCGTCATCACACAGATGACAGCCGGGCTTGCGGATCAGGGTGACGAGCCGGTCCCGAGGGGGCCTGCGACGAAAGAGGGGACTCATGTCGGCCATTGTCGCGCGCCCCGACACGAGGGGACCTCGCCCCGAACGTCCTCTTTAACGACACGCTTGCCGAGAGTTCACAGGCTCCGAACCTCTCGGCTCCGGAACCCCCGAACAAACTGGCTATGCTCACGCCATGGCCGCTCTCGGATGGCTCACTCCCCGTAGGCGCTCCGCCACGGCGCGGAGCGTTTTGGCAGGCGAGGCCTCGGCGGAGGCTGCCCGCAAGTCCTCACAGGAGGCCGCCGGCACGACCGAGGAACCGCAGTTCCCGGTCCACGGCGACGACCGGGCCGCCGCCTTCTTCGACCTGGACAACACCGTCATGCAGGGCGCCGCCCTCTTCCACTTCGGACGGGGCCTGTACAAGCGGAAGTTCTTCGAGACACGCGAGCTCGCCCGGTTCGCCTGGCAGCAGGCCTGGTTCCGGCTGGCCGGCGTCGAGGACCCCGAACACATGCAGGAGGCCCGCGACTCCGCCCTGTCCATCGTCAAGGGCCACCGCGTCGCCGAGCTCCAGTCGATCGGCGAGGAGATCTACGACGAGTACATGGCCGAGCGCATCTGGCCCGGCACCCGCGCCCTGGCCCAGGCCCACCTGGACGCCGGCCAGAAGGTCTGGCTCGTCACGGCGGCCCCCGTCGAGATCGCCCAGGTCATCGCCCGCCGCCTGGGCCTGACCGGGGCCCTCGGGACCGTCGCCGAGTCGGTCGACGGCGTCTACACCGGCAAGCTGGTCGGCGAACCGCTGCACGGCCCCGCGAAGGCCGAGGCGGTCCGCGCCCTGGCCGCGGCCGAGGGCCTGGACCTGAGCCGCTGCGCCGCCTACAGCGACTCGCACAACGACATCCCGATGCTCTCCCTGGTCGGCCACCCCTACGCCATCAACCCGGACTCCAAGCTGCGCAAGCACGCCCGCGAGCTGGACTGGCGCCTGCGCGACTACCGCACCGGCCGCAAGGCGGCCAAGGTCGGCATCCCGGCCGCGGCCGGCGTGGGCGCGGTGGCGGGCGGCACGGCGGCGGCGATCGCCCTGCACCGCCGCCGCCGCTGACGACCGACCGGGCCGGTGACCGATCAATCCGGGACACCTTCGTTTACGGGATGACAAGCCCCGTAAATCCAACTGGCGTGCCCCCACAACCTCGTATCCAGTCCTCTTGGCTGGACACGGCCACAACACGCCCTGGACTGAGCCCCAATCCGAACCCTTCCGATCAACAACCGTTCACCCTCTGACACTTGATGCGGCGTCAATCGGTTACGGAAGCGACGTAATCGATGATTTGAGCAACTCGGTGTAGCAGGGCCTACACGAAGCGTTATTCTCCTCAGACGCAAACCGGTACCCCTCCGTCGCTACGACGGGTGAAAGGTCCCGCACTGCACGTGATGGAAGCTCTGCCTCTGGGAGTCCCGTGTACCCACACGTCGGGGTTGACGCCTCGGGCCTGGCTACGCTGCGCGCAACGGTCCTCGACCTGTTGCGCGGCTTCGTCCCCACCGCGTACGCCGGCCCCGCATTCGCCACCGCCGCGCCCGTAGGCCCGTGCTATGCACTGGCCGACGGCAGCGCCGCGGTCGGCAGACGAGGGCGCCCGTCCGGCGCGGCCACCGCCCGACGGCCGGCGGCGGACAGCGACAGCGCCCGCATGATGGATCTCGTGGAGCGCGCTCAGGCCGGCGAGGCCGACGCCTTCGGCCGTCTCTACGACCAATACAGCGACACCGTCTACCGATACATCTACTACCGGGTCGGAGGAAAGGCGACTGCCGAGGACCTCACCAGCGAGACCTTTCTGCGCGCCCTGCGCCGCATCGGCACGTTCACCTGGCAGGGCCGCGACTTCGGCGCCTGGCTGGTCACCATCGCCCGCAACCTCGTCGCGGACCACTTCAAGTCCAGCCGCTTCCGCCTCGAGGTCACCACCGGCGAGATGCTCGACGCCAACGAGGTCGAGCGCTCCCCCGAGGACTCCGTCCTGGAGTCCCTCTCCAACGCCGCCCTGCTCGACGCCGTGCGGCGGCTCAACCCTCAGCAGCAGGAGTGCGTGACACTCCGCTTCCTCCAGGGCCTCTCCGTCGCGGAGACCGCCCGTGTCATGGGCAAGAACGAGGGCGCCATCAAGACCCTCCAGTACCGGGCCGTCCGCACCCTCGCCCGGCTCCTCCCGGAAGACGCCCGCTGACCGGACCGTACGCTCGGCGACAGTCAACTCACTTTCCGTGAAAGTCCGTTGACTTCGGCATCCGATCATCCGGCGTCCGTAACCCAAGTGCCGCGCCACTCGTTGTGCGGGATGCAGGCTCCCTGTGGTCACCCCCTGACCGGCTCCGATCACTCGATCGTGTGGTCGCGCTCAGGGTGTGCAACCCTCAGGACCCCCTGGGGAGTCGACCGTCATGACGAGAGGAGGTGCCGCCAGTGATCGCGAACGTATCGGCGCACCGGCGGGCGAACGCCTTCGCCCAGGCCCTTCAGGAGCAGTCCGAGCAGGGCACGGCGGCCGAGCAGTCCGAAGGATCGGCACCGGCCCCGGCCGCTGCGGAGCCGACCGAACAGGCACGCCTGCTGGCGTTCGCCTCCGGTCTCGGCGCGCTGCCCAAACCGGAGCTCGACCCGGAGGTCAAGGTCGTCCAGCGGGCCCAGCTGGTGGCCGCGTTCGAGGCCATGCTCCAGGAGGGCACCGCGGGAGGCGGGGCGACGGACGGCGCGGTCCCCGAGCAGCGCTCCCCCAAAGCCCGTGGCGCCCACCGGGCGGGCCCACTGAAGAAGTTCCGGCCCCGTTCCCGCCTCGCCAAGGGCCTCACGGCGGGCGGGCTCAGCGTGGGCGTGGCCGCGAGCGCCTTCGGCGGAGTCGCCGCCGCCAGCTCCGACGCCCTGCCCGGCGACTCGCTCTACGGCCTCAAGCGGGGCATCGAGGACGTCAAACTCGGCCTCGCCGACAGCGTCGACGAGCGCGGCCGGGTCTACCTCGACCACGCCTCCACCCGGCTCAGCGAAGCCCGCCGCCTGATGGAGCGGGGCCGCAGCGGCCCGCTGGACCACGAATCCCTGGGCGAGATCCGCCGCGCCTTGTCCGGCATGCGGCACGACGCGTCGGAAGGCCACCGACTGCTGAGCGAGGCGTACGCGCGCGACCCAGACTCCCTGGACCCCATCCAGGCCCTGTCCGCGTTCTCCCGCTCCCACCGCGAGGCCTGGGGCGAACTGCGCACAAAGCTCCCCGTCCAGCTCGGGGACGTCAGCGACCAGGTGTCGTCCGTGTTCGACGCCATAGAGGAGGACGTCGCCCCGCTGCGGTCCCTGCTGCCCGAGCCCCCGTCCCGAAGCGGCGGCGAAGGCAACCGGCAGGGCGCCTCCGAGTCGGCCTCCAGCGGCTCCTCGACCACCGACCGGTCGGCCCGGCCCAGTGACAGCGGCCGCGGTCAGTCCGACAAGGGCAGCACCGGCAGCGGCAGCCCCAGCCACTCGGCCGGCAGCGACAGCGACGGCCTGCTCGGCGGCAACACCGGCGGCCTGCTCGACCCGCCGCAGGAGGACAGCGACGCGAGCACCTCGCCATCGGCGGAGGACAACCCGCCCGTCCCCGAGCCGGACGTGACGCTCCCGCCGCTCCTGCCCGATCTCCTGCCCGGACTGGGCATCGACGGCGAGGACGCCGACTAGCCGGCGGTACGACCGTGGGGGCGCCCCTCAAAAGGGGCGCCCCCATCGTCGTAAGCCCTGTTTCAGAAGAAGACCGACCGGCGCTGCACCAGAAGCTTGTACAGGGTGTGCTGGATCTGCTCCCTGACCTGGTCGGTCAGGTTGAACATCAGCATCGGGTCCTCGGCGGCCTCCGGCGGATAGCCGTCCGTGGGGATCGGCTCGCCGAACTGGATCGTCCACTTGGTCGGCAGCGGAACCGCCCCGAGCGGCCCGAGCCACGGGAACGTGGGCGTGATCGGGAAGTACGGGAACCCCAGCAGCCGCGCGACCGTCTTGGCGTTGCCGATCATCGGGTAGATCTCCTCCGCCCCGACGATCGAGCAGGGAATGATCGGCGTCCCGGCGCGCAGGGCGGTCGAGACGAAGCCGCCGCGGCCGAAGCGCTGGAGCTTGTAGCGGTCCGCGAAGGGCTTCCCGAGTCCCTTGAAGCCCTCCGGCATCACCCCGACCAGCTCACCCTGCTCCAGCAGCCGGGACGCGTCCTCGGCGCAGGCCAGGGTGTGACCGAGCTTGCGGGCCAGCTCGTTGACCACCGGCAGCATGAACACCAGGTCCGCGGCGAGCAGCCGCAGATGCCGGCCCGCCGGGTGGTTGTCGTGCACGGCGACCTGCATCATCAGGCCGTCCATCGGCAGCGTCCCGGAGTGGTTGGCGACGATCAGGGCGCCGCCCTCGGACGGGATGTTCTCGACCCCCTTCACCTCGACCCGGAAGTACTTCTCGTACAGCGGGCGCAGCAGCGACATCAGGACCTGGTCGGTCAGTTCCTCGTCGTAGCCGAAGTCGTCGACCTCGTAGTCCCCGGTGAGGCGGCGGCGCAGGAAGGCCAGGCCGCCCGCGATACGCCGCTCCAGGCCGCTCTCGCCGCTCTGGGGGCCCTCCGGAGCTTGTTCCTCAGATGTCACAGGAACATCATCCTGCGGAACAGCCCTGGTGGGCAGGGGCTGCACCTCACGGACCGGCACGGATTCCGTGCCCGGGCGACGGTTGCTCGCACTCCGGCGCCGCTGCGGACGCTGCACGGCGCCCCCGCGGGACCGGTCGTCGTCGAACGGAATGACCTTGGCATCCGCCATCGTTGATGCGCTCCTCAGTTGGCGCTCTGCGTCGGGGGGTGGCCGCCGCCCGCGAGGGGCAGCGCGGCGATCCGGTCGACGGCCCCCGCAAGGGCCTCCGGCGGAAGAAGTCCGGGACCTTGGCTGCGTGCGAAGTCCGCGAACGTCTCCGCGGTCGTGTACTTGGGCTGGAAGCCCAGCGTCTCGCGCATCTGGCCCGTGGCCACGACCCGGCCGTGGGTGAGCAGCCGGATCTGCTCGGGCGAGAAGTCCGACATCCCCAGCGTACGCACCAGCGAGCCCGCCCAGGTGACGGCCGGGAGCAGCAGGGGCACGGTCGGGCGCCCGAGGCGCCGGGAGCACTGGGAGAGCAGCAGGACGCCGTCGCCGGCGATGTTGAAGGTGCCGCTGTTGAGCGTGCCCCGGCGCGGCTCGTGCGAGGCGATGCGCAGCACCTCGATCACGTCGTCCTCGTGCACGAACTGCAGCCGCGGGTCGTAGCCGAACACGGTCGGCAGGACCGGCAGCGCGAAGTACGAGGCGAGCGGGGTGTCCGCGGTCGGGCCCAGGATGTTGGCGAAGCGCAGCACGCACACGGCCACGTCGGGTCGGCGCCGCGCGAAGCCGCGGACATAGCCCTCCACCTCCACCGTGTCCTTGGCGAAGCCGCCGCTGGGCAGGGACTTGGGCGGGGTCGTCTCGGTGAAGACGGCCGGATCGCGGGGCGCGGACCCGTAGACGTTGGTGCTGGACTTCACGACCAGCCGCCGCACGTTCGGGGACTTCTGGCAGGCGCCGAGCAGCTGCATGGTGCCGATGACGTTGGTCTCCTTCAGGGAGGCCCGGTTGCCGCTGCCCAGCGGCGTGCCCGTCACGTCCAGGTGGACGACCGTGTCGGCGCCCGTCTCCGCCAGCACCCGCGCGATGCCGGGCTGCCGGATGTCGGCCTGGACGAAGTCCGCGCCGCCCAGATGGTGCTCGGGCGGCACCGCGTCCACGGCCACGACCCGGTCCACGTCGGGGTCACGCTGGATCCGCCGTACGAACCGGCCCCCCAACTGGCGGGCCACACCGGTCACGAGCACGACCTTGCCCAAGATCAGCGCCTTCCTTCCAGAAAACCTCTTGCCCCGCCGCGTTCCCCCGTGGGGCCAACTTAGCGGGTCGGTGTTGCGCTGTGATGACCGCCCGATGCGCGAAGTGACGACAAGCAGCCGGACGCAGGAGCCGGAACGCATGTGGCCCCCCACCGGTGGGTGGGGGGCCACAGCAACGCTCTCGCGGAGTCCGCGTCGCGAACTTACTTCTTGTTGCGACGCTGGACGCGCGTGCGCTTGAGCAGCTTGCGGTGCTTCTTCTTGGCCATCCGCTTGCGCCGCTTCTTGATAACAGAGCCCACGACTACCCTCGCTCACTTCTCATCACTCGGTTGTTTGGGCGCCATGGGCCCACACGACCTACGAGGGGCTAGCCTACCCGCCCGAGCGCTGAGGTCGTAATCGAGGAGGCCAGGGTGATCCCGAGTGCCCTGTGAGGGATCACCCCGCCCCAGCCGTCAGGCGGTTTCCACCCCCACGTAGCTCTCGCGGAGGTACTCGTGAACCGCTTGCTCCGGGACGCGGAAGGACCGCCCCACACGGATCGCGGGCAGATGACCGCTGTGCACCAACCGGTACACGGTCATCTTCGACACTCGCATCACCGAGGCGACTTCCGCCACGGTAAGGAACTGAACCTCGTTCAGAGGCCTCTCGCCAGCTGCAGCCATGACACACCTGAACCTTCCGCACTCGACGGCCACCGGCTTCCCCTTCCGGTGACTCTTCGTCGCTGCGTGCTCACTCCCCAATGTAGGGGCGGGTGATGCGAGTGGGGAAGAGGTGCACCCATCGGCGGCCTACTGTGACAGACACGCCCGATTGAGTACGTAGCGGGTAAGCGGCAGGTAGTAATCAGACCGCACGCCGTCATCAAGTGGAACGACGACGGAGACGCACCCCTCCGCCTCACCGACGAACGGGGCGGGGTCGTCCGTATCGGCCGCCCCGATGGCCTCGAACCCCAGCTGACCTGCTCCGCAGACCCACCCGTGGTCCCCGATGACCAGCTCGGGGAGGGGGCCGCCGGCCTCCGCGGCAGCGGCCAACACGGTACGAACCGGGAGAGGTGAGTGCGTATGTGCGCCGGGCTCACAACCGGGGCGTTCCAGGCCGGATCTCCGCACCAGCGCGACTCCTCGTACGTAGTCGAGGTTGTACGTACGTAGGCCGAACCGGGTCGTTATGTCGACACAGTGACCCTGCGCCGGGGTGAGGACGGCACACCCCGCCGCCGACAGCGCGTCTGCGACAGCGGCGTAGAAACCGAGCAGCCGGTGGGGATGCCCGGTGCCGAGGAGCACGGGTGCGCTCCGCCGGGCGGCCTCGGCGAGACGCTCCGCGAAGGCGTCCAGCGCGGCCAGGGTCCGCTCCGGAGCGATCACGTCCTGGCCGGAAGTCCGACGGGGACCGGCCGAGACCCCGCACCGGTCCGCCATCAGCTCGACCACCTCCCGCTCGCTCCAGGCCCCTTCGGGGTCGAGCCCGAGCAGCACGCGAGGATCCCGGGCGGCGAACAGCCGGTAACTCCGCAGGCTCTCCTCACGGGGCGTGGCCACGGTCCCGGCCAGGCGTGCGCCCACCAGATGCGCACGAAGGGCTTCGGGGGTCAGCACGAGGAGATCGTGCGCGACACGGGCCCCACGTGTCCCGGGAACGGGCGAACACCGCACGGTCGGCCTACCAGCCCCCGGCGGCCATGAGTCAGGCCGGCACGGCCGTGGATCAGGCCAGCAGCCCCCGCAGCGGGAACACGGCCCGCCGGGCCGCCAGCACCGCCTGGTCCAGCCGGTCCGCCGGGTCGTAACCCTCCTCCCAGCCGGGGAAGGCCACGGGCCAGCGCCCGTCCGTCATCCGCGCCGGGGCCAACTGCCGCGTCCGGGCGAACACTTCCTGCCGCCAGCCCTCGGGAATCATCGCCTCGGGCTCCACCGGCCGGCCCGCCGCGATCCCGACCAGATGCGTCCACGACCGCGGCACGACGTCCACCACGGCATAGCCGCCCCCGCCCAGCGCCACCCACCGCCCGTCGGCGTACTCGTGCGCCAGGTCGTGACAGGCCACCTGCACCGCCCGCTGCGCGTCCAGCGACACCGCCAGATGCGCCAGCGGATCCTCGAAGTGCGTGTCGGCCCCGTGCTGCGTCACCAGCACCTGCGGCCGGAAGTCCGCGATCAGCTCCGGCACGACCGCGTGGAACGCCCGCAGCCAGCCCGCGTCCCCCGTCCCGGCCGGCAGCGCCACGTTCACCGCCGACCCCTCCGCGCTGCCGGCGCCCGTCTCCTCCGGCCACCCGGTCTGCGGGAACAGCGTCCGGGGATGCTCGTGCAGCGAGACCGTCAGCACCCGCGGGTCCTCCCAGAACGCCGCCTGCACCCCGTCCCCGTGGTGCACGTCCACGTCGACGTACGCCACCCGCTCCGCTCCGAGCTCCAGCAGCCGGGCGATGGCGAGCGACGCGTCGTTGTAGATGCAGAACCCCGACGCACCGCCGGGCATCGCATGGTGCAGCCCGCCCGCGAAGTTCACCGCGTGCTGCGCCTCACCGCGCCACACCGCCTCCGCGGCCGCCACCGACTGCCCCGCGATCAGCGCCGACACCTCGTGCATCCCGGCGAAGGCCGGATCGTCCATCGTCCCCAGCCCGTACGACTGGTCCGCCGCCCCCGGCTCCACCGACGCGGCCTTCACGGCCTCGATGTAGTCCTCCCGGTGGACGAGCCGCAACGTCGACTCCCCGGCCGCCTCGGCGGCGACCACGTCCACCTCCCGGTCCAGCCCGAAGGCGTCGACCAGCCTCCGGGTCAGGGCCAGCCGGACCGGGTCCATCGGATGCCCCGGACCGAAGTCATAGCCCGTTACTGCCTCGTCCCACATCAGCTGTGCGCGGCCGCTCATGTCCGCCACCGTATCGGTCCGGTTGAGCGGCGAACGACCGGGCGTACACGAGCGTCACCAGCACCAACACC
This sequence comes from Streptomyces sp. NPDC006235, assembly GCF_040613735.1. Lineage (NCBI taxonomy): Bacteria > Bacillati > Actinomycetota > Actinomycetes > Kitasatosporales > Streptomycetaceae > Streptomyces > Streptomyces sp. NPDC006235. The sequence continues at coordinate 22,469 of NZ_JBEXSR010000074.1, forward strand.
ATCGGCACGAGCATGGCCCCGCGGTAGCTCCACAGGTCTCCGAGCGCACCGACCAACGGCGAACCGATCAAAAACCCCACATAGTTGAAGACATTCAGCCGCGCGACGGCAGCGTCCGAAGCCCCCGGGAACAACCGGCCGGCCGCCGCGAACGTCTGCGGCACCAGCACACACAGCCCCAGCCCCAGCAGCGTGAACCCCAGCATGCCCACCCAGGCCCCCGGCGCCCCCGCCACCACGGCGAACCCGCACGCCGCCACCAGCGCCCCCGCCCGCACGACGGCAACGGCCCCGAACCGCCGCACCCCGAGATCCCCGATGGCCCGCCCCAGCAGCGTGGTCACCATGTACACGTTGTACGGCACCGTGGCCATCTGCTCGGAGCTCCCCAGCACGTCCTGGAGGTACTTCGCGCTCCAGTTGGAGACCGTGGAGTCCCCGATGTACGCCACGGTCATCACCAGACACAACGGCAGCAGCCACTTGAACACGACGACCTGGCCCTCGCCCGCCGCCCTCTCCTCCGCGGCCTTCTCCCCCACCGCCGACGCCTCATCCCCGTCGTCGACGTACCACCGGCTCCCCACCAGCACAGCCGGCAGCAGCACCGCCACGACCGGCAGATACGACACCCACAGCGCCAGCTCCCAGTGCGCCCCCACCCACGCCAGCGAGGCCCCCACGATCCCGCCCAGGCTGTAGGCCGCGTGGAAACTGAGCATGATGCTGCGCCCGTACGACCGCTGCAGACTCACCCCGAGCATGTTCATCGACGCGTCCAGCACCCCGACGGCGAGCCCGAACGCCGCGAGCGCGACGCCCAGTTCCACCATCCGCTCCCCGGCCCCCACCCCGAGCAGCGCCAGCAGCACCACGGGCTGGGACCACCGCAGCAGCCGACTCGGCGGCACCCGCTTCACCAGCCGCTCGGTGCTCACGCTCCCGACCCCGGCGAGGATCGGCACAGCCGCCAGGAAAGCGGGCAGCAGCGCGTCGGAGACCCCGTACCGGTCCTGGATGGCCGGAATCCGCGTCACGAGCAGAGCGAAGGCGACCCCCTGCACCAAGAAGCTGAACGCCAACGAGGCCCTGCCGCGCCGCAGCACATCAGTCATGGCCGCGAGCGTAGGGCCCAGGCTTACTCATGGGTAGATCCAGCCAAAGGTGAATCTGGCTCAGCTTCCACGCCTCACATGAGCAGTTCCATCAGCTCCCTCATGTCGGAGAAGAGCCGCCCGGCCCCGGCGAGCCGCTCCGCCGGCGTCATGGCGGTGAACCCGTACACGTCCATTCCCGCAGCGACCGCCGCTTGGACCCCCAGCGGACTGTCCTCGACGACGACACACCGCTCCGGCGCGACCCCCATCCGCTCGGCCGCGTACAGGAACAGATCGGGAGCCGGCTTCCCCCTGCCCACATCCTCCGAGCTGAAGATCCGCCCCTCGTCGAACCAGCGGTCGAGCCCGGTCGTCCGGTGCCCCACCCGGATCCGCTCATGACTCCCGGACGACGCCACGCAGTACGGCACGGAGTCGGCGGCGAGCTTCTGCAGCACCTCCTCGACGCCGGCCACCGGCTTCAAGTCTCGCTCGAACGCCGCGAAGACGCGCGCGTGGAACACGTCGTCGAAGTCCACCGGCAGCCGCTGCCCGGTCTGCTCCTCCACCAGGTCGTGTACACGGTGCATGGCGGAACCCATGTAGTCCCGGATGGAGTCCTCGTACGACGTGGGGTGGCCCAGCTCGGTCAGATAGGCGGCCAGAAGCCGGTTCGAAATGGTTTCACTGTCGACGAGAACACCGTCGTTATCGAAGATCACGAGGTCATAGCGCATGGCTCGAGCCTAAATGCAGAAAACCCCCGCATCCGAAGATGCGGGGGTTTTCCCAATAATTGTTCGGCGGCGTCCTACTCTCCCACAGGGTCCCCCCTGCAGTACCATCGGCGCTGTAAGGCTTAGCTTCCGGGTTCGGAATGTAACC
>NZ_JBEXSR010000075.1:0-23418 GCF_040613735.1 Streptomyces sp. NPDC006235
GAAACCCGAGACGACATGCACGACGCGTTCCTCCAGCTCGCCCAATGCATGATCCTCGCCCGCAAGATCCCAGCATTCTGAAAGGACCCCTAAGGCGGTCGATCGTGTGTTGGCCGAGTGGGGGAACGCCTGCGGTTCTCCTGGCCGCTGACGCCTCACGGAAGAGCGGCACCCACACAAGGCCCGTGGAACGTGACGGCCGCGTGGACACCGGGCAGATGCCTACTGCGCTTCTGGCTCAAAAGCCTTGAGACAGAGCGGCACACCCGGTGTCCTCGGACCATCACGACTTCACACCACAGCCGCACAACCCCACGCGGCTGGAGTGGGAGCCAACCCGGCAGAAGGAACCTCTTCTTCGCTCCGCGAGCCAGCGAACTCTTCGTGAGGCAGAGGATCTGCCGGAAACCGGTGCCATGAACGGCTGGTGAGATGGCGGACGGATCAAGTCCTGGAATTAGGTCGCCGCATGGCCCGCACAGGCTCCGCACCCGGCAGCGCCGACGCAGGAAGGACGCCGTGAAGATCTTCTGCGGGATCGACTGGTCCGAACAGCACCACGATGTGGCTCTCATCGACGAAGCCGGCACCCTGCTCGCCCGTCGCCGCATCACCGACGAAGCCGCCGGATACGCTCAGTTACTCGACTTGCTCGCCGAACACGGTGACACCCCGAGCCAGCCCATCCCCATAGCGATCGAGACCAGTCGTGGGCTGCTGGTCGCCGCCCTCCACACCGGACGCCGGCAAGTCTTCGCGATCAACCCCCTCGCCGTCGCCCGCTACCGAGACCGCCACACCGTCTCCCGCACCAAATCCGATCCCGGCGATGCCCTGGCCCTGGCCCACATCCTGCGCACAGACATGCACCGCCACCGCCCCCCTACCCGCAGACAGCGACAAAGCGAGAGCCATCACCGTCCTGGCCCGGGCCCAGCAGGACGCCGTCTGGAACCGACAGCAGATCGCCAACCAGATCCGCTCGCTGCTGCGCGAGTACTATCCCGCTGCCCTGGATGCCTTCCACACCAGAAAAGGCGGCCTGTCCCGGCCCGACGCCCGAAAAGTGCTGACGATGGCACCCACTCCGGACCAAGCCGCGCGACTGACTCTCAGCCAACTGCGCGCAGGTCTCAAACGGGCCGGCCGCAGCCGCAACATCGACACAGACGCCCGGCAGCTGCACACCCTCTTCCGCACACCCCGGCCCCGCCAGCCCGCGGCAGTCGAACGCGCCATGGGACAACAACTCCTGGCCCTGCTCATCCAACTCGACGCGGCCTGCCAGGCCACCGACGACCTCACCACCGCAGTCGCAGAACACCTGCGCACGCACCCCGACGCCGAAATCCTGCTCAGCTTCCCCGGGCTGGGGCCACAACTAGCAGCCCGCATCCTCGCCGAAATCGGAGACGACCGCGCACGCTTCACCAGCGCCCGAGGCCTGAAAGCCTATGCAGGCTCCGCCCCCATCACCCGCTCCTCCGGCAAAAAACGCTACATCGGCCGCCGCTACATCAAAAATGACCGACTCTGCCACGCCGGACACCTCTGGGCCTTCGCCTCCCTCAGCGCCTCCCCCGGAGCCAAAGCCCACTACCAGCGCAGACGAGCCCACGGCGATTGGAACGCAGCCGCCCAACGCCACCTCTTCAACCGCCTCATCGGCCAGCTCTACCACTGCCTCCAAACCCGACAGCCCTACAACGAAGACCGCGCCTTCCCCCCACCGCCCCTTGACGCCTTAACGCCGTGAGATGTCTGTCTCCGCCCCGCTCCAGCCCGGCCGGCGCCCGCGCCGCGCGCACAGCATCCAGCCACCTGACGTCAGAGAAGGGGTACGTCGTGGCTGGGGCGGTCGGCTGCACGGCTTTAGGCAGCCACTTTGGCGCGAGCCTCGAAGATCATGGCCCCAACGTCGTGCTTTACCGGGCAGGTCCACAGACTGCCCGACGCGCCGGAAGCTTACGGGGCCATGATCACTCGCGCCAAAGCAGCTCCAGCCCAAAGCCGTTCCACCGACCTAGTCGTGCTCGAGATGCACGCCAGTTGACGCCGACATAAAATAATAGATGCGCACGACTGGAAGGGAGAGCCGTGACGTGACTACATCATCTCTCCTTACCTTGTATCGAGGCCAGAAAGAATGGTTCTCGGACATGGATATTACTGCGCCCTCATTGCGGGTTGATTTTGGCGGGAATCCGCGAATAATGACCGAACAGACACTAAAGCTCCTCCAAGGCTTAATGGAGAAGACAGCTTTGGGTATCCCAGGAGCCCGCGACGCACTGGAAAACGAGCTACTCCAGATACAAATAAAGAAGTATAGGAACCCATTCGTGTCATGTAGTCGCCTGTGGTCAATCGCCGAGGGGTTCGCAAAGAAGGGTGATACACCAGGATTCGTCCTCACCATTCATGGTGAATGCGACGCTGGCGTGGACATCTCCGAACTTAGAGCCAAGTATCAACTCGGCGGCGATGCGGTTGATCACTTGGAGGAATTCGGAATACCGAGACGCCTCGGACCACCGTTCGTCGTGAAAAAGGTTCAGAAGGTATACCCGTTCGGTCGAGCCGCAGAGGACGTTTACTAGTGAGAGTTCCAACAGTCAATCAGCCTGAGGAATTCTTCTATTTCACTTGGGCCATAGAGAACCTGTACGCCACGCAAGGTCTGGTGGAGTTCCTGAACTATGCGTCATATTCTCTGGAGGATCATGCAAATCACGCCAGGCTGTTGATTGGAAAAGCCCTCGAAGCCGAGACTGTGCCAGCCTCCCGTTTGGCACAAAGTGCGGGTGAGCCAATAGGCAGCGAGCCATGGTGGACACCTCAGGTCGATAGCTCTGCGCCGTCCGCCCATATGCGCTATGCCGATCTCTTGGAGGCGGGCCCGGAACAGGTACTGAGCCACCCTGACTCCTACTACGAAGCGGACGAGCAGATTTACACCCCGCGCCTTGATGATGCCGCCTATCGGTTGATGCTGACCAGCTTCCTTGGCGCCTTGATCGGCGACAAGACATCAATTCCGTGGCTAGGCGTTCTCATGCTGCGCGGCCCAAGCAACAGACAATTGTGCATATCACATTTCATGACGTTGGTTACACGAGGGAAAATCGGGTGGGCGGTCCATGAAATCCCATCACGCACACCTATCCTCAATTGGGCGCGCACGGCACTTAAATATCACAACCCGGTAGAGCCGACGTTTCCATTCCCTGACATAGTGCGGCTCTACATTGAGCTCTCTCGCACGGGAAAGAGCTAATTAGCAGGCGGTCGAGATCTCATGAATCAAGATGGGGCGCTTGCCTATATCGAGGGGGAGCTAGATAAGCAGGTGAAGAGCTTCAAGTCATCCAAGCAATTTTTCCGCACCGTTTCCTTGATTGAAACAATCTCGGCTGCAACGCTAGGCGCCTTGACGACCCTGTTCATTGCACTGAGCGAAGCATTTGGATTGACTTGGTTGAAAGTGGCCTCGCTTATTTCAGCCTCTCTAACTACCGTTGCGGCAGCTTGGGTCGGCTGGTTCTCAAGCCGTCCAGCTTGGGTGAGTAAACAGAAGGCTTTGAATGATCTTTACGCCTTGAAATCCCGTATAACTTTCGAGAAGGAAGCCGAAGTAGTGACTGCCGAGAAGATTGAAGAATACAGGGGTGATCTCCAGAAAGTTTTACACCAAGCCAATGCCGAGTGGGAGCAGCTTCATATATGACGGGCACCATCAGTCTTCTCAGCCAAAAGGATGCAGTACCGCCGGAACCCGTCTGCGCCCCCAGACACGAAGACCCAGAGGTGCCGTGCGCGGTCAGTCGTTAGTCAGCCTGGCTCTGCGGCGAGCAACTTCGTGTGCCGCATCTCTCCTGCTGGTCCTCGTCCAGGCTTCGCGGGCGAGGGCTGCATGCTCCGATGTCGCCACCAGAGAGCCCCAGCTTCCCAAGCTCATGGCACGCAGGGCAATTTACTGACCAGCTCACGAGGCTTCCCCGACCGATGTTCACCAGCCGGCACGATCGTCACCCATCCGAAGGAAGGGCGACACGCCGCGAGAGGTGTCGTGGCAGGCATCTGCCGAGACGAAGCCGCTGCTTGGCATCCAGAGGGCCGCACTCGTGACGCACACGCGGCGGACGTAATACAGCGACCAGGGCCCAACTCATGGAGACGGCGGACATCGTTGTGCCCGCAGCGCACTGCGAGATCGTCTACGCGACCCCGCCCTCATGCCCCCCTGCCGTGCTCGGTAGAACAGGAAATTAAGGGAAGGACGCACAGACCGGAGTCGTTTACATGCGTTCCCGGGCATGTGGAGCAGCGGATCGCCAGGTTGACGGGCCCCGCTGCGCGGCTATACCCAAATTTCATCTAGACCATTGGCCAGGAACCCGGCCACTAGACCGTGCATCCTCCTCAACCCGGTCCTTAAGAACCTGATATACGGCGTCAGCAAGATGTCGCGTGAAATGCACATTAAAGCGGATCTCGGTCGGCGACGACGGGATTCGTGCACCACTGTGTGCGACGATATTGCGCAGCCCTACCAACTCACCGAGACGCTCCTGCAGGTCGCCTAGTGCTATACCGGATAGTTCCGCCCTAGCGGGTTCCGCGTAATACGCATCAAAATGTTTTGAAATTTGCATCCATGGCTTCTCAACTCCAACGAGCTTCATTAGCTCGGCGACCGTATCAGGTCCCGGATTACCTCCGGTCTCAATTGCCTGTCCTGCGCTGATTTTACCGGTAGCTATCCCCTGTGCCGCTACCCTCCCCTCGTTGATCCTTTCCATCTGGTCGCGCAATTTGCCGAATCTTTTCGCCTGGAGAGCGGCGTTCATATTTTTCGTAATTAACAGAAGCTGTAGCCGCTCCGGAAGATCCCAAAGAGTAAATTCTGGAATTGCTTCTCCATGCTTGTCCAGCGCATACGTGACTACGTCCTTAATGAACTCCTCAAATCGGGCACAAAGAAGCACTACTGCTCCTGCGAGCAAGGGGCTTGTGCTTGGCATCTTGGGCAAATAGGAGAACGCTGGATGGCGCAAGCTGATGGACTCGGCGAGATCTAGCATATCTTCGACGTCGTCGAGCTGTCTTCCGAATTTCTGAGTCGGCATTCGCTACCTCGCGACACTTTCAATCATCGCAACAACTGCGTTTACGCGCGACATCAGATGGTGCTTGCTAGTTGGTGTGAGAATCGCCCGAAACTCTGGATCAGTAAAAAGGTTGCGCATACCTAGGCGAATCTGTGCTGCATTTTGATCAATCTCACGGGTGGAGAAATTGCGGACCGCCAACATCTGGGCGTCATATAGAGGAGTGAAGAATCTCGATTCCGCTTTTTCTTGCCCGGGCAGCCATCGCCTAAACACCTCAGCCCCAAAGGCTGTTAGGCATTTATCTAGACTGGTGACGAATGATTCTCTGTACTTTTCGATTTCTGCAGGCGAAGATTCATTCTTGCGTTGCAAGTAACGTGTCAGCGCCTGAGGCGACGGCGTTGAATCCGATGCTTCATCAGTGAGCCAAAAGTAACGCAGAATCAGCTCCGCGTCACGCATGTGTCTGACGCCTCCTGAGCTCATGCCAAGAGCGCGACGAAAATCTTCACTTTCAGCAAGTTCGACCGTCAGCGAATTGAATGGCCCCTGGTGTATAGCATTTCTAATCTCCTGTGTCGTTAGCTGAGTGCCTCCTGTGTTGAGTCTGGAGAAAACAGCAGTTGTCACATCAGAGGTGGAGGTGGCAGCCACAATTACCGCACGCATCGTGCACATGAGTAGGTGCCGCTGCATGCGGTGGGGGAGCTCTTCGAATGTAAGCCCGTTAGCCGACGCTAGACTTTCGAGGCCCTGAAGTGGGTATTCTCCTTTTACGTAAGAGAGCACCGCGTCGAGGCGCTGAGTCCCGTCAAGAACCGAATATTTATAGGTGTCGGGGTCCTCTGCAAAAAATAGGGGAGGTACGGGAATGTTCAGTAGAAGTGATTCGATAAATTGAGAATTCTGAGAGGATGTCCAGACTTTTCGGCGGGCGAAGGATGGAATTACGAGATCCCCTTGCTCGAAAATCCGCACCAACGAATCGATGCTGAAATCCATTGCGCCGGTCCTGATGTCAGCCTTGGCGATTTGCCAATTTTCCTGAATTTCTTCACTCGTGAGCTCTTCACGGTCTTGCCCTTGCATGACGTCCCTTCTCGCTACAGTCATTGCCCGCTCGGTCGAGGGCCTCTGGCATGCTATCGACGCGTGCTTTGATCAGCCTCGTCTTCGTCACAAAGGCTCGTGCGGCACAGCCCGCGAGCAACAGCCCCTCCGCCCCACCGCTGCCCTCCCACGCTCCGTCAACGCCCACACCGTGGAGCAGGCATGGTTCCGGGGTGTCCAGGTGGAGGGTGCCACTGTGCGAACGATCTTGGCGCTTCTGACCCGCGTCTGCTCTGCCTCGCTCTACTGAAGGTAGCCAGTGACACCAGCACGCCCGATATCGTGAGGGCGAGTGCCGGTGAGTCGCTGGGCCAGGTCGCAGCCGCGACGAGTCGTCCGCTGTCAGAGTCGGAACGGAGGCAACTCACGCCGGAGGCACGACACGAGTACGACGTGTTCCATAGAGTTGCGCACCACAACCGCACCAGGTTGAGCGGGGAACAGCAGGAAACCACGGCGACTGCCGCGGAGGCCCCCGAAGCAACATCCAAGCCGTTGGCCCAGGTCAGTCCATGAATCGCCCCCGAATGATCGCAGCTTCCCAAGCTGAGGACTCTGGCATCGTCGTGGCGGGCCGGCCGTCGTGGCTCGCTGTAGTCGACGTCGCAAGGCAGGCGCCGCGTAACCCCTCCTACTCGGCACACGGCAGACACAGACGCTGGGTGTGGAACGTCCGGGCGCCCGCTCGGCCTTGCCGACTCTGCTCCTCCAGGACCAAGACCGCTTCGGCGTGATCGTGGCCGACGGCTCGCTGCTCGTCCGGCCTACGTGATCCAGTTCGAAAAGGAGCGAGAGCGGCAGCGGGACCGGCGCACCGCTCTCACCCTGGCAATCCTCGGAATCAACTTCTACGGAGCGACGGTATGAGCACCCATCCCGAGAGCACCCCGTCCCCGTCCGTCGTGAGGCTGCTCCCGTTCTCGGGACCCGAGGGCAAGCGAGCGCACCTCATCACCGACGGCACACCCACCCCGCTGTCCCTCCTGGCCGATTGCATGGAGGAGCAGCAGATCGAGACGGCCGCGGTCATCGTGATCCTGGCTAAGCCGATGGTCGAGGACACGGCGAGCCTAACGACAGCCGAACTCCGCTGGGTCACCCGCCGTTTCGAGAGCCTGACGGACGTCCTGAACATCTGCGAGAGCCGGGGCCAGCGCATCCCTGAGTACGCAGAGCCGGAGCGTCCCGCCGTCGAGACAGACAGCATGGACTAGCAACACCACACGCGAGGGCTGGTGTGGGACGTCCGCTGTTCCACACCGGCCCGCGACACGAGAGAGCCCGGCCGCTCGTAGGGAGCGCCGGGCTTCTCTACTGGGTTCGCTGCGGTCGCGGAGCCGATCCTTGCAGCTCAGCGGAGTCGGTCCTTCTTCACGACCGTTTGGCACTGGGAGCACTTCAACTGGTTGGTGGTGTACGGCTGAAGCGTGTTCCTGTCACAGACCGGACACTTGTGGCCCTTCGGCACGGCACTTCCTCTCGCGGATGCGCTCGCACCAGAAGCGAGCAACCGAAACCTCATGGTGGTCTGATTTTTTAATTGCGTCAACGTAGCGGTTCTGACCTGCTGGTTTAGAACTAATGCTCGGACGGATCTTCAACTTTGCGCCCCCACATGTAAGTTACGAACAGCCGTGGAGGCCTTGCCGTTCGGGTGGTTCTTCTACTGGGGGCAGTCTGGGACGGTCAGAGCGGACAGCGCCCTCAGTTGGGGGCAACGGTCCCTTCCTGGTGGATCGTGAAGACGAGCGGTTGATCCGAACTGCCATCAGCGTCCCCATAGCCCGCCAGATCGCGGACTATGAACGCCGACTGCGACGCGAAGCTCACGCCCGGAACAGGGCAGCGAAACAAGCTGCCCAGCAGCCATGAGTGTCTAACTGCGTGACAACGCCGACGAACACCAGCGGACGACCGCGAACGTCTGCGGACCATCAGCCCAGGTGAGGGGTAAACCAGCCCCAGGCCGAGCGGCCACCCAAGTTGCTTCGGGACGAAGGGGTCGCTCCGTTAAGGTGCGCGGCATGACCGACGACGCTGCGGTCTGTCCCAAGTGCAGCCAGCCCATGAAGTCTGGTGGCTTCGTCCTCTCCAGGCGGGAGGACGACGTCCGGCGGACCTGCCGGACGTTGTGGAGGTGTAGCGGTCGGCATGTCTGGTGGAACTGGGCCGACCGACCGGATGCGCCTTTGGAGCCCTGCCCCGTGCCGCAGCTCTTCCGCTGACATCCAACGTTGACATCAACGCCCCCGGACGGCGGCGACACTCAGCACCCACGTGCGGCACCAGTGACTGAGGTGGGCCCATTCCAGGGCGAGAGGAGATCGAACTCCTAAAGCGGGTGTCGCAGGTTCGAATCCTGCCGGGGGCACCAGCGCAAAGGCCCCGGACCGATCATGGTCCGGGGTCTTTGACATGTGCTTCTGACATCAACGCGGCCGGTCGAGAGGTCTCGCCCCACCTCGGCGCCCCAGGAGCCGGTGCAACCCCGGGCCGGGGATGTCGAGGCGGCGGGTGCACGCCGTGCCTGTCGGTACTCCTCGTTCAACTGGTCGGCCGTCGTGCAGGGGAGTTCGAGGTTCACGCCCTCCTCGTCCACAGCCATGCACGTCATGCAGGTGCTGCAGTGTTTCGCCAGCCGCGCGTACGCATCCGCCCACGGGGCATCGGCGAATGACGGATACGGCGTGCCGCTCATGCCTCGGGCTCCGTCTCCAGGCAGCGCCGTCCGGCGGCGATCAGCCGGGCCACCGCGAGCGGAGTGCACAGCACTTCGGCCGAGTCCATCGGCACCGACCAGTAAGTGGCCAGCGCCTGTTCCCGGTTCACAGCATCCAGCCGCGGCACTCCCAGGTAGCTGCCACGGCCGAGACAATCCACATCCAGGGCACGCCACGCCTCGGCCATCTGATGCAGCGTCGCCGGCATGGTGGCGGGCACCAGCGCGTAGTACCGCGAAAAGCGAGGGTCACAGATGACCGGCCCGCCACCAAGGGCCTCGGCCAGGAACTCGTCCAAGCAACCGGCCTCGGGGCCGGTGCTCAGAGCGGCCAACAGGCACTCGGGAATGCGTAGGGCGGAAAAAAGCCCACCGAGCGGCAGCATCGCCACCCGGTGCTGCTGCCACTCCCACCGGGCCCGGTCCCGGAGCGCGGGCGGCAACGTCGTCAGCAGCCAGTCCTCCGTCGCGAGCCGACGGTCCGCAGTAGGGTGGATGAGCACACCGGGCCCGGCCCCGATCGGGCGCAGAACGCTGAGTGCGCCTGAGCCTTCCCCCGTCTGGATACCTCCTGCCGTATCGGCGTCCATGGCTGCACCTTCCCTATACGCTGAGTTGCCGAGTCGCTACTGCTCGAACGGTAGGAAACGCCGTTCAGCGGCTGAAGTGACTGGCAGTACAGGTATGGATGGGGCCCACGCGGGGACAGGTGGTCGAGGTGCCGTCAATCCCAGGACGAACCCTGACTGGCGGTCGGGGTACGCCCGCGCGACCCCGAATCGGGGTCATCTCCGGATACACATTCCGGGTCATCCGGGAGCAGCTCGGCCGGACGCAGGACGATGTGGCCGAGCGACTGGAGGTCTCGTCGGACACGATCGCGGGCTGGGAGTCCGGACGCCGGCCCTTGCCCGCGTTGCCGGTCGGGCAGATGCTCGTGCATCGGCACCGCCTCATGCAGATGGGCACTTCCCCCGCCCTGCTTCAGACGATTGAGAGAGCGACAGAGGCCGACGTTCTCCTGGCCGACGCCTTGGACGAGCAGACACCCGCCGACCAGAGCCCGCTCGGGGCATGGGTCATGCAGCGTGACTTGGTCGAGGTCCTCGCATGGCCACTCACCCGAGTGCCGCCACAGCCGGTGCGCGATCTGCCCGCGCCCCGGCGGCCCCGCCGGGAACCCGCACCGTCAGCGCCCGAGCTGCGGGCCACCGACCGGCGCAAGTTCTTCGCACGGATGCGGGACACGGCCGAACAGGCGCGACGCAAAGAGCAGTTCCTGTTACGGCGCCAGGCGCTGTACCTGTCGGGCTACGACGACCAGCCCGACACTCCCGAATGGCTCGCCCACCAGCAGTCCACGGAACGGCCCGGAGGCTGGCTCATCGACTGGCTGAACGCCCGCTCCGTGGCGGCCGTCGCCGCGCGGCAGGGCGACCGCGAGCGGATGGGCCAATTCATCGACACCGTCCTGCTCGACGACGACCGCGGCGAGGCCGCGAACCTGAACTACTGGGCGTACTGGGTGGGCGAGAGCCGCCACCTCGAACTGTCCGACGACTTCATCGCTTCCCGAGAGCCTGGCCCCTGGCCCGGGGACAAGCTGCTCTCCCACCTCGCAAACGGACTGGCTCCTCACCACGGGTACGTCGACCTGAACATCCACTCCCTGTGGTCCCTGCTCGCCATCCGACCGCACCTCCTCAAATCCGGCGCAGCGACCCGAGCCCTGCGCGACCGGCTGCCGGTGATGTTGGATAGCCGGGAGTTGTCGGCTCGCGCTCGCCGTGAACTGGACAGCATCAGGTATGCGATCCGCCTTGCCGAGGCGTGAGAGGAGACTCGACCGTGGCCGAAGAGCTGACGCAGGTGGCGCGGTTCTTGTACGAAGCGGGGACGCTCAAGCAGTCGAAGCGCACCGGGTGGTGGATGGCAGGCGTGCGCGACCCGGAGAGCGTCGCCGAGCACTCCTGGCGCACCTCGCTGATCGCGTCGATCATCGCCAAACTGGAGGGGGCGGACCCCGCCCGCGCTGCGTTCCTGGCCGTCTGGCACGACTCGCAAGAGACCAGGACCGGCGACGTCAACCACCTGGCCAAGAAATACGGCGCCGGCGAAGCCGACCCCGCGGTGGTCACCGCCGACCAGATGTCGGGCATGCCCGAGGTACTCGCGTCCACTGTGCGCGAACTGATCGCCGAATACGAGGCCCGGGAAACCCCCGAAGCGATCTGCGCACGAGACGCGGACAAGCTGGAGTGCATGCTCCAGGGCATCGAGTACAAAGCCCAGGGCTACGAGCACGCACAGCGCTGGATCGACAACAGCCGCGGCCGCCTCATCACAAAGACGGCGAACGAACTGGCCGACCAACTACTGGCGACCGACCCATTGGACTGGCTGCGCAGCACGATGGGCGAGTTGGACTGACTCTTCCGCCCTTCCCCCACCGGCGGCAGAACACTGAACTGCCGCCTTTGCACTCAACGTCGAGTCCCCGCCGACCGTGTCGGGTCCCAGCTGATGCTTGACGTTCTGGTCCCAGGTGATATTTGACAGTGGGCCTAACGCTGTGTCGTCTCTAGCTACCCTCCGGTCATGGAGCAGGACTACCCCCTTGTCCGCGACGTCTTCCCGGATCTCGTCGCAGAGCTGATCACTCTCCTGGAGAACGAAGGAGAACGTGAGCTGGCCATCTGCGCGTGGGATCTTCGTCTGGTTGATGAGTGCCGCTGCGGCGATGGCTCTTGCCAGAGCTTCCAGACCGCAGCTCATCCGCAGGGGCAGCCGTACGGCGCCGGCCATCGGTGCGTCCCGCTCTTGCCCTCGCGAGGCATGCTGTGCCTGGACGTCGTGGATGGCCGGGTCATGTACGTCGAAGTACTCGATCGGCCACTCATGCACCGCCAGAGGGAGCGGCCGTGAGGTCGACCTCGACAACCGACAACTCCACCAGCGCCAATCCCGGCCTCCTGCCACACGCAGCAACGACGCGCACAGAAAAACCGAACACGGCCACTGTCAACCATCAGCTGGGACCGAAGTGTCAAGCATCTACTGGGACCGGACAAGTCCCCGCCGACCGGCTGAGTTACGACCTTCTCTACTGGTTCAAGCCCCGGCTGCGCTCCGCTCCGGCGGGGGATCGGCCGGCACCGGGATGGAGGGGGCGCCGTTCCCGACCGCAGTGGCGTGCGGGGGAGCTCCCATCCCGTCCACCGCCGACCCAGGCAGAGCCGAGCAGACGCGGCCCATGGCGTCCAGGTCGTTCGTACAGTGGCGCGCTGCACCTGGACGCCATGAAGCTGGGGAGAGTGGTGGGTGAGGAAGTGGGCGGCTGATTAGTCGCGCTTGGGCCAGATGGGGCCCTGGTCGGTCCAGATGACGCCTTTGTTGCGGCACAGACAGAAGGGGTGGCCGATCGGGTCGGTGTAGACCTGCCAGCCGTAGCCGTTGGGGCCGATGAAGTCCTGCCTTAGCGTCGCGCCGAGGTCGAGGACGCGGCGCTGCTCGGACTCGATCTCGTCCACTTCGAAGTCGAGGTGGAACTGCTTGGGGTGCTCGCTGTCGGGCCACTGCGGAGCGCGGTAGTCGTCCACCCGGATGAATGCCAGCTCGATCTCGCCGAACTGGATGCCAGCCCAGTTCTCGGAGCTGCCTTCCTTGACCGGACGGCCCGTCACCTCGGAGTAGAAAGCCGCCAGCTTCATCGTGTCCGGGCAGTCGATAATGAAATCGGTGAGTCGCAGCATCCCGCGATCTTGGCACAAGCTCACACCCGACTTCGAGACAGGCCCTGTGTTGGGTTTGTCAAGAGCGCCCCTCATCGCTGACATCAACGGCCGACATCAACAGGGGCGAACGGCAGCGGTCAGCGCCGAACACCGACGGACGATCCACCGAGGCCCAGAGCAAGTTGGCCGACGTCCATGACCTCACATGATCGACCTGGTAAGGATGAGGCCAGACGTGAAGGCCCTAGCCGATCGCGGGGCACCGTCCTCAACTGGTGACTGGTGCCCCGCTGGCTTGCATCGCCCTCTGGGACACCACCGACCTGGTGCGCCAACATCCGCACATGGGGTGGCAACGCACCAGGTCACTGGCGGATCAGAGTGCCATCGCGGCAATCCAGATGAGCATCGATGCCGTGAAGGCGGCACCACCCTTGAAGATCGCATTCACCATCGAGACGCCTGTTGAGCGAGTCATGATCACGGCGATGAGGGCGATGACCAGGGAGAACAACATTCCCATCAGAAGGAGAAGCGCCCTGGCTGGAAGGAAGACTCCGGCACCCACAGGTCCGGCACCTTTCTGAACAGGTGGTCGAACCGCACGCACGAAGGCAGGCTCAGCTCGACCACACGCGAAACGTGGTCAGAACCGAGGCCCTGCCCGGCAGTCGGGGGCTCAGCGACAGATCACTTAGATCTGCTTCCAGCTACGCTCAGCTATCAGGTGCTGAGCAACCCGCAGGCCCACACAGGACCCACCGTGGTACTCCTCAGGGGAGTCAATGAATATGATCTTGCTGACGCTTCTTCGACCTCAGCCCTGCCGGCGCGAGGAGGAGGAAGGCCAGTCCTGATCGTCCGACACCTGGTCGAACCCTTCAGGTAGGGAGCGAGAAAAGCCACCTGGGCTTTCACACCGCTCGTGGGCGAGGGTACCACGAGCGTCAGTGGGCACCATGCCCCTCGCGTGCCCGTGCGGCGAGCGCTTTGCGGGGAACGCCGGGGAACAGCGGGGAGATCCAGGAGAACGTGCAGTTCACCGTCTACCCAGGTCAACCCCAATGCACGTACGCGATCTTCCAAACTGGTGCTGTACAGCAGCGAAGTACTGCAACCCCAGCATCCGGCCCTGCCCGGTAGGGCACTCACACGGCCGTTCCGCGACCGGTATGACCATCAGCGGCCGATCCACATAGAGCTACGGATCAGAAGGTCGCAGGTTTGCTCTCCACCCGGTGTACAAGGAACAGGGCCTCGGAGAAATCCGAGGCCTCTGTTGTTTGGACAGCCAGGTCTCCCCGCCCCGGCTTGGTCAAATCGGGACTGTCACCCGCAGCCGGATGTAGTCATAGCCCAGTGGCCCAGTGCGGCGGGAGCCGTCCGGACGCCAGCCGTGCCGGGCGTAGAACGCCTGCGCCCGCGCGTTGGCCTCCCAGCACTCCAGCACTCCATCGGTGAGCCCGTCCGCCTGCAACTGCCGCACGAACGCCTCGTGCAGCATGCTGCCGACGCCGCGGCCCCAGCCGTTTGGTTCGACACCAATCTGTTGCAACTCTCGTACCGATGCGGCATCGAGGTCGTCGAACTTCGGCGGTCCGGCCATGAGGAAACCGACCACACGGCCTTCGAGGGTGGCAGCGACCTGCGCCCGGCCTTCAGCTACCGCGCGCTCCCAGTAGGCGCTGATGCGTTCCGCACTCGCCAGCTCCTCCGCCGGCACGCCGCCCGTCGTGTAGTACGCCGTGCGGGTACGGGTATGCAGCGCGGCGAGGGCCGCGGCCTCTTCCTCATGGGCCGAGCGGATGCTGATCCGTGTATCGGTCATGCGGACGAAGACGCCCCATGCCGTGACCTGGTTCCGACGCCGCTGGAAGCCGTCAGAAGCGCCCCAGTCGGATGGCTGCGGGAGATCGGTGATGGCAGGCGGCAAAGGCTCAAGTCAGCTTTCGAACAGCCTGGTCAGGTGGTGCCCGCCCGTCTCAGTTTCCGTCTCATTCAGCGCCGTTCACGGCCGTTCAGGCGAGACCCGGAGCCGTCCCCACCTCTCCGACCAGCCGCCCATGAACCCAGGTGAACGCCCTCGCACAGAGCCCACCACCCCACCAACACAGTTGGAAAGCGTGTTGGCCACCAGATCGTCACCCCCAACACTCCCACGACTCGCGCCTGTCGCGGAGAGAGCCCCGAACGGGTAGCTGATGGATACAGGTGACAAGGCGTTCCGCACCTGTGGTGCCTGGTGCTACCGCCATGCCAGCGAGGTGACACGAACCGGGAAAAACATCGCACGTCTCGACCCGACGCCCATATCATCCTCGAATGACCGACGCGTCCGGGGCATTCGCTGTCGCCGCTCTCAGCTTGGCCGTGTCTACGGTGTCACTCAGTTGGCCCAGGTCGTCCTCCTCGACGTCGGCGGCTACTTCGCCCCTGCGCTCGACGCCCAGTGCGGCCATTTCTCCGGCCGGATCCTGGTTGTCGTAGAGGACACCGAGAACGGCCACCGCCGCCACACCGACCATGAAAAGCTCCGCTGCCCTGTGATCTCCGTGGCCCGATCTCGGCTGGAGGACCCCGAGGACTTCCTCGTCGGCCGTTCCGTCGTCTTCTCCACCGAGGCCCTGCGGGCCGCAGCGACAACCCGCACGGCCGTCTCAGTCCCGCGCCGCCCCGGCCCGGGACAGCTCCCAGTACGCGGCGTACCGGCCGGCGCGTCGCAGCAACTCCTCGTGGCTGCCCTGTTCGACCACCCGCCCGGCGTCCAGGAAGGCGACGCGGTCGGCCCGGCGCACTGTCCCCATGCGGTGCGCCACCATCACCACGGTCCGGCCCGCCATCAGATGCTCGATGCCGGCGTGTACGGCTGCCTCGTTCACCGGGTCCAGGGCCGAGGTGACCTCGTCGAGCAGCACGATCGGTGCGTCCTTCAGCAGCGCGCGGGCGATGGAGACGCGCTGGCGCTCGCCGCCCGACAGCAGCACCCCGCCCTCTCCCACGTCCGTCGACCAGCCGCCGGGCAGCCGCTCGATCACCTCGTCGAGACGGGCCGCGGCGGCCGCGGCCCGTACCTCGGCGTCGGTGGCGTCCGGGCGGCCGAGGCGTACGTTCTCCTCGATCGTGCCGTCGAAGAGGTAGACGTCCTGGAAGACGATGGCGATCCGCGCCATCAGCGCCGGGGTGTCCATCTCCCGTACGTCCACGCCGCCGATCCGCACCGCGCCCGCGTCGACGTCGTGGAAGCGCGCGAGCAGCTGCAGCAGCGTCGTCTTGCCGGCGCCCGACGGCCCGACGACGGCGAGCCGCCCGCCCTCGGGCACGGACAGCGTCACCCCGTCGGCGACCACGCGGTCGCCGTGACGGAACGTGACCGCGTCGAACTCGACGTCGTGACCGGCCGGTTCGCGCGGCGCGCGGGGCTCCGGCAGCGGCTCGGTGTTGAGGACGTCGTCGAGGCGGGTGAGTTCGGCGCGGGCGGCGCGGATGCCGCCACTCATCTCGGCGAGGGACAGCAGGGGGTCGGCGCAGCGGGCGGCGAGCACCAGGACCGCGAGCACCTCGGCCGCGCCGATGTTCCCGCCGAGGGCGAGGTACGCACCGAGTGCGAGCAGTGCGGTGAACACCGCCTGCACGGTGACCGCGAGACCCAGCACACCTGGCAGCGCCGAGATGGTGGAGCGACGCGCGGCGCGGTGGAGTTCCTTCAGGGAGTCGTCCAGCAAGCCGAATCGCTCGCCGGTGCGGCCGCCGGCGCGCAGCACCGGTTGGGCCTGGAGGTACTCGATGACGCGGCCGGTGGCCGCGCGCTCGCGTTCCACGCGCTCCGTGTCGGTCGCCGTCGTCGCGCGGGCCGTGTGCAGCTGGACTGCGGCTACCAATGGCACGGCAATCAGGGCGGCAAGCCCCAGCTGCCAGTTGACGGCGAGCATCACGGCGACGATCGTCAGCGGCGTCACACAGGCGGAGATGAACGGCGCCAGCAGGTGCGCGATCACGCTCATCGCCTGCAACACGCCCTGGCTGGCGAGGACGGACACCTCGCCGGTGCGGCCGGGTTGATACCAGCCGATGGGCAACCGGGTGAGGTGCTCGCCGAGACGCTCGTACATGCCGTGCAGCATCGTCGTGCCCACGCGGAAACCGGAGCGGTCGCTGACGTACCGCAGCACCGCATAGACCGCGACCGCCGCGCCGAAGGCGGACAGCCAGGGCCGGGCGTCCTCGGGTGTGCTGCCGAAGAGCGCGCGCAGCACGGGCACCAGCAGGGCGTACGACAGTCCCTCGGCGAGGGCGGTCACCGTCATCAGGGCGACGGTGCGGCGCACCGGCCCGGCGTACTCGGGGCCGAGCACACGCAGCAGTGTGCTGATCATCGGGCCTCTTCCCCTTCCATGGCATCGGCCTCCGTGGCACGGGCCTCCATGACATCGGCTTCCGTGGCACCGGCGTGGATCTTCCAGAATTCGGCGAATGCGCCGTTCCGCGCGAGGAGTTCCGCGGTCGTGCCCCGCTCCACGATCTCGCCGTCGCGCAGCATCACGACGGTGTCGGCGTCGGCGATCGTCTCCAAGCGGTGGGCGATGACCAGCGTCGTCCGCTTCTCCCGGGTCTGCGCCAGCGCCTCGCGCACCGCCTGCTCGGTCTGCGGGTCGGCGAAGGCGGTGGCCTCGTCGAGGACCAGGACGGGGGCATCAGCGAGCAGGGCGCGGGCGATCGAGACGCGCTGCGCCTCGCCGCCGGAGAGGCGGGCGTCCTCTCCGATCACCGAGTCGTAGCCGCGGGGCAGTTGGAGGATGCGATCGTGGATGCTCGCCCGGCGGGCGGCGCGGACGACGGCGTCGCGGTCGGCGTGCGGGACGGCGAGGGCGATGTTGTCCGCGACCGACGCGCGCAGCAGCCGGACGTCCTGGAAGACGAAGGAGACCCGCCGGTACAGCTCCTGGCTGCCCACCTCCCGCAGGTCGACGCCGCCGAGGAGCACGGAGCCGTGCGTCGGGTCGTAGAACCGCGGCAGCAGCTGCACCAGCGTGGACTTGCCGCTGCCGGACGGCCCGACCACGGCCGTGATCGTCCCCGGCTCCAGCACCAGGTCGATCCCGCGCAGCACCTCGCGCCCGGCCGCGGCACCCTCGTACCCGAAGCGGACGTCCCGCAGCTCCACCCGGTGTCCCTCGGGCGCCACCGGCCGCACGGGCTCGGGCAGTGACGGCTCGGCGAGTACGTCCCGGATGCGGCCGACGGCGCGCCGCGCGGCCTGGAGGTCGTCGAAGCCGTGCCCGAGCGCGGCCACGGGCGCGGTCAGCCCGAGGCCGAGGAGCAGGAAAGGCAGCAGGTCCGCCGGGGCGAGCCCGCCGCCGGTGATCCGGTACGCGCCGCCGACCAGCACCGCCAGCAGCACGAACGGCGGCGACAGCGCCACCTGCATCCCGGCGGCGACCCCGGCAAGGCCGCGCACCATCCGGTAGAAGCTCCGGGTGAAGTCGCCCACCGCGGTACGGAACTTCCCGAACGCCCGCTCCGACCCGCCGAACGCCTTCACCACCGCGATGCCCTGCACGAACTCGACCACCGACGCCGAGATCCGCCCCATCGCGGCGTCGAACTCCTTCTGCTCGCGCAGCCGCGCAGGGGTCATCATCAGCGGCACCAGCGCGACCGCCAGCAGCACGGGGATCAGCGTGATCAGCGTCAGCCGCCAGTCCACGGTGAGGAGGTAGCCGAGCGAGACCAGCGGCACCACGAAGGCGGAGACCAGCTCGCCCGGCGTGTGCGCGATGAGCGGGTGCACGGCGCTGACGTCCTCACCCACCAGCTTCGCCAGCTCCCCGGTGCGCCGCCGCGCCAGCCGGCCTATCGGCACCCGCCCGAGCCGCGCGGCGAGTTGCCGGCGCAGCGACAGCTGCACCCGGGTGTCGAGGAGGTGTCCGACGCCGGACGAGGCGGCCGTGAACAGCAGCCGTACGAGCAGTCCTGCCGCGCCCGCGAGCACAACGTTGCGCACGTGCCCGTCGTCGGCCGGCCCCGGCGCCAGCAGCGTACGGCCGAGCTCGACGACCGCGAGGAGCGGCGCCAGGCCGGCGACAGCGCCGATGATCTGCAGGCCGACGACGACGGCGAAGCCGCCCGCGTACGGGCGCAACAGGCGGGCCACGCCCGGTCGTGGCGGCGCGGTGGTTCCGGTGGAAGTCATGCGCTCACCTTCGCCGCGTCTGCGGCCCGCTGGATTGAAGAAATGTTCCGTCCGGGCGGGCCCGTAGCATGGACGCATGTCAACTGCCGTGCGCCGACGCGTCGTTGCCCCCGTGTGGCAGGTCACGCGCCCGGTCCGGCCCAGCCGCGTACCCGGCGTCGTCCTGGCGGGGTTCCGCGATCGCGGCCCCGCTCCGGTCGACCACCGGCTCGACCCGCACCCGGTGCTGACGCTGGCGCTGGCCTGCGGTGAGGCGGCGCTCGGCATCGACGAGTCGACGGGGCGGCAGCACCGCGGCAGCCTTGTCACCGGGCTCGGGTTCGGCGTCGGCGGTGCGGCGCGGGTGCGGGCCGCGAACGTCGAGTGGATGCAGGTGCGTCTGTCCCCCGCCATCGCGCGCGCCGTGCTGGGGGTGGGCCCTGCTGAGCTGGAGAGTTCCGTGGTGGCCCTGGACGACCTGTGGGGAGAGCGGCGGGCGGCCCGGCTTCGCGAGCAGCTGGCCCAGGCCGCCTCGTGGGAGGAACGCTTCGCGCTCGTCGAGGCGTCCCTCGCCCGGCTGTCCGCCGCGGGGCCCGCCATCGAGCCGAAGCTGGCCTGGGCCTGGGACCGTATCGTCGCCGGGCACGGCCAGGTGCGGGTCGAGGGGCTGGCCGACGAGCTGGGCTGGAGCCGCAAGCGCCTGTGGTCCCGCTTCCACGCGCAGCTCGGCCTGCCGCCCAAGCGTGCCGCGAAGCTCGTCCGCTTCGACCGGGCCGCCACCCGGCTGGCCGGGGGCCAGGAGGCGGCCAGGGTCGCGGCCGAGTGCGGCTACGCCGACCAGTCGCATCTGCACCGGGACGTCGTGGCGTTCACCGGTGTCACCCCCGCGACCGTGGCCGGCCAGTCGCTCGTCACGACGGCCGACATGGCGTGGGTGGACCACGTGCCGCGCCTCTCGGCACGAGGGGGCAATGCCGCGACCCGGGCATGACCATCTCACTCCGACTGCGCTACCACAGGCCGGTGCTCCTGTGAGACCCCTGTGGGCGAGCGCTCGAGTCACGGGAACCGACGACCGCAAGCGGTGGACGGGATGGGAGCCCTTACGCACGACTACGACTTCGAAGCCCACGGCCGCAGGATGCTCGCAACCCTCGTCCGCGTCCCCGAGATCGACGGCACCCTACCCGGTGAGCAAGCGGAGCTTCCACCATGATGAGGCGTATGGATCTTGGAGGGATAGCCGCCGTAGTCGCAGCCGGGGTCACGGCTTTGGGACTTCCAGCGACATATCTGCAAGCCAGAGCAGCCCGACGCGCTGCGGACAATGCAGTGGAAGCAGCGAAGATAGCCGCTCGTGCCCTACACGCCGAAGCGCGTCGCACCGCTCAGAGACAGGCCTACGTAGATCTTCTCGCAGCATCAGATGGGTTCGAGAAGGCCGCCGTGGGCATGTCATGGCGTGCATCGCTTCCGCCAGGGTCCCCAGCTCGTGAGGAGGCAGAGACCAGGCTGAACGACGCGCACACTGCTCTGGGCAAAGCCGCCAGCCTGGTGGCATTGGACGCACCCGAGGCGGTCATCCCGCTGGTGGAACGCCTCAAGCATGTTGCTGATGTGCTTCTTCTCTCTTCCCAGAGCGAAGAAGACGACGAGTGGCCAACCGACGACGGGATGGTACTCGGCAGCTATGTTCCCGCACTGTACCGACGTGCTCGGCGAGTGTTCGTAGATCATGTGCGACAGTCCCTCAACGCTGATGTGAGGCAAGCGAGCGACCAGCCCAGGAGACCTCAGCAACCCTGGTGCCTGTAGTTCGCGACGAGGAGACCACTCGGAGGGCTGCGGACTATTTGTGGACAGAGCCCGACGACAGATCGCCTCG
Source organism: Streptomyces sp. NPDC006235 (assembly GCF_040613735.1). Classification (NCBI taxonomy): domain Bacteria; kingdom Bacillati; phylum Actinomycetota; class Actinomycetes; order Kitasatosporales; family Streptomycetaceae; genus Streptomyces; species Streptomyces sp. NPDC006235. The sequence continues at coordinate 20,732 of NZ_JBEXSR010000075.1, forward strand.
TACGGTCGTGACCTGCGTGTACGCACGGGACCGAAAGGCCCTCCGGAGCCGTGTACAGGGCGGAGGCCGAGATCGGGCTACGTCAGCAACTGCTCCGAGGGCGTACACCTCCCACTTGCTCCAAGAACCGCTTGTGGCGGGTTTGTACTTCGGCACGCAGCGTGTCGCGGTCAGCGACATAGAAGTAATGACCGTCCGCTGTGATGTGGACCAGGATGACTCGGCTACACGTCCATCCGCCCGCCCGGCCGCCTGGCCGGTTCTATACGCCCTGGTCACCGTGACGGTGATCGCTCTCGGCGCGAGCCTGATCGTCGGCAGCGGCAGAGCCTGACCCGGATTCCCCCTCGGGCCGCTTTCCCCGCTCGTGCCCCACGCGAGCCCTGCACTCCGTACAGTGGGCATGCCGTCACTGTCCGAAGGGGGATGGGTGAGTTCAGCCAGCGAGCCGTCCGACGTCTCAGCGCTGCCGTTCTGGGTGACGTACGACGAGGAGGACGCCGACGACGGCGACTCCATGGGCCTGTTCGGCGGACGGGCCGGGGAGGCCCGGCTGCGGAGCGTGCCGCTCGGGCCGCTGCGCAAGAACCTCGCCGAAGCCGTGGACGCCCTGCAGCAGGTTTTCACCGAGGCCGCTGCCCGGGGCGGGCCCCTGCCGCTGCGCGAGGCGCACCTGTCGTTCCAGGTGACGGCGAGCGGCGGCGTGCAGTTCATCGGCGGCGGGCAGGTGCAGCGGGGCCACGGCGTCGTGCTGGTCTTCAAGCAGTGACTGGTGGGTCGTGGGGCGATACAAGGCGTTGCTCATCGGGGCGGGGGCGTACGAGACGTACGGCGTGCCGCCTCTGCCGTTCATCTCGGATGATGTCACCCGCCTCGCATCGGCTCTGCGCGGCAGCGGATTCGACGAGGTGGAGGCAGTCGCCCGGCGCGGGGACGGCAAGCAGATCTCGGCGAACTTCGTCAACGGCCAGGTGAGCGGCTTCCTCAGACGCGCCCATGCCGGCGACACCCTGGTCATCGCCCTCAGCGGGCACGGGGTACACACGCCCGGGGCCGGGACTACCTCGTGCCCGAGGACATCCATGAGGACACGTACCCCTTCGAGTCAGGGTGCGTGGCCATCGACTGGCAGGAGCATCTCGAAGAGACCCTCGCCGGGCACGTCGTCTTCCTGATCGACGCCTGCCGCGAGGGCATCGAGCAGGAGTCCATGGGGCTGGCGGGCGTCCAGCACTGGGGCGAGCAGAAGGTCGGCGCAGCGCTGCGCCGGAAGGTGGCCCGGGTCTACGCCTGCTCACCGGGTCAGCTGGCCCTGTTCGTCCGCCCGCGCGACACGCTGGTCGACCCCGTGCCCGGCATCGGGCCCGGCGAGTCGTTCAGCCTCTTCTCGCGGTCGGTGGCGGACGTGATCGCGGCCCGGCCGCAGGCACAGTTCGACCTGGCCGCGTTCAAGCGCGAGGTGCAGGACCGTATGACCCTGCTGCACCGCGCCTACCGCAAGCGCGGGCCGTCGCAGACCCTGCGGATCGACACCGACATCGACAGGGAGGAGTTCCTTTTCCTGCCCGCGCGCCGCTCGTCGATGCCGCGGCCTCCCAGACCCGTGACCGCCAACCGACCGGGCTCCGCCACCCGATCCGAGCCCACGGCGATGGGCGTCGGGGCGCCCGCCCCGACGGTCGTCACCCGCGGCGTGCGGGACGCGCCCGTGCCGGGCAGCCGCCGGCCGGGCCTGCCCAAGGAGCCGGCCGCGCCGCGCACTTCCGCGGGTGCCGGCGGCGCGAGCGGCCCGCGGCTGCGTGTGCCCGGCAGGAAGCTCACCGAGCGAGAACGCGTGCTGAGGGACGCCAAGCGGTCCGGGAGGGAGCTGGACCGCTTGATGAGGGGCGGTCGGAGGTATGCATGGGCACGGATCGGCCTGCTGGTCGTCACCGTGTCGGCCCTGATCGCCGGAACCGGATACGCGCTCTGGGACTCCCGGGCGGACGCCGACGACCGCGGCGCCCAGGCCGACGACTCCCGCTCGGCCTCCCGCTCGGCCTCCGGCTCGTCCTCAACCAACAGCTCCCCCTCGGTCCGTACCTCCGATGCGGCACGGACCGGGAGCCAGGAGACCGCCCCCTCTCCGCCGCCGGCCACCGTTCCCGATGTGGGCTACCAGTCCGCGAACGAGCCCGACGTCATGAACCTGCCCCGCTGCACCACGACCGGCTCGAGCGGACCGGTCACGGCCCAACTGCGGTCGCAGCGCAACAGCTACGGCCTGACGGACGGCCCGGTCCTCGTCTTCACGGTCAAGAGCACGTCCGAGTGCCGGATCAACGTCACACCCCGGCTGGTCAGGCTCACGCTCGCCTCCGCCGGCGACGAGCAGCCGCTGTGGGACTCGGCCGGGTGTGCGGCCAAGACCCCGGACCGCTGGATCGCCGTGTCACCCGACTCCGCGGCCACCGTCACCTACCGCTGGAACCGCCGCCGCGCCACCTCCTGCACCGAGACGACCAGGGCACCCGCCGGGACCTATCTGGCCACCGGCACCCTCTCCGCGCTGTCGTCCCTGCGAGTGCAGACCAGCTTCGTGCTCGAGGACGACTAGTAGTGCTTCGTTACATTGAGTGATCTCGGCTGATCGTGGGCAGCTTCCCGGAGTGAGGTTGGGGGAAGTGGAACGGCTCCGGGGCGAGTTG
>NZ_JBEXSR010000076.1:0-21683 GCF_040613735.1 Streptomyces sp. NPDC006235
TCCGGAAGGTGGACCCACTGCGTTCCTGTCTGGAACTTGTAGGCGATCGCGTCGATCACCTCACGATGATCCCGCCAGCGGCCACCCCGCTTCGGTGTCCGGTCCGGGAGCAACGGCTCGATCCGCGCCCACTGCGCGTCAGTCAACGGCACACCCGGACCAACGACCGACTGATCCAAACGAAACTGCCTAGCCGTCGTGGCCGCCTGGCCGCTGTGGCCGCCTGGCCGGCGTAGCCCCCTGGAGGCGGGCCGTCGTGCTGCTGGGGGGCGGCGCGTCACACCGCCCTCGGCGCCGACGCATGCCTCTCCAGAAACGCCGACACCCCGGACGCCCGCCGGTGCGGCGAGAGCACCCGCGCCGTAGCCGCCAGCATCGTCCGGATCCGGGACGACTGGACCTCCTCCAGCAGATCCAGCACCCGCATCCCCGCCACGGCCGCCTCGTCCGGCCGCCCGCCCCGCGCGAGGTCGTCCGCCAGCTCCGCCGTGTACAGCGCGATGTTCCGTGTGAAGTGCGGATCCTGGAGCTCCGCCGCCCGCCGCGCGTGCCGGGCCGCTCGGGGCCAGTCGCCGAGCGTGGACCAGCACTGCGCCTCCAGGCCCTCCAGCTCGGCCTCTCCGTAGAAGCTCATCCACTCGGGGTCCTCGTCCGAAGGGCCCCGGTCGAAGAGGGCCTGCGCCCGGGCCAGTGCCTGCTCGCAGCCGACGCGGTCGGCGAGGCCCGCCCAGCCGCCCGCCTCGCGCAGCGCGAGCAGTGACATCAGCCGGGCCGAGCCGACGGGCCGGGCGACGCGCTGTGCGGCCTGGGCGGCCCGGACCGCCTCGCGCGGCCGGCCCGCGTCGCGCGCGAGGAAGGCCGTGTTGCAGAAGGCGTGCGCCTCCAGGCCCGGGTCGCCGGTCATCCGGGCGGTCGCCAGGGCCTCCGCGTAGTGCGAGCGGGCGTCGTCGAAGCGGCCCGAGTCGTGGGCCAGCCAGCCCACGGAGATGGCGAGTTCACCGGCGCCCGAGTAGAGTCGGTCCGCCGTCGTCTGCCGGGTCGTACCGGCGTCCAGCAGGGCGTAGGCGGCACGCAGCGGGGCCGCCGCGCGGCGGTAGAGGCCGTCGGCCCCGTGCCGGTCGTCGAGCAGCCGGATGCGGCGGACGGCGTCTTCCAGAGCACCCGCGTCGCTCGCCCCGGCGCGGCGCGCGGGGCGCTGTGCCGCCGCGGCGTCGAGGGCGAGGCCGACGGGCCCCAGCGAGGCAGCGGCCACCGTGGCGCCGCCGCCGGTCATGAATGCGCGACGTAGCACGTCGCTCTCCTCGTAGGTGTCGTGCGGGTGGTACGGGTCGTACGGGTTCTGCGTTTCATACGGCTCGCACGCCCCGCTGGTCTCACGGGTGGCGTTCGCCGGGTTCGGGGTGCACGTCAGGGGCGCGTCCTCGGTGTCACGCGCCCGGCGTCCGCGTACCGACGAGCGGGGCGCGAACCCCAGGTCGGTGAGTGTGCGGCCAGGGAACATGTGCAGGAACACCCGTTCGTACGCGTAGTTGGGACAGCGGATCTCGCCCGCCTCGACCCGGCCGATGTACCGCGCGTCACAGCTGACCTGCTCGCCGATCTCCAGGGCCGCCCGGCGGATCACCGCGGCGAACTCGGCCGGCGAGCGCTGTCCGCGCAGCTGCCGGAAGGCGAGGTTGGGCCGTGGTGGCCGGTTGGGTTGAGACGAGGTCACCGTTGACGACGCCATGGCCGGGTCCTCTCGTGCGAACCGTCGAACCATGCCGGGTTCGGGGCGAGATGTACGTGTTGTCCCGTATGGTCTGCCCCGTGTCCGGCGGGCAAGAACGTACCTGCTGTGCCGGAGCCCTCACGCTGGGTTTGGCTACAAACCGGATATCTCATCCGTGATCCGCCATGAAGTGCCATCCTTTGCGGCTGACTTCCGCCGTAGCCGTTGACGGGCTGCCGCGTTGAACCCTGTGGACCGGGAGGCCCCCGACTCCCGACCGCTCGTCCAAGCAGGGGTTCCGTGGTGGAGGCCGGGATGGAGACCAGCCGGATCAACGATCCTCGTACACCGCCGAGTGCGCCGCCGTCCGGCTGCGATGTCGTGACGGTGCCGGCGCGGCAGGGGCTGGAGGCGGTCGACATCCTGCGGCGCGGGACCGGCGAGGCGGTCGGGCCCGTACTGCACGACGACGGCGGTGGCACGCTGGGCTTCCTCGTGCCGCCTGGGACGGCCGCGGCGTGGGACGTGCCGGGGAGCACGTGCACGGAGACCGACGGACACGGACTGCCCCTGGCCCCCGAACCTCCCGTGGAGGGCTCGGACTGGCTGCTGCCGCCCGGCGAGGCAGACCTCGCGACGGACCCCGCGGTACTGCGCAAGGCCCTCGGCGAGGCGGCCCGGACGATCAAGGCAGCGGACAGCTGCCGCTGAGGCGCCGGTGGGGGGCGGGTGCTCAGGTCCGGGGCGCTCACGGCCGGCGGGGGACTGACGCACGGCAGGAGCGTACGTCCCGCTTAACGCCCGCCCCCGATAATGACCCCATGGGAAAGTCCAGGAGCGGTCGGCGCAGGCAGGCCGGTGCGGAAGCCGTCGTCGAGAGTGTCGACGGCGGGCTCGCCGAGCTCATCCCCGACCGTGACCGGGCCCGGGCCTGGACCCTGGTGATCGACGGGGCCCCGCAGTCGCACGTCGACCTGGACGACCCGGCGTACCTCTCCTTCGAGTACCAGCGCCGGCTCGGACACGTCATCGACCTCGTCGCCCCGCCGGGCCGGCCCGTGCACGCCGTGCACCTCGGCGGAGGGGCGTTCACCCTCGCCCGGTACGTCGCCGCCACCCGGCCCCGCTCCACCCAGCAGGTCGTCGAACGGGACGCCGGCCTCGTGCAAATGGTGCGCCGCGAGCTGCCGTTGGACCCGAACGCGCGCCTCAGGGTGCGGTCCGTCGACGCCCGTGAAGGGCTCGCCAAGGTTCCGGACGGCTGGGCCGACCTGGTCATCACCGATGTGTTCAGCGGCGCCCGGACACCGGCCCATCTGACCTCCACCGAGTTCCTCGACGACGTGCGCAGGGCGCTGAAGCCCGGCGGTGTCTACGCCGCCAACCTCGCCGACGGGCCGCCGCTCGCCCACCTGCGCGGCCAGATCGCCACCGCCGCAGCCCGTTTCGAACAGCTCGCGCTGGTCGCCGACCCGACGGTGCTGCGCGGCAAACGCTTCGGGAACGCCGTCCTGGTCGCCTCCGACCAGCCGCTGCCGGTCGCCGAACTGACCCGCCGTGCCGCCTCCGACCCGCATCCCGGCCGGGTCGAGCACGGCGGGACGCTCACCGACTTCACCGGCGGGGCCGCACCCGTCACGGACGTCGCGGCCGTGGCGTCCCCCGCGCCGCCCGCTTCGGTGTTCCGGTGAGCCCCTGCGGCAGGCACCTGTACGGCACGCACTCGTACGGCACTCAGTAGGTCCCGATCTCCACGCGCGGCGGTCCGTCGTGCCAGGTGCAGAACACCGACACCCGGTCCGCGCCCGAGGAGAACTCCACGCGGATCCACGACTCCGTCTTCCACACCTGCATCGACCAGCCCGCACCGGGAGTGGCCGAGACGAGGGAGGCGGAGGTCCTGCCCAGGTCGAAGACCGCCCGGCCGCCCTCGGTGTCGTAGCTCTTGACCTCGCCGGTGGCCGTCGGGGAGGGACTGGGGGGTCGTGGGGGAGTCGGGCTCGGCTTTCGGGCCGTGGGCGGTGGCGGTGGACTCGGCGTCCGGCTCGGTCGCGGACTCCTCCGCTGCGACGGCGTGGCCGGCGGCTTCGACTCCAGCCTGGGCGCATCGGCGGCCTTGACGGGCAGGGCGCGCGGCGGGTCGTAGGCCGTGCCCGCCATCACCGTGTGGACACCCCACCACGACAGCGTGACCGCCGCGCCCGTGGCGAGCAGCCATGCCAGTACGTGAAGGAGTCCTCTGCGCATCGCCGGTCATACTGCCTCACGCGTCCCACGCGTTGTCCACAAACGGGAGTCTCGCGGGGCCGGTTGTCCCCAGGCGCGGAGTTGTCCACAGGCCCGCACCCGGCTGTTCGAGATGGCGTACGGTGCGGCGCATGGCAAGTGTGCTCGTGGTCGAGGACGACCTGTTCGTACGCTCGGCGCTCATCCGGCACCTGACCGACGCCTCGCACACCGTACGCAGCGTCGGGACGGCACTGGAGGCGCTGCGCGAGGTCGCCCATGTCCGCTTCGACGTGGTGATCCTGGACCTCGGACTGCCCGATCTCGACGGCTCCGAGGCCCTGAAGATGCTGCGCGGCATCACGGACGTGCCGGTGATCGTCGCCACGGCCCGGGACGACGAGGCGGAGATCGTCCGGCTGCTGAACGCCGGGGCGGACGACTACCTGACCAAGCCCTTCTCGGTCGAGCACCTGTCGGCCCGCATGGCGGCCGTGCTGCGCCGCGCCCGCTCCGGCTCGGGTGAAGGGGAGCCGTCCCCGGTGATCCGGGTGGGCGGCCTGACCGTCGATCCGCTGCGCCGCCAGGCCGAGCTGGACGGCGCGCGGCTCGACCTCACCCGCCGCGAGTTCGACCTGCTCGCCTTCCTGGCCCGCCGCCCCGGGGTCGTCGTCCCCCGCAAGGAACTGCTCGCCGAGGTCTGGCAGCAGTCGTACGGCGACGACCAGACCATCGACGTCCATCTGTCCTGGCTGCGCAGGAAACTGGGCGAGACGGCCGCCAACCCCCGCTATCTGCACACCCTTCGGGGCGTCGGCGTGAAGCTCGAACCGCCGGGGGCGGAGGCGCCGCGATGAGGTGGGCCCTGGTCAAGGTGTCGCTGGCGGTCACCACCATGGTCGTGCTCGCCTTCGCGGTGCCGCTCGGACTCGTCATCCGCGAGATGGCCCGGGACCGCGCCTTCTCCAATGCCGAGCGGGAGGCCGCGGCCGTCGCCCCGGCGCTGTCCATCACCACCGACCGTGATCAGCTCGAACGGGTCGTGGCCTCCGCCGGCTCCGGCGCCGGGATGGCCGTGCACATACCGGCGGGCGACGGCCAGCAGGCCCTGGAGCTCGGGCGGCAGCGCGCGGCCGACGAGGACATCGCCGCCGTGCGGAAGCTGGGCCGCGCCTCCACCACGGCAGTGGCCGGCGGTTCGACGCTGCTGCAGCCGGTCGCGCTCAGCACCGGCGAGATCGCGGTCGTCGAGGTGTACGTGCCGGAGGCCGAGGTCACCAACGGCGTGGGCACGGCCTGGGCGGTGCTCGCCGGGGTCGGTGTCGCGCTGGTCCTCGGCTCGGTCGCGGTCGCCGACCGGCTGGGCGTGCGGATGGTCCGGCCCGCCAAGCGCCTGGTCGAGGGGGCCCGCGACCTGGGGGAGGGCAGGCTCGGCGCCCGCGTGCCCGAGGAGGGCCCGACCGAACTGCGGCTCGCCGCGGTCGCGTTCAACTCGATGGCCGACCAGGTCGTCCAATTGCTGGCGAACGAACGGGAGCTGGCGGCCGACCTGTCCCACCGGCTGCGCACGCCCCTGACCGTGCTGCGGCTGAACGCCGCCTCGCTCGGTGAGGGACCGGCCGCCGAGCAGACCCGGACCGCGGTCGAGCAGCTGGAGCGCGAGGTCGACACCATCATCCGTACGGCCCGGGAGGCCAAGCCGCAGACGGCCGCGGCCGGCCCGGGCGCCGGGTGCGACGCCGCCGAGGTGGTCCGGGAGCGGATGGCCTTCTGGTCGGCGCTCGCGGAGGACGAGGGCCGCAAGTGGCGGGTGTCCGGGGCCGACCGGCCGGTGCGCATCCCCGTGGCCCGCGCCGACCTGGCCGCCGCGCTCGACGCGCTGCTGGGCAACGTCTTCCGGCACACCCCGGAGGGCACCGCCTTCGCGGTCGACGTGCACAACGGCGAGGACGCGGTGATCGTCCTCGTCTCCGACGCGGGCCCGGGCATATCCGACCCGCAGGCCGCCATGGCGCGGGGCCGCGGCTCCGGGACCGACGGCTCGACCGGGCTCGGGCTGGACATCGTGCGCCGGCTCGCGGAGTCGACCGGCGGGGACGTACGGATCGGTTCCTCGGTGCTCGGCGGGACCGAGGTGCGGATCTGGATCCAGGTGGACGGCCGGGCGCCGGTGAGCCGCAGGGGCCACCGCGGGCCGGTGCGCCGCCGGCGGCGGGGCAGGCTGGTTGCCGCATACAACCGCTCCCGCTCTGTCTGACCCCTCGGACGGCCGGTCACGCTCACGGGTCGGTCACGTTTCGACAAATGAAGGGAACGGCCCTTGACGCATGACCGGACATACGGCTGTTATTGCGCCACCGTGTTCGGTCAAGTTGATTTCTGGTCGATTAAGACTGGATTTCACGCCACCCTCGTGGCCGAACCCTGCCCCAGGAGCCGTTCATGCGCGACCTCTCTCCTTCCGGACTCTCCCTCCCCGCTGCCAGCCGCCGCTCCGTCCTGCGCGGCATAGGCGGCGCGGCCCTGCTCGGCGCCGGCATACCCCTGCTGAGCGCCTGTGGCGGCAGCGGCGCGGCCGCCGACCCGAAGACGGTCAGCCTCGGCTCGAACTCCTCGGACGCGGTGCCGAAGAAGGCGTTCGCCGAGATCTACGCCGCCTTCACGAAGAAGTCCGGCATCAAGGTCGACGTGAACACCAAGGACCACAACACATTCCAGGAGCAGATCAACTCCTACCTCCAGGGCACGCCCGACGACGTGTTCACCTGGTTCGCCGGGTACCGCATGCAGTTCTTCGCGTCGAAGAAGCTGGCCACCCCGATCGACGACGTGTGGCAGAAGATCGGCGGGAACTTCCCCGACGCGATGAAGAAGCTCAGCAAGGGCGAGGACGGCAAGTACTACTTCGTGCCGCTGTACACGTACCCGTGGGCGGTCTTCTACCGCAAGAGCGTCTTCGCCCAGCACGGCTACGAGGTCCCCACCACCTGGGACGACTTCGTCGCCCTGTGCAAGCGGATGCAGAAGGACGGGCTGGTCCCGATCGCCTTCGGCGACAAGGACGCCTGGCCCGCGATGGGCACGTTCGACCAGATCAACTTCCGCACCAACGGCTACGACTTCCACGTCGAGCTGATGGCGGGCAAGGCCTCCTGGACCGACCCCAAGGTGCGCAAGGTCTTCGACCACTGGACGGAGATCCTCCCCTACCACCAGGACGGCGCGGTGGGCCGCACCTGGCAGGACGCGGCCCAGACCCTGGTGGCGAAGAAGGCCGGCATGTATCTGCTGGGCACCTTCGTCGGCCAGCAGTTCACCAACAAGGCCGACCTGGACGACCTCGACTTCTTCGCCTTCCCGGAGATCGACCCGCAGTTCGGCCAGGACACCGTCGAGGCGCCCACCGACGGCTTCATGCTCTCCAAGGCCCCGAAGAACCGCGACGGCAGCGCCAAGCTGCTGGAGTACCTGGGCACCCCCGAGGCCGAGGAGATCTACCTCAAGGCCGACTCGAGCGTGGTGGCCGCCTCCACGAAGGCCGACACCGCCTCCTACACCGCGCTCCAGAAGAAGTCCTTCGAGATGATCTCCAGCGCGAAGAGCCTGACGCAGTTCATGGACCGCGACTCCCGCCCGGACTTCACCTCCACGGTGATGCAGCCCGCGCTCCAGAACTTCGTCCGCAACCCCAAGAACGTCGACAGCATCCTCTCGTCGATCGAGCGTCAGAAGAAGACGATCTTCGCGTCCTCCTGACCGAACGGAGAATCGACGACTCGGATCCGACATGACTGCCACCCCCGCCAAGGTCCCGGAGACGGCCGACGAGCCGGCTCCGGGGCCCGCCCCCGCGTCCACGACCGCCAAGGTGCCCCACGGGCACAGGCGCCTGCTGACCCGCCGCGACCGCATCACGCTCGGCCTGATGGCGGGCGTGCCGACGATCCTGCACGTCGCCCTGGTGTGGCTGACGGCCCTCGCCTCCATCGCGCTGGCCTTCACCAGCTGGGACGGCATCGGCTTCGACACCATCCACTGGGTCGGCCTGGAGAACTTCAGGCAGCTGTTCACCAGCAACCCGCAGTTCTGGCCCGCCGTCGAGCACAACGTCGTCTGGTTCGTCGTGCTCATCCTGCTGCCCACGCCCTTCGGCCTGTTCCTGGCCGTGCAGCTGGACAAGCGGATCCGCTTCAGCCGCGTCTACCAGACCGCCTTCTTCCTGCCGGTGGTGGTGTCGCTGGCGGTCACCGGCTTCGTCTGGCAGCTCGTCTACAACCCCGACACCGGCTTGATCAACAGCCTCATCGGAGCCAACAAGCCCGGCCACTACATCGACTGGATCGGCGACCCGGACCTCAACCTCTGGGCCGTCCTGGTCGCCGCCTCCTGGCGGCACGCCGGCTACATGATGATCCTCTACCTGGCCGGCCTGAAGGGCGTCGACCCCGCCCTGCGGGAGGCGTCCTCGCTGGACGGCGCCAACGAATGGCAGACGTTCAAGAACGTCGTCTTCCCGACCCTGCGGCCCACCAACACCGTCGTCCTGGTCGTCACGATCATCGAGGCCCTGCGCGCCTTCGACCTGGTCTTCGTCTTCAACAAGGGCGCCCAGGGCACCGAGCTGCTGTCGATCCTGGTGACCAACAACATCATCGGCGAGTCCAGCCGGATCGGATACGGCTCCGCCATCGCCGTCGTCCTGCTGGTGATCTCGCTCGCGGTGATCATCCCGTACCTGATCGCCACCTTCCGGAAGGAGCGGCGCGCATGAGCACCGTCGCCGGCGCTCACAAGCAGCGCACCCCCATCCGCCCCGCCCGGATCCTGCTGCACACCTTCCTCGCCGTCACGGCGCTGGCCTGGCTGGCGCCCCTGCTGTGGGCGCTGCTCGCGGCGATGCGGCCCTACGCGGAGACCAGCACGAAGGGCTATGTCTCCTGGCCCGACAAGCTGAGCTTCGACAACTTCACGAACGCCTTCCAGCAGTCGGACATGCTGCACTACTTCGGCAACACGCTGCTCGTCGCCGTGCCGGCCGTGCTGCTGACGCTGCTGCTGTCGTCGATGGTCGCCTTCTACGTCAGCCGCTTCGACTTCCGGATCAACCTGTCGCTGCTGCTGGTCTTCACGGCGGGCAACCTGCTGCCGCAGCAGGTCATCATCACCCCGCTGTACCGGCTGTACCTGCTGATCGACCTGCCCGGCATCACCATGTCCGGCAAGCTCTACGACTCCGCGCTCGGCCTGGTCCTGATCCACGTGGCGTTCCAGTCCGGCTTCTGCGCGTTCGTACTGAGCAACTACATGCGCTCGCTGCCGCACGAACTGACCGAGGCCGCCCTGGTCGACGGCGCCTCCGTGTGGCGTCTGTACTGGCAGATCGTGCTGCCGCTGTGCAAGCCCGCGATGGCCGCCCTCGCCACCCTGCTGTCCATCTGGATCTACAACGACTTCTTCTGGGCCATCGTCCTGATCTCCACCGGCGAGAACATGCCGATCACCTCGGCGCTGAACAACCTCTCCGGCCAGTACTTCACCGACCCCAACCTGGTCGCGGCCGGAGCTCTGCTCACGGCCATCCCCACCCTCATCGTCTACTTCGTGCTCCAGCGCCAGTTCGTCAGCGGCCTGACCCTGGGCGCCAACAAGGGCTGACCTTCCCGAAAGAGATCACCGTGCAGCACCCCTTCACGCCGCTGGCCTCCGTGCCCGTCGACCGCCGCCGCGCCCGCGTCCACGAGGAGGGCTGGCAGTCCTGGAGCCCCAGCGGCGCCTACGCCCTCGGCGCGGCGCCCTACCGCCCGGCCAACGCCAACTGGGCCACGGTCTGCTACCGGCCCGGCGTCACCGTCCCCGACGGCGTCTTCCAGGGGGAGGGCCTGCTCGCGCTCGACCCCGGCGACGGCTCACCGGTCCGGCTGTGGGCGGCGGCCGAGCCGACGCGCGAGGTGCCGTCGATCCGGCTCGCCGTACGGGGCGGGATCGCGGAGGTCGGTGCCGACGGCCCGGTGAAGGAGTGGACGGGCGACGACATCCAGTCCGTGCTGGGCGACTGGGCCTGCGCTCTCGGCATCGCGGCCCCGCGCCCGGCACCCACCGTCTGGTGCTCCTGGTACGAGTACTTCACGCACGTCACCGAGGACGACATCCACGAGAACCTCCGCGCGATGGACACCCTCGACCTGCCCGTCGACGTCGTCCAGATCGACGACGGCTACCAGCGGGCCCTCGGCGACTGGCTCACGCTCTCAGGACGCTTCCGCTCCCGCGCCGGAATCGCCGAGAAGATCCGCTCCCGCGGCCGCCGCGCCGGCATCTGGACGGCCCCCTTCCTCGTCGACCCCGCGAGCGACCTGGCCGCCGAGCACCCCGACTGGCTGGTCCGCGACACCGCCGGCGGCTTCGCCCACGCCGGCCGCAACTGGGGCCACGACCTGCGCGTCCTGGACACCACCCACCCGGACGCGGCGGCGTACCTGACCGAGGTCTTCACCACCCTGCGCGCGGAGGGCTACGACTACTTCAAGACCGACTTCCTCTACGCGGGCGCCCTGGACGGCATCCGCCACGCGGACGTCGACCCCCTCACGGCGTACCGCTGCGGCATCCGCCTGATCCGCGACGCGATCGGCCCGGACTCCTACCTCCTGGGCTGCGGCGCCCCGATGCTCCCCTCCATCGGCCTGTTCGACGCCATGCGCGTCAGCCCCGACACGGCACCCCACCGCCGCCCCGAGGCCGACGACTACTCCCAGCCGGGCCAGGACCCGGCCGAGTTCACGGGCGCGGCCCGCCAGTGGCAGCACGACCGCCTCTGGACCAACGACCCCGACTGCCTGATGGCCCGCCCGGCCGTCGAGACCCGCGAACAGTGGGCGGCACACGTGGAGTCCACCGCAGGCCTGATGGCCTCCAGCGACCGCCTGCTGTCACTCGACGCGTGGGGCGTGGAGACGACCCGCCGGCTCCTGACACCACGCGTCGTCTCCTGAAAAGCCGGGGCGCGTGAAAAGCCGGGGCGCGGCACCCCCCTATCAGTGCCGCGCCCCGTCCCCCCGCCCCCGCAGTGGCTAGACCGCCTCCGCCTCGGGCAGCGTGCCCGTCCGGGCCGCTCGGGCGTACCAGTGGGCGCTGGACTTCGGGGTGCGTTCGAGCGTGGCGTAGTCCACGTACACCGCGCCGAAGCGCTTGCCGTAGCCGTACGACCACTCGAAGTTGTCCATCAGGGACCACAGGAAGTAGCCGCGGACGTCCGCGCCGTCGGCGATCGCGCGGCGGACCGCCGACAGGTGGCCGTGCAGGTAGGCGACGCGCTCCGGGTCGTGCACCCGGCCGTCCGAGTCGATCTTGTCGTCGTAGGCCGCGCCGTTCTCGGTGATGTACAGCGGCAGGCCCGGCGCCTCCCGGGTGTAGCGCATGATCAGCTCGTGCAGGCCGGTCGGGTCGATCGTCCAGCCCATCTCGGTGCGGTCACCGGGCGTCTGGTGGAAGGCGACGTCCTCCGCGGCCGGCCAGGGGGAGTGCTCGCTGGAACCGTGGCCGTCGGCGCGCGGACCCTTCGCCGCCGGGTCGGCCGCCGAGACCAGCGCGGGCGTGTAGTAGTTGAGGCCCAGCGCGTCCAGCGGCTGGTTGATCAGTGCCAGGTCGCCGTCGAGGACATGGTTCCAGTCCGTGAGCTCCGCCGTCGCCACGTACAGCGACTCCGGGTACGCGCCGTGCAGGATCGGGCCGTGGAAGACGCCGTTGGCCAGGTCGTCGATCTTCCGGGCCGCCGCCAGGTCCGCCGGGCTCTGCGAAAGCGGCCTGGCCACCGTGGAGTTGAGGCTGATCGCGACCGTGTTGCGGGCCGGCATCACCGACCGCAGGGCGGACGCGCCCAGCCCGTGCGCCAAGTTCAGGTGGTGCGCGGCACGCAGCGATGCCGCCGGATCCGTCCGGCCCGGGGCGTGCACCCCGGAGGCATAGCCCAGGAACGCGCTGCACCAGGGCTCGTTGAGCGTCATCCACTGCTCGACCCGGTCGCCCAGCGCCTCGCCGACGATCTGCGCGTATTCCGCGAAACGGTACGCCGTGTCCCGCTCCGGCCAGCCGCCCGCGTCCTCCAGCTCCTGCGGCAGGTCCCAGTGGTAGAGCGTGACGGCCGGCTTGATGCCCTTGGACAGCAGTTCGTCGACCAGCCGGCGGTAGAAGTCCAGGCCCTTCTGGACGGCCGGACCCCGGCCGGTCGGCTGCACCCGCGACCAGGAGACGGAGAAGCGGTAGGCGCCCAGGCCCAGCTCCGCCATCAGCGCCACGTCCTCGCGGTAGCGGTGGTAGTGGTCGACAGCGATGTCACCGGTGTCGCCACCGGCCGTCTTGCCCGGCGTATGGCTGAAGGTGTCCCAGATCGACGGCGTACGGCCGTCCTCCCGCACCGCGCCCTCGATCTGGTACGCGGAGGTCGCCGCGCCCCAGAGGAAGGCGGGGGGGAAGGTCACCGCAGTGGCCGGGTTCTCGGAGTCAGGCATGGAAGCGCTCCCATTGGGGTCGTGGAGACCGACGGTGGAGGGGGGAGGGGGGAGGAAGAGGGAGAGAAGGGGCCGGAGCAGCGCTGGCCCAGCCCCTGGAAACAGGGGGTCAGCCCTTCACGGCGCCCTGCATGATGCCGCCCACGATCTGCTTGCCGAAGATCGCGAAGACCAGCAGCAGCGGCAGCGTACCCAGCAGCGCGCCCGCCATGATCAGGGACTGGTCGGGCGTGTAGCCGCGTCCGAGGCCCGCGACCGCGACCTGCACGGTCGGGTTGCCCATCTGGGTCAGCACCAGGAACGGCCACAGGAAGTCGTTCCAGGTCTGCACGAACGTCAGCATCCCGAGCACGGCCATCGCCGGCCGCGCCGCCGGGAACACCACGTGCCACACCACACGCCAGCTGCTCGCCCCGTCGACCCGGGCGGCCTCGATGATCTCGTCCGGCAGGGCCTGGATCAGGTACTGCCGCATGAAGAACACACCGAACGCGCTCACCAGCGACGGCAGGATCACCGCCTGCAACTGGTCCGTCCAGTCGAGCTTGGCGACCATCATGTACAGCGGGATCACGCTCAGCTGCGGCGGCACCATCATCGTGCCGATCACGATCAGCATCAGCGCGCCACGGCCCCTGAACCGCAGCTTGGCGAAGGCGAAACCGGCGATCGTCGACAGGAAGACGATGGTCAGCGCCGAAGTACCCGCCACGATCGTGGTGTTGAAGAACGCCTCCCCCAGATTGGCGTCCTTCCAGGCGATCTCCAGCTTGTCGAACAGACCCGAGCCGAACCAGAACGGCGGTGGCGTCTGCGCGAGCCGCTGGTTGTCACGCGAGGCGGCGATCGCCGTCCACACCAGCGGGAACAGCGAGACGATCGTGAACACGATGAGGACCGCGTACGCGATCGGACCGCCGTGCAGCGTCCCGCCGGCCCGCGCGGACTTCGGCAGGCGGGGGCGTTTGGACTCCTTCGCGGGCGCAGCGCCGGGCGGCGGGGCGTCCTGGGGTGTCACAGTCGTCGTCACGGCCGGAACTCCTTAACTACTGGCGCGCAGCCGGCGCGAGATGACGTAGTTGACGATGCCGATGACGATCAGCATGAGGAACATCGTCCAGGCGATCGCCGAGGCACGGCCCAGGTGCTGGGCGACCCAGCCCTGCTCGTACAGATACAGCCCGAGCGTCTGGAACTGGTGCTCCGCGCCGCCCGACGTGCCCCTGTTGGCGTCGAACAGCAGCGGCTCGCCGAAGACCTGGCTCGCGCCGATCGTCGACACGACACAGGTGAACAGGATCGTCGGGCGCAGCGCCGGCAGCGTCACATGGATGAACTGCTGCCAGCGGTTGGCCCCGTCCAGCGCCGCCGACTCGTACAGGTCCTGCGGGATCGCCTGCATCGCGGCCAGGTAGATCAGCGCGTTGTAGCCGGTCCAGCGCCAGATGATGATCGACGAGACGGCTATCTGCGAGTACCACTTGTCGTTCTGCCAGTCGACCGGGTTGATGCCGACCATGTCGAGCGCCCAGTTGATCATGCCGTAGTCACGGCCGAAGAGCAGCACGAACACCAGGGAGGCGGCGGCGATCGACGTCGCGTACGGCGCGAGCATCGCGACCCGGAAGAAGGTCGAGGCCCGCAGCTTGTAGTTGAGGATGTGGGCGATGCCCATCGCCATCAGCAGTTGCGGGACGGTGGAGATGATGCCGATGGTCAGGGTGTTCTTCGCCGCGTTCCAGAAGAACTCGTCGTCGAAGATCCGGGTGTAGTTGCGCAGCCCGACCCAGTTCATGTCGGTCGGCGCGGTCAGCTCCACCTGGTGCAGCGAGGCCCAGCCCGTGTAGATCAGCGGGAAGAGGCCGAACGCGACGAACAGCAGGAAGAACGGCGAGACGAAGGCGTACGGGCTCCAGCGGATGTCCCGCTGCCAGCGCCGGGACAGCCGGTCCCGGCGGCGCCGCTCCTTCTCCAGGGACACGGGGTCCGCGGGCGGGCGGCCCGGGGCCGCGCCCCCCTCGGCGGGGGGCGCGGCGGTGTCGTGGCGGGTGGCCATACGGGTCACTGGTCCAGCTTGTTGTCGATGGTCTTGGTGGCGGAGTCCCAGGCCTCCTTGGCCGACTTGCCCTTCGTCGCCAGGATCACGCCGTTGTCCGTCAGGCCCTGCATGATGATCTGGTCCTTCGGGCCGATCACCTGTTCCGGGGCGGCCTTGGCGGCCTCCGCGAAGACCGGGCCGATCTTCTGGTCACCGGTCATCTCGTTCGTCGCGCCGGTCACCTCGGGCATGGTGTAGGTGGACGGGGCGCTCGGGAAGCTGGCCTGCACCTTGAACAGCTTCGCCTGCTGCTCCGGCGCGGTCAGCCAGGCCACGAACTTCTGCGCTTCCTTCACGTTCTTGCCGCTCTTCGGCACGGTGAGGAAGGTGCCGCCCCAGTTGCCGCCCTTGGGTGCGGTGGCCACGGCCCACTTGCCGGCCGCGTCCGGCTTCGAGTAGCCCTTGATCGTGCCGAGCATCCACGGCGGGCAGGCGATGGCGGCGAACTTGTTGTTGGCGATCGAGGAGTTCCAGCCCGGCTGGAACTGCGTCTCCGACTGGACGAGGCCCTTCTTGGCGGCATCCGCGGTCAGGTCGAAGGCGGCCTTGACGGCCGGGTTCGTCTTGTAGATGACCTCGCCGGAGGAGTTGTAGAACTTCTCCTTCTCGCTGCCCAGGACCGCCTGGATCAGACCGCCGGGGGAGTCCATGAAGTAGGTGCCCTTGGGGGCCTTCGCCTTGTAGCGCTCGCCGACCTGGACGAGCTTGGCCCAGTCACCGGCCCACAGCTTGCCGACCTCGGCCGGGTCGGTGGGCAGACCGGCCTGCTTGAAGAGGTCCGTGCGGTAGCAGATCGCCATCGGGCCGACGTCGGTGCCGAGGCCGATGGTCTTGCCGTCCTTGGTGGTGGCCTGCTGCCACTTCCAGTCCAGCCACTTGCTCTTGTCCACGCCCGGAGCCTTGGACATGTCCTCGAGCTTGTCGGCCTGGGTGGACGTGACCTCGGCGATGTTGGCGACTTCGACGGCCTGGACGTCCAGCAGACCGCTGTTGGTGGTGAGGTGGTTCAGCAGCGCCGGGTAGTAGTTCTCGTTCCGCTGGACGGAGTTCTCGGCGATCTTGATCTTCGGGTTGAGCTTCTCGTACTCGGCGTAGAGGCCGGCTTCCTTGAAGCCCATGGTGCCGAAGAGCCCCACGGAGATCGTCGTCTTGCCGTTGCTGTCGCCGGACGGGGAGCCGGAATTGTCGTCGCCGCCGTCGTCGGCACAGCCGGCCAGCAGCCCGGCGCCCAGCGACGCGACGGCCGCGAGGACCATCGCCTTGCGGGCGGTTCGGATGCGTGCTCGCATGTCGTCCTCCTGTTGCCCTGACGTGCCGACCCCCCGGCCAACTGCATTGTTGGGCCCGTTTTACTCGCTGCGGCTCGGGCGGGGAACGTGCGGGTTGTGTATGTGTCAGGTACTGTGGGAGCGCTCCCACCAGTGATGTGTTGAAGGTTCTCCGGTCGGGGCGGGGGTGTCAAGGGACCGGACAGCGAGAGATGCGTTCAGTTATCGGGCTGTTAACTGGACCCGGGCCGCAGTCCCTTGCGGCCCCGGGCGGCGGTATCGAGCCAGTCGGACCGGCCCGCGGGCACAAGCGGAAGGCCGTGGGCGGCGGGCCCCGGTAGCGGTCACTCCAACTGAAGAGCCTGTTAAATTCCAGGCCAGCCGCAGAGTGCGGGTGTGGACGGGAAGGCGGAGCCCATGGCAAGCCACGGAGCGCGGGGCCGAAGCGGTGGCCGGCCCACCCTCGAAGAGGTGGCGGCGCGCGCCGGTGTCGGCCGCGGCACGGTGTCCCGGGTGATCAACGGCTCGCCCCGGGTCAGCGACGCGACCCGCGCGGCCGTCGAGGCGGCGGTCGCCGAGCTCGGCTACGTCCCGAACACCGCCGCCCGCGCCCTGGCCGCCAACCGCACGGACGCGATCGCCCTGGTCGTGCCCGAGCCGGAGACCCGGTTCTTCGCGGAGCCGTACTTCTCGGACATGCTGAAGGGCGTCGGGGCGGAGCTGTCGGACACGGAGATGCAGCTGCTGCTGATCTTCGCGGGCAGTGACCGGGAGCGGCAGCGGCTCGCCCAGTACCTGGCCGCCCACCGCGTGGACGGTGTCCTGCTGGTCTCGGTCCACGCCGACGACCCCCTGCCGGACCTCCTCGCCCAGCTGGAGATCCCGGCGGTGATCAGCGGCCCGAGGTCCGCCGCCGAGACGCTGACCTCCGTCGACTCGGACAACTACGGCGGCGCCCGCCAGGCCGTCGAGCACCTCATGGAGCGCGGCCGCCGCACGATCGCCCACATCACCGGCCGCCTCGACGTGTACGGCGCGCAACGCCGCATCGACGGCTACCGCGACGCCCTGCGCGACGCGGGTCACGAGGTGGACGAGCTGCTGATCGAGCCGGGCGACTTCTCCGAGGAGGGCGGCCACCGGGCGATGGAGGCCCTGCTGTCCCGCCGCCCCGACGTGGACGCCGTCTTCGCCGCCTCGGACGTGACCGCGGCCGGCGCCCGCCAGGCCCTGCGCGAAGCGGGCCGCCGCATCCCCGACGACGTGGCGCTGGTCGGCTACGACGACTCCGCCATCGCCCGCCACCTGGATCCGCCCCTCACCAGCGTCCGCCAGCCCATCGAGGAGATGGGCCGCAGGATGATCGACCTGCTCCTGGCCGAGATCGCCGACCGCCGCCCGCCGGTGTCCCGGGGGCTGGAACGCCGCCAGGTGGTCCTGGCGACGGAACTGGTGCCGCGCACCTCGTCGTGAGCGGTCACGCCCTGCTGGGCCTCGCCGGGGCCGAGGAGGTCGAGCGGTACCTCGGTTCCGTGGGCGAGGTGTTCCGTGTCTTCCGCGACCAGGACTCGGGCTGTGTGTCGTACGGCGTCCGGCTCCCGGACGGCGACCGCTGGTTCGTGAAGGAGGCGACGACCGACACCGCCGAGCGTTCCCTGGACCGGGCCTGGGCCTTCCACCGGGCGGTGCGGCATCCGGTGATCGTCCCGCAACTGCACCGGTTCGCGGTACGGCACGGCCGTACGGCGGTGGTGATGCCGTGGCGCCGAGGCGAGGTCCTCTACCACCCGACCTCCCGAAGGCAGGGCGGCCGCGCTGAGCTGGACAGTCCCATGGCCCGCTTCCGCGCCCTGCCGCTCGACCGGGTCTGCCGTGCCCTGGACGGGGTGCTGGACGCGCACCTGGCGGTGGAGGCCGCGGGACACGTCGCCGTCGACCTCTACGACGGCGCGTTCCTGTACGACTTCGATGGCGACGAACTCCACTTGGTCGACCTCGACGAGTACCGCCCGGGCCCGTTCGTCCTGGCGGCGAACCGGCTCCCCGGCTCCCGCCGCTTCATGGCCCCGGAGGAGTTCCGCCGCGGCGCCCTGATCGACACCCGCACCACCGTCCACGCCCTGGGCCGGTCTCTGCGCCTCCTCCTGGACGCCGGCGACGACGAGTCGGCCTGGCGCGGGACAGCGGCGCAACGGGCGGTGGCAGAACGGGCGGCGCGGGCCGATCCGGGCGAACGGTACTGCAGCGTACGGGAGTTGACGGAGGCGTGGCGGGCGGTGACGTCTGGGGCGTACGACATCCCGTTGGCGGCCGGCCGCCGGGGCAACCATGCCGTCACCGGGCACCCGGCATGAGTTCGATGCGTACGTCGTCGGATTCGCGGAGTACATACGTCGAGTCGGTGTCGTGCCGCCATCCCGTGGGCACGGCGTAGTAGCGCCCGCCGCGCTCGATGACGACCCTCAGCTCGGTGTACCGATAGCGATAGTGCATCTGCCGACCGAGGTCCTTCACCTTCAGGCCGCGGCCGGTCATGCTCAGTCGGTCGGTGCTGAAGACGACGACCGCCGTTCTGCCGACCAGGTGATCGGCGTCGCGCTCCGCATCGCGCAGACCGCGTTCGTGTGCGGCCAGGGCGACAGCCCAGAGCAGGCACAGACACACCGCCGTGAGCGGAGCGCCTCGTGCCCGGATGCCGCCCGGGCGGCCGTCGTCGCCGGCGGCGGGCGGCTGACCGCACAGGATGCCGACGGCCAGGAGAACGGGCACGAGCCATCCGTACGGCTGGATACGGCTCCAGCAGAAGAGCATGGCGACCGCCACGCCCAGAACGAGCAGGTGGAGACGGGCCAGGCCCCGGACGACCCGTCGGAGCCGACCGATCAGGGCAGGCGGAAGGAGACGCGAAAGCGAGCGGCTCGGCAGCTGCGGATCCCGCAGTACGACCACGGCCACCACGGCGGTCAGCACCACGGGAGCCGTCACCAGATGCAGACTGCGCATGACGAACTCGGCGAAACTCAGGCCGAGCGCCAGCACGTCGATGTGGAAGTACTCGAAATACGCCCGGGTGTGGACCGCTCCGGCATAGAACAGCAGCGCCGCGAGGAGCGACACGAGGGTGGCCAGGTCGGCCGGGAAGCCGGCGCCCGGAAGGCGGGAGACGGGCGGCTCCGGGACACCGGTGCCGGATACGCGACGCAGGACCCGACGGCGCCGACGCCGGGCCCCGGCCTGCCGCGGACGACGTTCGGGCGGTGGCGCGGACGCGCGGAAGTGGGGAGGGGGAACGGCGGGCGGGTCGCTCATGACGGGGACGCCCCCGGGGACTTCGTCCCGGCCGGTGACGCCGTGGACGTGGAACCGCAGGAGGACGGAGGGCTGCCGGGCGAGGGACCGGGAGACGCGGAAGGGCCCGGGGACGGATCGGGGGACGCGGAGGTGCCGGCGGACGGGCCGGGGGACGCGGAGGTGCCGGCGGACGGACCTGAGGGACACGCGGGTGCCGCCGGGTCCGGCAGCAGTTGGTCCCCGGGGCCCGGGCCCGGGGCACGCGGTGGCGGCGGCACAGGGTCGACGGGGTCTCCACCGACAGACAGGTCGGGCGAGGGCGTGCTCGACCCGTCTGCCGACTGCGAAGGAGCGGGCCTGCTCACGGGGGCGCTCGGCTCACCGTGCCCGGGGGGTCCGTCCGGGACGGCAGGCCCCGAACTGGTGGTGGGCGAGTCGTCCGGGGCGCTCACGGACGCGCGCGGTGCTTCCGGGGTGGATTCCTGCACGGTCGACGAAGAGCAGCCCGCGGACGAGCCGAGCGAGGCGGCCACCGCGAGCACGAGGCATCGCGGTCTCAGATGCCGTGCCCGTGAACGCCCCATGTGCTGTCGTGCCCGCCCTGTCGCCCGATCCAGGCCCGACAGTCTGCCGGAGGAACGGGCTCCGGCAGGCCGATAGATCACTAATGACGATCTCTGCCCCCGCCTGATCACAGGTGACCGGAAGCGCGACAGGACGTCATCCGGGTCAGGGGCGCGGCCCCTGGGAGGCGGGCCTCGACGAATGGGCCGGCTGGGCCGCCAGGCACCACGCCCGCTACGGGCTCGGCCGCACGGCCCGCGAGGTCCGGGCAACCGTGCGGCAGATGCTCGCCGAGGCCGAACGGCGTCCGCTCCGGGTCGCGGGCACCCGTTTCGACGCCCCGGTCGTACGTGCTGCTCCGTCAGCTGATCCAGCATCAGGAGTACGACATGTCCTTCGCGTCCGCGGTCCGTGACCTGTCCGCCGCGGCGGCCGGGGACTTGGCCGAGCCGGGCCCGGACCTTTCCGCCCTGCTGGCCCTGCTGTCCTCCCCAAAGCTGGCGGACAGCCTGGTCGGCGGGGCGCTGTTCATGTGCGGCGACGGGGGCTGGCCGGCCGATCCGGAGACGTACTGGCGCAACAGCGTCCGCAGCCGGGCCACCGAGCCGGTCTTCGGCCCGCTCGTCAACGGCATGATCGCTTCGTGCGCGTTCTGGCTCACCGCCCCGCGCGAGCCGGGGACCGGCATCGCCAACTCCGTGCCGTGCTGGTGGTGCAGGCCCGGCGCGACAACGACGTCCCCTGCGCCGGTGCGCTGGAGGCTCCACCGCCGGCTCACCGGCTCCCGTCTGGTCACCGCCGACATCCGGTCCCACGGCGTCCACGGCCGCGGGGCGGAGGGGCTGACGCCGCCGGTGCCGTGTGCCGACCGTCTCGTGAACGGCTACCTGGGGACGGGACGGCTTTCCGCCGGGGACGTGGAGTGCGCGGGAGAGGGTGCGCGGTCGTGACGCCGTCGTGAAAAGGCTTCAGCCGGTGACTTCGCTCGTGAAGTCACCGGCTGAACACACAGGGTGAGTGACGGGACTCGAACCCGCGGCATCCTGGACCACAACCAGGTGCTCTACCAGCTGAGCTACACCCACCATGACCGGCTTGGAGATCAGTGACTTCCCCGACCGGCCGAGAAAAAGTGTACAGGGTCCGAAGGGGTGCTCGCGCCCGGCTTTCGCGGCGCCCCTCCACGGGCCCCCGGCACGGCTACTGCGCAGGCAGCACGTGCTTCGCGGCGATCTTCTTCGCGGTGTCCGAGTCGGGCCCGGGCTGCGGGACGAAGACGGCCTCGCGGTAGTAGCGCAGCTCCGCGATGGACTCGCGGATGTCGGCGAGCGCCCGGTGGTTGCCGTTCTTCTGCGGGCTGTTGAAGTACGCCCGCGGGTACCACCGGCGGGCCAGCTCCTTGATCGACGACACGTCGACGATCCGGTAGTGCAGGTAGTCCTCCAGCGTCGGCATGTCACGCAGCAGGAAGCCGCGGTCCGTGCCGACGGAGTTGCCGCACAGCGGGGCCTTGCCCGGCTCCTTGACGTGCTCCCTGATGTATGTCAGGACCTGCTCCTCGGCGTCCTTCAGCGTCGTGCCGTCCGGCAGCTCGGCGAGCAGCCCGGACGAGGTGTGCATCTGACGCACCACCTCAGGCATCGTCTCCAGCGCCCGGTCCGGCGGCCGGATGACGATGTCCACGCCCTCGCCGAGCACGTTGAGCTCGGAGTCGGTGACGAGGGCGGCCACCTCGATGAGCGCGTCGTCCGACAGCGAGAGGCCGGTCATCTCGCAGTCGATCCACACCATGCGATCGTTCATGTGTCTCACCTTACGGTGAGCCGCAGCGGGCCGGACCGGCCGTGCGGTGACCTTGTGGCCGCCGGGCGGGTCCGCCTCGCGGCCGAGGGCGCGCACCCGACCCCGAAACGGCACCGGGCCCCGAGCGGTCCTTGGATCAGGCGGGCAGTCGGCCCTTGCTGCGCATGGCGGCACGGACGCGTTCCTCGGCCAGACCGCGGCCTGCGATGTGCGGC
>NZ_JBEXSR010000077.1:0-21279 GCF_040613735.1 Streptomyces sp. NPDC006235
TCCACTGGTACAACTACCACCGACCCCACACCGGCATCAGCGGCCACACCCCAGCCAGCCGCATCACCAACCTGCCCGGACAGCACACCTAGATCGCCATGGACAGCAGGACCGGCGCCGCGTTGCGGTTGAGGGCGTCCGCGGCCTGGCGGAGCCGGTGGGCGTGCTCGACCGGGAGGGACAGGGCCAGGCAGCCGACGGAGGAGCCGGCCGTGACGGGAACGGCCGCGCAGACCGTGCCGACCGCGTACTCCTGGAGGTCCAGGACCGGCACGGTGGGCGGCTGGGACTCCAGCCGGGAGAGCAGTAGCCGGTCGCTGGTGATGGTGCGCGAGGTGAGGCGGGCCATCTTGTGCCGGGCGAGGTGGTCGCGGCGGCCGGCGTGGTCGAGCTGGGTGAGCAGGCTCTTGCCGATCGCGGTGGCGTGGGCCGAGGAGCGGAAGTCGACCCACTCGTTGACCTTGGGCGTGGCCGGGCTGTCGGCGTACTGGGTGACGCTGATCTCGCCGTCGACGTACCGGCTCATGTAGACGGCGGCGCCGACCGAGTCGCGCAGCCGGTCGAGGGTGTGCTGGAGCTTGTCGCGCAGGGCCTGCTCGCGGTGCTGGGCGGAGCCGAGGCGGGCCAGCGTCTCGCCCGTGACGTACGCGCCGTCGGCGATCTGCTCGACGTAGCCCTCGCGGCGCAGCATGCGCAGCAGCGCGGTCAGCCGCTCCGGTCCTATGCGGGTGTGCCGGGCGAGCTCGGTGTCGGTGACTCCGGTGGAACTCCGCGCCACTGTCTCCAGGACGCGCAGGGCTTCCTGGGCCGAGTGGTACGGGGTGGTCGGCGGCTCGTGCTTCAGCGCCACGGTGGTCTCCCCCTGCGCTTGCTGTAGGGCCGTAATCCGGTCGGTGAACCTCTTCCAGGTTAACCGGCAAACACCCTGCCGAGAGCGGGGGTTGACAAGATTCCCAGGCCCTCGGACTGGGGCATCGACCCTCTGGCATATGCCAGAAGCATGCCCCAGCCCTTGAGTCCGGACGTTCTGCCTGATCACGCGGTGTAGTCAGAGCACTGCGCTGAGGAACTCCCGCGTGCGGTCGTGCTCCGGTTCGCTGAAGATCTTCTCCGGCGGACCCGACTCGATGACCCGGCCCGAATCGAACATCAGCACCTGGTCGGAGATGTCCCGGGCGAAGTTCATCTCGTGGGTCACACAGAGCATCGTGATGTCCGTGGAACGGGCGATGTCCCGCAGCACGTCCAGGACGCCCGCGACCAGCTCCGGGTCGAGCGCGGAGGTCACCTCGTCCAGGAGCAGCACCTGCGGCCGCATCGCCAGCGCCCGGGCGATCGCCACCCGCTGCTGCTGCCCGCCGGACAGCTGCGCCGGGTGCGCGTCGCACTTGTCGGACAGGCCCACCAGGTCCAGCAGGCCCTTGGCCCGCTCCACAGCCTCGTCCTTGGACATGCCGAGGACGGTGACCGGTGCCTCGGTGATGTTCCGCAGCACCGTCATGTTCGGGAACAGGTTGAACTGCTGGAAGACCATCCCGATCTTCTTGCGGACCTCCCGCACCTCCTTGTCGGAGGCCGGGAACAGCTGCTGCCCGTCGACCGTGATCGTGCCCTCGTCGGGCTTGAGCAGGGTCATCAGCAGCCGCAGGATCGTGGTCTTGCCGGACCCGGACGGCCCGATCAGGGTGACGTGCTTGCCGGCGTCGACGGAGAAGTCCAGGTGGTCCAGGACGGTGTTGCTCCCGAACCGCTTGGTGACCTGCTCCAGCCGGATCAGCTCGCCGGTGCTCCTGGCGGGGTTCTTCTCGGGGTTGGGGAGAGTGTCAGTGGGCAAGGCGTCGCTCCAGGGCTCGCAGGAGAAGGGAGGCCAGATAGGAAATGACGATGAAGGCCACGCCGATCACCGTCAGCGGCTCGGTGAACTGGAAGTGCTCCTGCGAGAACAGGCGCGCGTGGCCGAGCATCTCCAGCACGGAGATCGCCATCAGCATGGGCGTGTCCTTGAGCATCGCGATGACGTAGTTGCCGAGCGCGGGGACGACCCGGCGCACCGCCTGCGGCAGGATCACCGCGGACCACGTCCGGCGCAGCGGCAGGTTCAGCGCCGTCGCCGCCTCCCACTGGCCGACCGGCACGGCCTCGATACCGGCGCGGTAGACCTGCATCGTGTACGTCGAGTAGTGCAGCCCGATCGCGAAGACGCCCGTGGCGAGCGCCGAGAAGGTCAGGCCCCACTCGGGCAGCACGTAGTAGAGGAAGAACAGCTGCACCAGCAGCGGGGTGTTGCGGACGAACTCCGTGACGACGCCGACCGGCCAGGTCACCCAGCGCGTCGGCAGCCGCATCAGCAGCGCCCACACCAGGCCCAGCACGAACGAGACCAGCGAACCGATCACCAGGATCTGAAGGGTGACCAGCAGACCCTTCCAGAAGTCCGGCATGAAGTCGGAGACCGCGCTCCAGTCCCAGTTCATCGGACCGCCTCCACCACGACCGGCTCAGGCGCCCGGGTCTTGCTGTCGGGCTTCTTCCCGACACCCGCCTTGAGCCTCTTCTCCAGCCCGCGCATGACCCGGGTGAGCAGGAAGGCGATCAGGAAGTAGATGAGCAGGATGTACGTGTAGATCTCCGCGCTCTCCTGGAGCGCCAGACGCACCAGGTTGCCGCTGAACGCCAGGTCTCCCATGCCCATGATCGACACCAGGGCGGTGCCCTTGAGCAGCTCGATGAGCAGGTTGGAGAACGGCGGGATCATCTCCGGCACCGCCTGCGGCAGCAGGATCAGCCGCATCCGCTGCCAGGGCGTGAAGCTGAGCGCGATCCCGCCCTCCCGCTGCGCCGGGTCGACCGCGGTCAGCGCGCCGCGCACGATCTCGGAGCCGTACGCCCCGTACGTCAGGCCGAGCGCCAGTGTGCCCGCCCACAGCGGCACCAGCTGCCAGCCGAAGGCCGGAGGCAGCACGAAGAACACCCAGAAGATCATCACCAGGGCCGAGGTCCCGCGGAACACCTCGGTGTAGAAGCCCGCCAGGAAGCGGACGATCCACAGCCGGTGGGTGCGCGCGACGCCGACCACGAAGGACACCGCAGCCGCCAGCAGCGCGCTGCACACGAGCAGCTGGATCGTGACCCAGACGCCCTTCAGTACGAGTTCCCAGAGTCCCGAGGTCATCCGCCGCAGAGCTCCTTCGCGGTCAGATCCGTCATCTCCGCCTCGGTGAAACCGAAGGGCTTGAGGATGCGGAACAGTTCGCCGCTCTTCTTGAGCTTGTGCAGCTCGACGTTGAAGGCGTCGCGCAGCTTGGTCTCGGTCGGCCGGAACGCGAAGGCGCCGCCGTCGACGTGCGGCTTGCCGTCCACGATCGGCTTGAAGGGCTCGGTGGCCTCCGCCTTGGCGGACTTCTTCACCACCTCGCGCACGGTGAGCGCCGTACCGGCGAACACGTCCACGCGGCCCGCCTCGACGGCGTTCAGCCCCGCCACCTGGTCCGGGACGATGAGGATGTCGCTCTCCTTGTACCCCGCCTCGACGGCGTACTGGATCTCGGCGTATCCGGTCCCGGTGGCGAACTTCGCCTTCTTCCCGACGACGTCCTTGTAGCTGCGCAGCCCCTTCGGGTTGCCCTTGCGGACGATGAACGAGTCGAGCATCTGGTAGTCCGGGTCGGAGAAGATGACCTGCTCGCAGCGCTCGGGGTTGACGTACATCCCGGCGGCCACGACGTCGAACTGCTGGGAGTTCAGGCCCGGGATGAGCGAGCCGAACTCGGTCGGCACGGGCTGCACCCGGTCGACGCCGAGACGCTTGAAGATCACCTTGGCCAGTTCCGGCGCCTCGCCGGTCAGTTCGCCGTTCGTGTCGATGAAACCGAACGGGATCTCGCCGGCGATGCCGAGCCGGACGACGCCCGCCGCCCGGAGCCGGCCGAGGAGGTCGCCGCCCTTGACGTCCGAGGCGGTGGCGACCCGGCTGCATCCGGCGGCGCCCACTGCGCCGAGCGCCGCGACCCCCGCGAGCAGCGACCGGCGTGTGGGCCCGGATATGGCCTGGAGTTGGGGTTCGGGTTTTCTCGATGGGCTTCTGCGTGGTGGAGCCATGGGCGCGCGGCTACCCGACCGCATCCGAGTTATGCCGATCTTTTCAAGCCCCGCACGTCTCCCGGTGCGCCCTTGACCGCGGGGGCGGCGGGCACTCCCATGGAGGCATGGCTGATCGCTATATCGAAGTCTCCCTGGTCAAGCGCGACGTGACCTGCAGGGCCAGGCTCCTGGACGACCGCGCGCCGATCACCTGCGCGGCCGTCTGGGACGCCCTTCCGCTGGCCGGCGACGTCTACCACGCGAAGTACGCACGCAATGAGATCTACGCCCTTTTCCCGCCCTTCGCCGAAACCGAACCACCCCTGGAAAACCCGACTGTTACTCCCATTCCGGGCGATCTGTGCTATTTCGCCTTCGCGGGTACGGAGTTGGGGACCAAGTCCTACGGCTACGACCGCGAGGTCCGCGCCGGGACCACGCTCGTCGACCTGGCCCTGTTCTACGAGCGCAACAACCTGCTGCTGAACGCCGATGTCGGCTGGGTCCCCGGCATCGTCTGGGGCCAGATCGTCGAGGGCCTGGACGCCATGGCCGAGGCGTGCAACGACCTGTGGAGGTCGGGCGCGGCGGGGGAGACGCTCAGCTTCCGGCGGGCCTGATCCGGCCGGCGGACGCCACGCCGGCCTCGTACAGCGCGTGGGCCGCCCGCAGCACCAGATCGTCCCGGTGCCGGGCGGCCACGAGCTGGAGTCCGATCGGCAGGCCGTCCCCGTCGGCGCCGACCGGCACGCTCGCCGCCGGCTGCTGCGTCATGTTGAACGGGTACGTGAACGGCGTCCAGCCCGTCCAGCGCCGATGGCCGGATCCTTTCGGTACCTCGACGCCCGCCTCGAACGCCGTGATCGGCAGGGTCGGCGTGACGAGCAGGTCGTACGTGTCGTGGAAGCGGCCCATCCGGCGCCCCAGGTCCATCCGGACGTCCACCGCGGCGAGATAGTCCAGCGCCGAGTAGCGGGCGCCTTGTGTGCAGATCTCGCGCAGGCCCGGGTCCAGCAGCTCCCGCTGCTTCGGTCCCAGGTGCTGGGTCACCCGTGCCGCCCCGCTGAACCACAGCGTGTGGAAGGCCTCCACCGGTTCGGTGAGGTCCGGGTCGGTCTCCGTGACGTACGCGCCGAGCTCCGCCAGCCGCTCCACGGCGTGCCGCACCGCCCGCGCGACCTCCGGACGCACCGCCACCTGCCCGCCCAGCGACGGCGAGTACGCCACGCGCAGCCCGCGCACCCCGCCCGTCAGGCCGTCCGCGTAGGCACCGGGCGGCGGGGCGAGCGCCGACCAGTCGCGCGAGTCCGGATGGCCGATGACGTCCATCAGCAGCGCCGCGTCCGCCGCGTCCCGGGTCATCGGCCCGACGTGCGCCAGCGTGCCGAACGCGCTCGCCGGGTAGAGCGGCACGCGCCCGTACGTCGGCTTCAGCGCGAAGATCCCGCAGAACGACGCCGGGATGCGGACACTGCCGCCGCCGTCCGTGCCCAGCGACAGCGGCCCCGCACCGAGTGCCACGGCCGCCGCGCTGCCGCCGCTGGACCCGCCGGCGGTGCGCGAGGGGTCGTACGGGTTGCGCGTCACCCCGCTCAGAGGCGAGTCCGTCACGCCCTTCCAGCCGTACTCGGGGGTCGTCGTCTTGCCGATGAAGACCGCCCCGTGCTCCCGCAGCCGGGCCACGGACGGGGCGTCCTCGTCCCAGCGCCCCGCCGGGTCCACGGCCTTCGACCCGCGCAGGGTCGGCGCGCCGCGCAGCAGCAGGATGTCCTTGACCGTGACCGGCACCCCGTCCAGCAGCCCCTGGGGCTCACCGCGCCGCCATCGCTCCTCCGACTCCCGGGCCCGGGCCAGCGCGTCCTCGGCGGTCAGCCGGACGAAGGCGTTCACCTCCGGCTGGATCGCCTCGGCCCGCTCCAGCGCCGCGCGGGTCGCCTCCACAGGGCTCCACTCGCCCTTGCGGTAGCCGTCGAGGAGCCGTACGGCGGTCAGCTCGGTGAGCTCGGTCATGCACCCTCCAAGGAACGTCAGTGTCCGGGTACATACCCGCGCTGTTTGTCGACCACGTTCTCCAGCGGCTTTCCCGCAGCCCACAACTCGTACAGCTCAACGAACTGGGCGCCGAGCTCGTCCCGCCAGCCGACGATGTCGCCGCTCATGTGCGGGGACACGATCAGGCCCGGGACCTGCCACAGCGGGCTGTCGGGGGTCAGCGGTTCGGACTCGAAGACGTCCAGGGCGGCGCCCGCGATCCAGTGCTTGGCCAGGGCCTCGGCGAGCGCGTCCTCGACGACCAGCTGACCGCGGCCGATGTTGACGAACCGGGCGGACGGCTGCATGACGCCGAAGCGGCGGGCGTCGAACATGCCGTGCGTCTGCTCCGTGAGCGGCGCCGCGGCGATCACCCAGTCGGCGCGCGCCAGCAGCCGGTCCAGATCCTCCGGCCCGTGCACGCCGTCGCGCGCGGCGCGGCCGACGAGCGCCGTCGTGATGTCCAGCGCCTCCAGCGTGCGGGCGATCGCGCGGCCGATCGGTCCGGTGCCGACCACGACGGCCCGGCTCCCGGCGACCTTCTGCGACTCGCGGTGCCGCCAGGTCCGCTCCCGTTGCAGCTGAAGCGTGCGCGGCAGGTCCTTGGCCATCGCCAGCACGAGCGCGGCGACGTACTCGGCGATCGGCTGGTCGAAGATGCCGCGGGCGTTCGTCACCACCGTGTCGGCGGCGGCGAGTTCCGGACACATCAGATGGTCCACACCGGCGCTCGCCGTATGCACCCAGCGTGGTCGTGGGCCCTCGCCGGGCCAGGCGTCCCGCACGGCGCGCGAGGTGAAATCCCACACCAGGAGTACATCCGCACGCGGGAGGCGTGCGGCGAGACCCTCCGCGTCGGTGTGTTCGATACGGGCGCGGCCGGTGAGGCTCCCGAGGCGGGGGAGGGGCTCGGCGTCCAGGACGAGCAGGGTGGGGGTGGGCATGAGCAGCCGTTTCTCCAGCCGTGCGGCGGGGGGCGGCCTGCCTTCGGGAGGCGGCCGGTGACGACGAGTTAACACGGTGTTGACCAAGGAATGATCCGGGCGGATTGACCACGCTCGCACCCGAACCTACCGTCGTCAACACGGGCGTTCCCACGATCCGTTGCACACTCGTTGCCCAGTGTGAGGCCGGTGCCCTGCCATGGACGTCTCTTTTCTCGGCGGGCCCAGCCCGCAGCGCGGGGTCGGCGTAGTCGCCCCCTTCGACTTCGCTCTCGACCGCGAGCTGTGGCGGTGGGTGCCGGACGAGGTCTCCCTGCACATGACACGAACACCGTTCGTGCCCGTCGAGGTCAGCCTCGATCTCGCCCGCATGGTCAGCGAACACCAGACGCTGGGCGAGGCGGTCGGCACGCTCAACGCGATCGCCCCCGAGGTCATCGCCTACGCCTGTACGTCGGGCAGTTTCGTCGGCGGCGTCATGGGCGAGCGCGCGATGTGCGAGGCGATGAGCCGCGCGGGCGCCGTCCCGGCGATCACCACCTCCGGCGGGCTGCTGGAGGCCCTGGTGGAGCTGGACGTACGGCGGGTGGCGCTGGTGACGCCGTACACGGTGTCGGTGACGCAGGCGCTGGAGGCGTACGTCGCCCAGGCCGGCGTCACGATCTCCGGCTGTGCCTTCATGGGCCTGACCCGGCACATCTGGAAGGTCACCTACCGGGAGGTGGTGGACATGGCGCGGCAGGCCGTACGTGACGACGCCGACGCCCTGTTCATCAGCTGTACCAACCTGCCCACCTACGACGTCATCCCCCAACTGGAGGCCGAACTGCGCATCCCCGTGATCTCGGCCAACCAAGTGACGATGTGGGCGGCGCTGCGCCGACTGGGTACCCGTGCGGTGGGACCGTATCAAGCGCTGATCAATCCGGAGGCGCGGGCCGGTCTCGGATCGCCGGGGGCGAACCACGGTCCCGTCGTGCCGGAAGAAGAGCAGCAGCAGGAAGGCTGGACATGACAGCACTGGGATTTCTCTACCCGGGCCACTCGGCCGAGGACGACTATCCGCGCATCGAGCAGTTGCTGGGCAGCGACATCCGGGTGGACCTGGTGCACACCGACATCGGTGAGGACGCGCACCGGGTGGACGCGCTGCTGGAGATGGGCTCCGCCGGGCGGCTCGCGGCGGGCGTCCAGGAGCTGCGGCACGCCGGCGCGGACGCCGTGGTCTGGGCCTGCACCAGCGGCAGCTTCGTCTACGGCTGGGACGGCGCGCAGGACCAGGTGCGCACCCTGGCGCAGACCGCCGGCATGCCGGCCTCCTCGACGTCCTTCGCGTTCGTGCACGCGGTACGGGAGCTGGGAGTGCGCCGGGTCGCGATCGGCGCGACGTACCCGGACGACGTGGCCCAGTTGTTCGCCGAGTTCCTGCGGGCGGACGGTGTCGAGGTCGTCTCGGTGAAGAGCTCCGGCATCATCACGGCCGCCGAGGTCGGCACCTGGGGCGAGGCGGAACTCCTCGCCATGGCCCGGCACGCCGACCACCCCGAGGCCGAGGCCCTCCTCCTGCCCGACACGGCCCTGCACACGGCGGCCCACATCCCAGCCCTGGAGAAGGACCTCGGCAAGCCGGTCCTCACCGCCAACCAGGTCACGGTCTGGGAAGGCCTCCGCCTGGCGGACCGCCGCGTGAACGCGCCGGAACTGGGGGCGCTGTTCACGAGGGAGCCGCTCGTCCAGGCCTGAGCGCGCGTGCCGTTCTCGCCACCGACGCCCGGAATCGGTCCCACCTCTTCGGTGGGGCAGATCCGGGCATAGGGGGTGAACGACCCGCCAGGAGGTGAGGAATCCTCAACTCCGCCGTCTCACAGGGCTCTTGAGTTGACCGAAAGCGCGTTCCCCTTCCGTTGTTCTCCCCGTGCACACTGGCCTCGTCCGCAGCCAGTCGTGCCGTGAAGGACTCCCCGATGGCCGAAACGGGCCCGTTCAGATCCTCTGTAAGCGCTGTCCAGCTGTCCGGGCGCCTGCTGTGCTGGAGCCTGGCAGCGGCGATGATCACCGCCGGCGTCGACGCCGTCCTCGATCCGCGGGCGCACTGGTGGGGTGCCGTGTGGTCCCTGCCCTGGTGGCTCGCCGCTGGATCCGCCCTCGCGTGGATCGTGCTCCGCGTCCGCGAGAAGGGCGCCCGGCGGCCCCCGTACGGCGGAGCGCGGAGCGACTGGGAGCAGGCCGCCTGACCCCGCGGCACCTCCCGGGAATAACCGGAGACAGTCCCCTGTTAAGGCCGGCACGACAGCACACGGCCCACAGCAGGAGGCACCCCACCGTGGCGGCAGACGAGATACGCGGCGCAGCGCAGGGCAGCGCCCCCGTCCCCCTCTCCGTACTGGACCTGGTCACCGTCGGGGCCGGCCGCACCGCCTCCGACGCGCTGCGCACCAGCGTCGACCTGGCCCGCCTCGCGGAGGCCCGCGGCTTCCACCGCTACTGGGTCGCCGAGCACCACTCCATGCCCGGCGTGGCCTCGTCGTCCCCGGCCGTGATCCTCGCCCACCTCGCCGCCCACACCGGCCGCATCCGCCTCGGCTCGGGCGGCGTCATGCTGCCCAACCACGCCCCGCTCGTCATCGCCGAGCAGTTCGGGACGCTGGAGGCCATGGCCCCGGGCCGCATCGACCTCGGGCTCGGCCGCGCGCCGGGAACCGACGGTGCCACGGCCGCCGCCCTGCGCCGCACGGACCGGCTCAACGAAGGCGCCGACGACTTCCCCGAGCAGCTCGCCGAGCTGACCCGGTTCCTCGACGACGACTTCCCCGACGGGCACCCCTACCGCCGCATCCACGCCGTACCGGGGCCGGT
Organism: Streptomyces sp. NPDC006235; assembly: GCF_040613735.1. Taxonomy (NCBI): domain Bacteria; kingdom Bacillati; phylum Actinomycetota; class Actinomycetes; order Kitasatosporales; family Streptomycetaceae; genus Streptomyces; species Streptomyces sp. NPDC006235. Next base: position 9,912 of record NZ_JBEXSR010000077.1, read on the forward strand.
CCAGGCCACCTCCCCCGGCGGCGTCCAGTCCCCGCACCGCCCGCCCGTCTGGCTGCTCGGCTCCTCCGGCTTCAGTGCCCGCCTCGCCGGTGTCCTCGGCCTGCCCTTCGCCTTCGCGCACCACTTCTCGGCGCAGAACACGATCCCGGCCCTGGACCTGTACCGGGAGTCCTTCCAGCCGTCCGCCGTGCTCGACGAGCCCTACGCCCTCATCGGCGTCTCCGCGCTCGCCGCCGACGAGGAGAAGGAGGCCCGCCGCCAGGTCCTGGCCGCCGCCCTCAGCATGGTCCGGCTGCGCACCGGACGCCCCGGCCTCGTGCCCAGCCCCGAGGAGGCGGAGGCCTACGCGTTCAGCCCCATGGAGCGCGAGTTCGTCGACTCCTGGAACGCCAACGTCATCCACGGCACCTCGGACGAGGTCCGCTCCGGCCTGGACGACCTGCACAAGCGCACCGGCGCCGACGAGCTGATGATCACGGCCAACGCCCATGGCGGCGACGTACGCGTGCGCTCCTACGAACTCATCGCTGACGCCTACGGGTTGCCGACGCCCGCCTGAACGCCCGGCGTGCCCAGCAGCTCGGAGATGCGGTCCGGCGGCACCGGACGGGAGTAGAGCCAGCCCTGTCCGGTGTCGCAGCCGATGCGCCGCAGCCGGGTCGCCTGGTCGGAGGTCTCCACGCATTCGGCCGTGACCGTCAGGCCCAGCCGGTGCGCGAGCTGGATCATCGCCTCGACCACGACCTCGTCGGCCGGGTTCGGGCGGGTGGCCGCGCTGTCCCGGTCGTCGTACTGGAAGCCGCGGACGAAGGTGCCGTCCAGCTTCAGTACGGACACCGGCAGGCGGCTGAGGTAGGCCAGGTTCGAGTAGCCGGTGCCGAAGTCGTCGATGGCGATGCGCACGCCCATGTCGCTGAGGGCCTTCAGGGCCTGGAGCGGCCGGCCGGCCGAGCCCATCACCGCCGACTCGGTGAGCTCCAGCTGGAGCAGGTGCGGCGCGAGGCCCGTCTCGGCCAGGGTCTCCGCCACGTCCGCCACCAGGTCCGAGTCCCACACCTGACGCACCGCCACGTTCACGCTCACGAAGATCGGCGGCTCGCCGGGGTGGTCCAGCTGCCAGCGGCGGGCCTGTCCGCAGGCCGTGCGCAGCACCCAGCGGCCCAGCGGAACGATCGAACCGTCCTCCTCGGCAAGTCCGATGAACCGATTCGGCGTCAGTACGCCGAACTGAGGATGATTCCAGCGGACGAGCGCCTCGACCCCGTGCAGCCGGTCGTCCTCCATGCCGACCAGCGGCTGGTACTCCAGCTGGAACTCGCCCCGGTCGATGGCCGGCCGCAGTGTGGAGGCGAGGGCCTGGCGGGTCATGCGGTGGGCGTTGCGCTCCGGGTCGAACAGCGTCCAGCGGGACTTGCCGTCGGCCTTCGCCCAGTAGAGCGTGGTGTCCGCCGCCTGCATCAGGGCGGTCGGGGTCGTCCCGGCCGCGTGCCGCTCCACGACGCCGATCGACGCCGAGACCGACAGCCGCTGGCCGGAGATGTCGAACGGGTCCTGGACCGCCTCCAGCACCGACTCGGCCAGCTCGGCCAGTTGCTCGGTGCCCGTGGAGTCCTCGACGAGCAGCGCGAACTCGTCACCGCCGAGCCGGGCCACCAGCGGGGTGGTGGGCCGGGACTGCCCGGCCTCGTCCGCGCAGCGCGTGAGGCGCTCGGCGACGGCGGCCAGCAGCCGGTCGCCCACGCGGTGGCCCAGGGTGTCGTTGATGGCCTTGAAGCCGTCCAGGTCCAGGTAGCACAGCCCGATCCGGCCCGTGCCGCTCTGCTCGTACGACTCCGCCTCCAGCGCGGCCGACAGGCGTTCGAAGAACAGCGTGCGGTTGGGCAGCCGGGTCACCGGGTCGTGCATCTGCAAGTGCCGCAGCCGGGCCTGGAGTTCGCGGCGTGAGCTGATGTCGGCGACGGTCATCAGGACGGCCCGGTCCTCGGCGGGCAGCGGGGCGACCGTCACCTGCACCCACAGCGAATGCCCGTCGGGGTGCTTGAGCCGGCGCGTGCAGCGCAGCCGGGACTGCCGGCCGCGCAGCACCTCGCGGTACGCGTGCCAGGTGCGGGCGTCACCGGTGAGGTCGACCAGGTCGGCGGCGACGGCACCGGCCAGATCGTCGGGCGGGGTACCGAGCAGTGCGGCGAGCGAGTCGTTGGCGCTGACGACCGTCCCCTCGCGGTCGACGACGGCCATGGCGAGCGGGGCGGCCGCGAAGACGGAGCGATAGGGCGCGGGCGACGGGGGCTCGGTACGGGGAGACGTGTCGATCTCACTCTCTGTGACGACCGGCCGGTCGAGGTCTGCCGCGGGCGCCGGCCCTTCGGAGGTTCCGCTCACCGCTCGCTCCCGCATGTATTCGATCTCTGTCCGTGCAGGAAAGGTCAGGAAAGTGTGCCGATCATAGAGGCTGGCCCCAGGGCCTTCCAGCCGGTGTCCAGTGTTCCGGACCAACCCGCCCTTCTGCCAGATCGTTTCTGCTCACGCCTGGACGGCTTCTTCAGGCCCCCGACCAGTTGTGACGTTCTGTGAGTGCTTCGCGGGTGTCGACGTCCGCGATGTTTCGGCTTATTCACCCGACTGGCGCAAACAAACAGGACGCAGTACGACAAATCATCACAGGCTGGGTGCGGTGTCCCGCGAACCGTACCCGGAGGTACCCGTGCCGCGTCAGTTCTCGCGCGCCCGACTGCGCAGCACCGCGGCCGTGTTCACCACCATGTCGGCACTCGCCGCGACGTCCCTCGGCACCGGTCCGTCGGCCGCCGAACCCGACTCGGCCGCGCCCTGCGCCCTGACCCGCACCGACGCCCACCACTCCGAGGGCCTGGACACCTGGAACGCCGCCTATCCGCGCCCGGCCCGGGCCCTGGACGCGGTCATGGTGTTCCTGTCCTTCCCGGACGCCCATCCGCTGACCACGCCGCGGGAGCTGACCGCCGACCACTTCCCGGCCACCACCCGCTTCTTCGAACGCGCCTCCTACGGCCGCTTCATCCTGCGCCCGCACGCGCTCGGGCACTGGATCCAGATGCCGCAGCCGTCCACGGCGTACGACATACAGCGCGACTGGATCGCCACCCACCGGGCCGCGTACCTGCGGGACGCGCTCTCCGTGGCCGACCCGCAGGTCGACTTCTCCCGCTACGACGTCGTGTACTTCGTCGCCGACCCGGACGCGCCCGGCGTGCACTCCGACGCGACCAAGGTGGTGAACCTGACGAGTCCGATGCGGGTCGACGGCGCCGATCTGCGCCGGGTCGTCACGGTGTTCGAGCAGCATCCCCCGGACCGGCTCGTCCTCGCCCACGAGACCGGGCACGTGTTCGACCTGCCCGACCTCTATCACCGGCCCGTGGACGGCAAGGGCGACTGGGACACGCATGTCGGCGACTGGGACCTGATGGGCAGCCAGTTCGGACTGGCGCCCGACCTGTTCGGCTGGCACAAGTGGAAGCTGGGCTGGCTGAAGCAGCGGCAGGTGCGGTGCGTGCAGGACGCCGGGCCCGCCCGGCTGACCCTGGAGCCACTGGCGGCCGGGCCGGGTGTGCCGGTGGCGGGCGCCGCGGGGGCGCCGGCCTTCGGGCTCGGGCGGGGCACCAAGCTCGCGGTGCTGCGCACCGGCCGCGACAGCGTGCTCGCGTTCGAGGCGCGCGGGACGGTGGGCAACGACGTGGCAGCGTGCCGGCAGGGGGTGCTCGTGTACCGGGTGCGGGGCGGGACGCACTCCGGGGGCGGGCCGATCGAGGTGATCGACGCCCATCCGCGCACCGAGGCGTGCGGGGAGGACTCGGTCTACCCGCCCCTCGCGGACGCGCCGATCGGCCCGGGGGAGACTTTCACGGTGCCGGGGGAGGGTGTCCGGGTTGAGGTGGAGGGGCGTACGGCTTCGGGGGCCTGGACCGTGCGGATCACGGCCGGGCACTGAAGAGGCGCGATGCGGATGCCGGGCATGCAGAAGGCCCCTCGCTCTCGCGAAGGGCCTTTCCCGTCGGTGCGCCGCCAGGGACTCGAACCCCGGACCCGCTGATTAAGAGTCAGCTGCTCTAACCAACTGAGCTAGCGGCGCCTGCTGACGTCGTAGACCTTAGCACCCTGGTCGGCGGGAGGAAAAATCGATATCCGCACGGCCGAACGGGCCGCCCGGACGGCCGCCCACAGCAGTACCTCGGGGCCGGGCAGCCAGGGCTGACGGGTGTCGGGGGCGACGAGCCAGCGGGCGCCGGAGCGGCCGGGGGAGGCGTCGTCCGCCGGTGCCGGGACGGTCACCGCGTCGCCCGTGCCGTGACACAGCAGGGACGGGACCCCGCCCGTGCGGCCGGGCTCCCGGGTGTCCCCGCCGTGCTTGCCCCACTCCTCCCACTCCAGCAGCACCGGCAGCCGCTGGGCCGTGCCGGGCGCGGAGAACAGCAGCATCCGGCCGCGGAACTCCGCGACCGGCCCCGAGCCGGGCCCGTCGTCCCACAGCCGGTCGAGCATCCGCCGCCCGAACATCGCGGGCGCGCTGACGACGTCGAAGACCGACCCGCAGGGCAGCACCACCGGTGCGTCCGGCCGCTCCTCCCAGAGGGCGAGCGTGCTTCGCGGATACGTTCCTGCCGAGGCGAGCCAGGCTGCCCCGTCCGGGGTGACATAGGAGGCGTTCCATGCGCTGCTCATGGCGTCCATGTCTACCGGCCGTGCACGCGCGGTTCCCGAGGGTTGCGGGAAATCGGGACAGGAGGGGTGGCGAGGGAGTATCTTGCCCGCCTGGCATATGCCAGGTAGATCGAGAAGGGGCGGGATCTCCCGAGCTCCGGGTGGGGTCTCACACCGGGTCGACGGACCCCCGGCCCTCGCCGCCGCCCCGCATCAGGTCCCGTCCGAACTCGACCATCTTCTTGGCGTAGTCCTCGGTCCACTCGGCCCGCTCGGCGATGTCCGCGGTCGTCAGCCGGTCGAACCGCCGCGGATCCGCCAGCTGCGCCGCCGCCATCGCCTGGAACTCCACCGCCCGGTCCGCCGCGGCCCGGAACGCCAGCGTCAGCTCCGTCGCGCGGGACAGCAGCGCGCGGGGATCGTCGATCGACTCGAGATCGAAGAAGTGCTCAGGGTCGGAGGCCGCCTCCGCGGGCTCGAAGAGCAGGGGCGCGGGGCGTAGCCGCGGTTCGTTCCGACGCGGCGTGGGCTCCGCCATGTCTACTCCTCCTCGTACGTCGCGCTGGCCCCCGGTGGAGCGGGCCACCGTCCATTGTCTCGCGGGCGCGCAAGTGGGCATCGCGGTAGTGGATACGGCCGCCACACCATCGGGCGTTCGTCACGGCTGCCAGGCTGCGTTCATCGGCCGCCTCCGGCGGCGTGCCGGCCTCCGGCCGGCGGAGGAATGGGGTGTCCGTCGGCGGGGATCATGGCTGCCACGCCACCTTGTGTTCGGCCAGATGCGCCAGCACGGCGTGATTCGCCTCCCACCCATCAGGAAACTTCACCACCGTCCCCAGCTGGACCGGCTCCGTCGACGGATAGTCGTCCAGCAGGTCGCCGACCCCCGCCCGGCAGACCACGACGCACGCGTGCCGGTGGCGGGAGGCCAGGACGCACAGGCGGCCCGTCTCCAGGTGGAAGGCCGTGGCGTCGGGGCGGCCGGAGAGGGGGTGCAGGACCACCGTGACGTCGTACTCGCGGCCCTGGAGCCGGTTCGCCGTGTCCACGACCACGTCGGTGACGCCGAGGTCGGCCAGGGCCGCGCGCACCGCCGCCGCCTGGTCCCGGTGTGCCGTGCCGACGGCGATCCGGTCCGCGGCCAGGGGGGTGGGATCGGGTGAGCGTTCCGAGGTCGCCGCGCCGCCCCGGTCCAGCAGGCGCCGTACGACCGTCGCCACCGCCCGGACCGCCTCCGGGTCCGTGCGCGGGGTGTGCCGGGCGGGCAGCTCCAGCAGGCCCCAGCCCGACTCGGCCGCCTCGTCGATCACCCGGTCGGGGCCCGAGCCGTCCGACGGCACGGCGAAGGAGAGACGACGGTCGCCGTGGCCGGTGCCGCTGCGGAACGGCGTGTACGGGTAGAAGGCGTCCGAGACCAGGGGCGCCGCCGAGGCCGGGAGCCGCCAGGACACCGGCAGGCGGTGCTGGGGCAGGTCCGGGTTGTGCGCGAGCAGGGTCGTCACCGCCGAGGCCGACGGGTCGTACGTGAGGCCCGCCCACTGCTCGCTGCCCACGATCGCGAACGGGTCCAGCTGCCCCGGGTCGCCCACGAACAGCGCCCGCTCGAACAGCCCGGCCACGGCGAGCAGCGCGTCCGAGCGCATCTGGTACGCCTCGTCGACGATCGCGTACCGCCACGGCTCGTCGGTCTTCACATGCGCCCACTTCGCCGCCGTCGAGATCACCACGGCCAGCCCGGCGAGGTCGGCCGCCTTCGCCGACTTGCGGACGTTCTCCAGGCCGTCGAGCGCCTTGTCGTACGGGTCGGCGTCGCTGCTGTGCAGCCGCCCCACCGGCAGCTCGGGGTTCTTCTCGGCGAGCCGCAGGACCAGGTCGTCGACCTGGGCGTTGGTCTGCGCCACCACCATCAGCGGATGGCCGGCCTCGGCCAGTTCCAGGGCCGCGCGGACCACGAGCGTGGACTTGCCGGCGCCGGGCGGGGAGTCGACGACGACACCGCGCGCGGTGCCGTGCAGCGTGTCGTGGAGGATCGCGTCGGTGGCCTGGGCCGCCGCGGCGGCAGGATCGAAGAGCGTCGTCACAGCAGGTCCTCCGCGGTCACCGGGTCGGCGGCCTCCAGGGTCGCCTCAGCGGGCGGCCCGCCGTGCGTCCAGGGCGTCTCCTCCGGGTCGGGCAGCTTCGCGCCGCCCCGCTGCTCGTGCTCGAAGAGCGTGAAGCAGACCCGGTCGCCCTTCTCCGGCACCGACCCCGGCTCGGGCTCCTTGCCGCGGCCCATCTTGTCGAGGATCCGCAGCACGACGTACGCGCCGTCCTCCTCGGCCCCGACGAATTCCGCCGACTGCGGCTTCCCGCCCAGCGACCGGTACACCTTCGTCCGCTCCCCGAGATGCGGCCGGTCGTCCGTGCGCACCGTGACCAGGGGGCGCGGGCTGGGCCGCTTGCCCTCGCTGTACGCCATCACGACGTCCGTGACCTCACCCGCGAACGCCTCCCCGGACAGCCGCCGTCCCGCCATGACCAGCGGGTCGTCGAGGGCCTCCTGCGCCTCCAGGCGGGCCTGCTCGCGCTCGCGTGTGGCGAGCTTGTTCGCCGCGGTGACCGCGTCGTCGCGGCGCGGCTGCGGGGGTTCGCCGGCCAGGACCCGGTCGCGGTGGCCGGTGAACGACCAGCGGTCGCGGCTCCAGCGCTCCTCGACATGCGCCCCCTCGGGCAGCTCCCGCAGCAGGTCCAGGCCCTGCCAGACCTTCTCCCAGGTGGGCAGGGTGCGGCTGAGCACCAGGTCCCGGATCTCCCGCTCGGCGGCGGTCAGCGCGCCGAGCCGGTCGTCGGCCTCCAGGCCGTCCTCGGCGGCGGCCAGGGCCGTGCGGGCCCGGTCGTAGCGCTCGATGGCCGGGGCGAGCAGCTTGTTGTCGAACGCCGGGTCGGTGGCGGGACCGGCCGGGGGACACGTGAGCTGGCCCTGCGCGTCCCGCTCCAGCTCGGCCCGCAGCGCCGCCTCGGCGCCGGTCAGGCCCTCCGGCGGGTCGATCCAGGCGAGCAGCGCCCCCAGGTGCTGGTCCTCCAGCGTGGACTGCCCGGTCGCCCAGTGCCGGCCCAGTACGTCGGTCATGGCCAGCAGCAGGGAGGAGCCGGGTACCCGGGCCCGCTCCCCGAAGTGCGTCAGCCACCGCCCGAGCAGCGGCACCCGGGGCGGCGCCGGATACGGGGTCTCCGGATCCTGTTCCGCCGTACGCCGGAACCGCATCGAGCGCCCGAGCAGCCGCACCAGGTCGATGCCCCCGCGGCTCGGCACGATCAGCTGCGGCGCGTCCGCGCACAGGTCGACCTCGACCTTGACCCGCTTGCCGGTCTCCGGGTCGGTCTCGGTGCGCTCGGCGGCCTCCACGACCTCGGCGTACGCGTCGACGTACGGCAGCACCACGTCGGCCAGGTCCGCCAGGAAAGCGAACCTGAGGTCGCGGTCGCGGGGCTGCGGGACGATCAGCAGCCGCGGCGCGTCCCGGTCGGTGCCGACCAGCGCGCCGAGCGGGGCGCCGGCCTCACCGGCGGTGGTCAGCGGCACGAACACCAGCGGACGGTCGGACAGGTGCCGGTGCCGGACGGTCGCGGCGGGCTGGGCGCGGCCCGTGCTGACCGCTTCGAGCCGGGCCAGGGTGGAGATCAGCGACATGCCGCCTCCAGGGCCTCGGCGCGCAGGGCCGCCGCCCGCCGGAGGGCCGCCACCGCCGGATCACCGGGGTCGCCCGCCTCGCCGCGGGCCGCCGCGAGGACGTCCTCCACGGTCGTCAGCCCGCCCAGCTCCGCCCGCACCGGGCGCCCGAGCGAGGTCACCGCGCCCGCCTCGCGGGAGCGGCCCCGGCAGTGGAAGGCCAGCTCGCACGCGGACAGGCACTCCGGCGCGTACGTCGCCGGGACCGACTCGACGGCGGCCGTCAGCTCTTCTGCGGGCAGCTCGGGGGAGAAGCACGTGCCCTCGGGGAGCGCCTCGGCGATGTCCTCGATGCGGGTCAGCCGAGTCAGCTGACGGGCCGTCACCGCACGCTGCTTGCGGATGTCCACGGCGGACGCGGCCGGCAGGTTCGAGAAGTCCCTGGGGCAGACGAGCAGGATCCGGTGCCGCACGCGCGGGGCCGGGTCCACTCGCCCGGCGAGTTCCTCCAGCGCCAGCACGTACACCGCCGCCTGCCGGGCCGCCGCCCCGACCTTCGCCGGGTCCGCCGAACCGTCCAGCAGCGGGAACGACTTGATCTCGACCACGGTCCAGCTGCCGTCCGGATGCACCACGACCGCGTCCGGCTCCAGGAACGCGGGTGAGCCCGCGACGTCCAGCGCGAGCATCGGGTGGTCGAGCAGCGTCCACGCGCCCGGGTGCGCGGCGGCCTCCCGCAGCTCCAGCGCCGTACGGGCCGTACGCCCCTGGGGACCGGTCGCGGTCAGGTCGGGCACGCGCGCCTCGGTCGGCGGCTCGGCGGCCCGGTCCAGCTTCTCGTGCACCAGCCGCAGCAGCTCCGCGCCGCCGTCGGCCTTGACCTTCGCCTCGAACGCGTTGCCCCGCGTGAGCGCGAACTGGGACTGCCCGAAGGCCGAGGGCGAGCCCAGCGCGCTCGCCAGCGCGGCCTTGTTCACCCCGGCGCCGTCGAGGATCGCTCTCCGCGCGCAACCGGGGTTGGCGGCCAGCGCCGCCAACGCGCGCGCGTCCAGGGCCTTCGCCGGTACGTCGGGACCGCGCAGCTCAGCGAGCCGGTGCCGGAGCGCCGTCCCCCGCGTCCTTGGGGGAGGCACTCGGCTCGGCTCCCGCTCCGAGCCGCGACTCGCGCTGCCGTGGAATTCGCTCACCCGCGGAAGTCTGGCATCCGGCACTGACAATCGGGGAACCCGCGGCGGGAGATGCCGCCGTGAGCGGTGCGACACGCGGCACGAAACGCGCCCTGACCCGGTCCGCCGCGCGCGTCACGACCGGGGCCAGCAGCAGCCCGACACCCATGACGGCGGCGCCCGCGACCGCGTCGAGGAAGTAGTGGTTGGCGGTGCCCATGACCACGATCGTCGTGATCAGCGGGTAGGCGACTCCCGCGATCTTCGCCGTGCGCGTACCGCCGTAGCGCCACAGCATCACCCCGCACCACAGGGCCCAGCCCACGTGCAGACTCGGCATCGCCGCGTACTGGTTGGTCATTCCGCCCATACCGCGCGGGGCGCTCGCCGCGCCGCCCCACCAGCCGTACGAGCTGTACTGGGCCATCGTGTCCACGAAGCCGTGGCTGGCGTCGAGGAGCCGGGGCGGGCAGGTCGGCATCAGTGTGAAGCCGACCAGGCCTATGAGGGTGGACGTCATCAGCCACGTGCGCGCGGCGCGGTACCGCACCGCGTGGGAGCGGAAGAGCCACACGAGGATCGCCGGCGTGACCAGGTAGTGCAGCGACGCGTACCAGAAGTCCGACGGTATGCCTATCCAGGCCTCGTGGGTGAAGAGGCGGTTGAGCGGGTGCTCGAAGTTGAGATGCAGCGCCTTCTCGACGCGCAGGAGCGCCAGACCGTGGTCGACCGCACCGGAGACGTCGCCCCGGGCGAGGAGCCGGCCCGCCGTGTAGCACGCGTACACCAGCAGGATCAGCGGCAGCTCCGTCCACCAGCGGAGCCGGAGCGCAGGGGCCGCCTCGGTGCCCGGTGTCTCGGTGTGCGGCATCCGATCGCCCTCCCCCTTCGTCTCCACACGGCGCGCCCGGCCGGTCGGTCGTGTCACTTTACGGCGTACGTGCGCCCCCTGGGGGCGCCCTCCGGACCTCAAAGACGCAGAGATCGCCCCCCGGGTTGCCCGCGACCAGCGTGCGCGATGATGGTGGAGTTCCGCTCGCGTTTTTCTCCCGGAAAGGTCCCCCATGGCTCCGCGCATCCTGCTGGCCCGGCACGGACAGACCGCGTGGTCGCTGTCCGGCAAGCACACGGGCAGGACGGACGTGCCGCTGCTGGAGGAGGGCCGGCGCGGGGCCGAGCTGCTCGGGGAGCGCCTGCACCGGGCGCCGTACGACGGTCTGCCCGGGGTCGAGGTGCGCACCAGCCCGCTGGCACGCGCGCGTGAGACGTGCGAACTGGCCGGCTTCGGCGACCGCGCGCGGACCTGGGACGCGTTGCTGGAGTGGGACTACGGGGCGTACGAGGGCATGACCCCGGCGGACATCCAGGCCGTCCGGCCCGGCTGGCTCATCTGGCGCGACGGTGTCCCCGAGGGCGAGACCCTCGCCGGGATCACGGCCCGGGCGGACGAGGTGGTCTCCTGGGCGCGGGCCGAGGACCGGGACGTCCTGGTCTTCGCCCACGGGCACATCCTGCGCTCCATCGGGGCGCGCTGGCTGGGCCTGCCGATCGACTTCGCGGCGCGGATACGGCTGAATCCGACGTCGCTGTCGGTGCTGGGGTGGGCTTACGGGGAGCCGGCGATCGAGAGCTGGAACGATCTCGGGCACCTGGCCGCCGTAGCCGCCTAGGCGGTTTCGTTTGGATCATCGGGCGGACCAGAGGAAGATGCCCGCGATGTGGAGTCTGGCCAGGTAGATGGTGGCGGTCTTCTCGTAGCGGGTGGCGATGCCGCGCCACTGCTTGAGGCGGTTGATGCACCGCTCGACGGTGTTGCGCTGCTTGTAGGTCTCGCGGTCGAAGGCTGGTGGCCTGCCGCCCCGGCTGCCCCGAC
>NZ_JBEXSR010000078.1:0-19347 GCF_040613735.1 Streptomyces sp. NPDC006235
CCGGCGGTGTGCTGCTGCCGTTCTTCTCCTTCATGACCTTCCTGATCGCGGTCCCGACCGGTGTGAAGTTCTTCAACTGGATCGGCACCATGTGGCGCGGAAGCCTCTCGTTCGAGACACCCATGCTGTGGGCGACCGGCTTCCTCATCACGTTCGTGTTCGGCGGGCTCACGGGCGTGCTGCTCGCTTCGCCGCCGATCGACTTCCACGTCTCAGACTCGTACTTCGTGGTGGCGCACTTCCACTACGTCATCTTCGGCACCGTCGTGTTCGCGATGTTCTCCGGCTTCCACTTCTGGTGGCCGAAGTTCACCGGCAAGATGCTGGACGAGCGCCTCGGCAAGATCACCTTCTGGACGCTGTTCACCGGCTTCCACGGCACGTTCCTGGTCCAGCACTGGCTCGGCGCTCAGGGCATGCAGCGGCGGATCCCCGACTATCTGGCGGTGGAGGGCCTGACGACGCTCAACACGGTGTCGACGATCAGCTCGTTCCTGCTCGGCATGTCGATGCTGCCGTTCTTCTACAACGTCTGGAAGACGGCGAAGTACGGCGAGCGGGTCACGGCCGACGACCCGTGGGGCTACGGCCGTTCCCTGGAGTGGGCCACCTCCTGCCCGCCGCCCCGCCACAACTTCGTCGCCCTCCCCCGGATCCGCAGCGAGTCCCCGGCGTTCGACCTGCACCACGCGGACGTCGCGGCGGCGGAGCGGGAGCTGACGCTGCGATGACCGCGATGGAAGGTCTGCCCGTGAACCTGGACCTGCGGGCGTTCCACAACGAGGTCGAGGGTCATCTGCTCGCGGCGGCCGCGCACGAGGAGGCCCGCGCGGCCGCCGCGCGTTTCGCCGCCCGGCTCGAACGGCTGCCGGAAGCCGAACGGGAGGAGGTGGAGCGGCAGTTCGCGGCCGAGCACCTCGCCCTCTCCCGGGCCTCGTGGCAGCGCACGGCGCGGCGCGGGCAGGAACTGCGCGGCGAGTACGAGGCGGTGTACCGCAGGCTCCGCGCACGGCTGCTGGCCGGTCTGCTGCTGGGATGCGCGCTGCTGGTGGCAGTGGATCTCGTGGTGCTGGTGTCGGTCTAGCCAGCCGCTAGGCCCCGCTGACGGCTGGCCGGTGTCAGGCTCCGCTGACGGCTGGCCGGTGTCAGGCCCCGCCGCCGGCCAGGCGGAGTCAGGCCCCGCTGCCGGCGGGATTCCTCAGCACCTCGATCAGGCTGGCGTAACTGTCCTGTCCGTGGCCGGTGGCGGCGGCCTTCTCCATGGCGGACTTCAGGAGCTCGGGCAGCGCGTTGTCGATGCCTCGGGCCGCCGCCGCGTGGATGAGGTGGTCGATGGCCGCGATCTGCACGTCGACCGTGGCGTCGTCGCCCGGGTACCGGCCGGCGTCCACCTGGGGCGCGTACGTGCTGAGGAAGCCCGCCACCGCGTTCAGCCAGCGGATCGCCACCGGGGTGAAGGCGGTGGCGGACGTCCCCTCGGCGCCGACCAGTGCGGTGCCGTGCAGCCAGCCGGTCATGGTGGACCACATCAGTCCGAGCAGGGCGGCGTCGTAGAGGGAGGCGAGGCCAGGGTCGGTGCCCAGGTGGAGGGGGTCACCGAGGGACGCCAGGGTGGAGCGGTGGGCGTCGAAGACCTCCGGGGAGCCGCTGTAGAGGAACATCATGGCGGGGTCGCCGACGCCGGGCGGGGTGGTCATGATGGCGCCGTCGAGGTAGCCGGCTCCGTGGGAGTCGGCCCACTTGACCGCTTCCTGGGCCTGCTCGGGGGACCCGGAGGTGAGGTTGACCAGGGTTCTGCCCGCCAGTTCACCGGCGGCCGGGTCGAGGGCGGTGTACAGCGCCTCGTAATCCAGGACGCAGGCGATGGTCAGCGGCGAGGCGGCGACCGCCTCCTGCGGTGTGCCGGCCAGCCGGGCGCCGCGGTCGACCAGGGGGCGGGCCTTGTCCGGGGTCCGGTTCCAGACGGTGGTCGGGTGGCCCCGATCCAGCAGCGCGGCGGCCAGTGCCGAGCCCATCGAGCCCAGTCCGACGACGGTGACCGGCTGGCGGTGTCCTGCGTTCATGCCCAACTCCTCGTGGTTCCTTGCCGAATGACGCGTGATCACGTACGACCACGCTCGCAGGGCACGAAGATCGGGAACAGTGACAGCGGTGACGGCCTCCACCAAATTCCTGCCATAGGCTGCGGAGCATGAGTGCCGGTTCTGTCGCCGTGGTCGTGACCGAGGAGATCGGGGTCCCCTCGTGGGATCTGTACGAACTGAGCATCCCGTGCACCGTGTTCGGCAAGCCGCAGCCTGATCTGGCCGACCCCTGGTACGACCTGCGGCTGTGCGGGACCGGGGCCGGGGTGGAGGAGGAGGGAGATGGTGCGGCGGACGGTCACGGGCTGAGCCTGCGCACCCGTTACGGACTGGACGATCTGGTCGGTGCCGACACCGTCATCGTGCCCTCGGTGCCCGACCCGTGCGTCGAGGAGGGCAGGCCGCTGCCGCGGAAGCTGATCGACGCCCTGCGCCGGGCTCATGACGCGGGCGCCCGCATGGTCTCCCTGTGCACCGGTGCCTTCGCGCTGGCCGAGGCGGGGCTGCTCGACGGGCGGCGTGCCACCGCCCACTGGATGCACACCGCACAACTGGCCGAGCGCTACCCGAAGGTGCAGGTCGACGCGTCGGTGCTGTACGTGGACGACGGCGACGTGCTCACCAGCGCCGGACTGACCGCAGGCCTCGACCTGTGCCTGCACCTGGTGCGGCGCGATCTCGGCGCGCACGTCGCCAACCAGCTGGCGCGCCGCATGGTGGTTCCCGCCCACCGGCCGGGCGGGCAGGCCCAGTTCATCGAGCTGCCCGTGCCGGCCGGCGACGACGAGGGGCTGGCGCCCGTCCTCGAATGGGCGAGGGCCAACCTGGACCGGCCACTGACCGTCGCGGATCTGGCGCGGCGGGCCGCGATGAGCCCGCGTACGTTCTACCGGCGGCTCCAGGCCGCCACCGGGACGACACCGCTCCAGTGGCTTCTCGACCAGCGGCTCGGGCGCGCCCGGTCAGTGCTGGAGTCGACGGACCTGCCCATCGAGAAGGTCGGGGAGCTGAGCGGCCTCGGCACGGCCAACAATCTCCGCCACCACTTCCTCAGGCACCTCGGGGTGTCGCCCGGCGACTACCGGCGGGCCTTCCCCGGAGCCCGGGCGAACGGGCGTGGACGTACGCGGGTCTGAGTCAGGTCTGCGGACTCCAGCCCGGGGGCCGCAGGATTCCCAGCAGTTGCCGGACCAGTTCGTCGACGACCTCGTCCAGCGTCGCGTCGACCCAGCCGGCGCTCCAGTCGTGCAGCAGGCCGTTGACGCTGCCGATGAAACCCGTCGCCGCGAGGCGGTAGTCGCGGGGTGCCGCCTCCCCGCGCGCGGCGGCCGCGCGGGCCTCGGCGCAGATGAGGTCGACCCAGCCGGCCCGGCGGGCGAGCCGCTGTTCCTCCAGGCGCGGGCTGACGCCGATGATCTCGACGAAGGTGATGCGGATCCGGCGCGGATCGGCGGCGAGGTTCCCGGCGTAGGCGCGGAAGATGGCGGTCGCGCGCTCGACGAGCGGCAGGTCCGCCGCACCGGCCGCCGCCTCCAGTACCGCTGCTTCGGCCCAGTCGTTGACCTGGAGGTGCAGGGCCGCGAGTACGTCCTCCAGGGTGCGGAACTCCTCGTAGAACTGACGGGTGGACAACCCGGCCGCCTCGCTGAGGGCCGCGACGGTGGTGGCGCGGAAGCCGGGGGTGTCGCCGAACAGTTGGAGCGCGGCGTCCAGGAAACGCCGGCGCCGCTCGGCCTGCCGCTCCTCGGCGGTCTTGCCGCCGTAGCGGCCGGTCGGCGCTCTGAGTCTGCCCGGCACCGGCTCTCCCTTCATCCTCTCGAACACCCATCTTCGCTCGCACGCGATTTTGTCGTGCCGCGGTCTTGTGAAGAAGGCCGCCCCTTCCTTACTTTGCAGTAAGTTCATTCTGAAAGCACGTGTGTTCAGATTCCTCACCCCACCCGCAGAGGAGGGATCAGCCATGCCCGTCTTCCGACGACGGCATCTGCGCTCCCTGACCGCCGCCCTCGCCCTGACCGCCACCGTTCCCGCGACCACCGCCCACGCGGACGCCCCCGACGCCTCCGCCGCGCTGCGCCAGGTGCTGTTCGTGGGCAACAACTGGGACGGCACCGCCGAAGTCATCAAGTCCACCGGCGACTTCGCGCGGATCGGCCGGATCAACGTCGTTCCCGACAAGGACGAGCGGATGGCGGAGATCAACGCCGATCCGATCAGATGGATCGCCTTCATGACGATCCGCAACAGCGTCGGCGAGGGACACGACCAGTTCGTCGACGACATGTACTCCACGCCGGACGGGAAGTCGGTGGTCGTCTCCCGGCCCAGCTTCGCCGACGTCGTCTCGATCGACCTGGCCTCCGGGCGGATCAACTGGCGTTTCCCGGTGTCCGGCTTCCGCGCCGACCACATGGCCGTCTCCCCCGACGGCAAACGGGTCGCCGTGTCGGCGTCCACCGGCAACGCCGTGCACGTCCTGGACATCGAGACCGGCAAGCAGCTCGGCAAGGCCACGACGGGTGACAAGCCGCACGAGAACATCTTCACCAAGGACGGCAAGTACATCTACAACATGTCGATCGGTGACGTGAACACGCAGACCGACGCGCCCTGGCTGGACTGGACGAAGGGCGACCGGCGCATCACCGTCATCGACGCGACCACGTACCAGCAGGTCAAGGTCATCGACATGCGCTCGCGCCTGGATGCGATCGGCCTGAAGGACTTCTCCGACGCGGTCCGGCCGGCGGTGTTCTCGCCGGACGAGTCGAAGCTGTACTTCCAGGTGTCGTTCTTCAACGGCTTCTTCGAGTACGACCTGGCCTCCGACAAGATCACCCGTACGAAGACCCTGCCGAAGAACCCGGCGACCAGCGACGACCGCACCACCTTCGTCAACGACTCGCGCCACCACGGCCTTTCGATGAGCCCGGACGGCAAGAAGCTGTGCGTCGCCGGGACCATGGACGACTACGCCACGGTCGTCGACCGCGGCACCCTCCAGGAGGGCCCGCTCGTCACCGCCGCCAAGCCCTACTGGGCGACGGTCAGCGGTGACGGCAAGAGCTGCGTCGTCTCCGAGAGCGGAACCGACCAGGTCACGGCCATCGACTTCGCCACCGGGAAGAAGACCGTGTCCGTGCCGGTCGGAGACCACCCGCAGCGCGTCCGGCTCGGTCAGGTGGAGGCCGGCTGGACGAGCCCGTCCGCTAGCTGACCTCCTTCGCGGCCCACGCGGCCAGCTCGGAGCGGGCCGCTTTCAGCAGCTCGGCCGAGGGAGCCGTCGCCCCGTTGGTCACCAGCGAGTAGTGCAGGACGCCCGAGTCCGGCGCGGTGAGCAGCAGGCGGCGGCTTCCCGTACCGCCGGGCTCCTGGGCCACGCCGACCGGGGTGGTCGAGGTGTACGCGGGCGGCGCGTAGGACGTGCCCAGGTCGGAGACGACCGTGGTGGACGCCGTCGGGAAGCTCGCCGGCAGGTGCAGTTCGGTGGGTGCCCGGCCGCCGTCCGAGCGCCACAGCAGCAGCCCGTACTGTCCGGAGCCCACCAGCCGTTTCACGTTCGGCAGTGAGTCCGGCACCGGGTTCCAGGTCAGGGTCGTCGAACCGTCCCGGGACCGGTCCTCGTAGGTGAAGCCGACGGTCTTCCCGGCCGTGGCGCTCGGGTAGAGGCGGTCCAGGAGCCGGGCGTCCTGGCGCAGCACCGGCTTGCCCGAGTCGTCGAGGCGTACGGCGGACAGGTCCTCGTCGTTCCAGGCGTCACCGGTGGTGAGCACCTTGTCGGGGTTGCCGTTCATCAGCTCGCGGTGGCGGCCGTTGTAGATGTCCCACTGCCATTGCGAGCCGGAGAGCACCGGCCCTGAGGCCGCCGGGTCGGACCACCAGTCGGCGCCCTTCAGGCGGGAGTCGAGGGCCTGGTACATCGCCTTGAGGACGGTGGGCGCCTTGTCGGAGACGTTGCCCGCCAGGGGGTGACCGAACTCGCTGACGACGGCGGCGGTCTGCGCTGCGGCGGCCCGGTCGCGGACCGTGCGGAAGTCGTTCGCGTACTGGCCGTCGGCCGCCTTGCCCCACATGAAGACGCCGGAGATGGCCTTCTGGTCGTAGAAGTGGGTGTTGAAGACGTAGCGGGGCCCGAGCCTGCCCGCGTCGAGCAGGCCGCCCTCCTGCTTCTGGAAGTCGAGGTTGGCGTTCCAGAAGAGGTTCGGCTCCACGAAGGCGGGCTTGTCCCGCCAGCCGGCCGCGTCCATACGGGCCCGGAACTTCTCGAAGAACGGCCACAGCACGTCCTTCTCCCAGGAGCGGCTGGTCTGCCCGGAGTCGTACACGCCCGCGTGCGGCTCGTTGTAGGGGTCGAAGCCGACGACGCCCTTGAACTGGTCGGAGCTCAAGTGCTGTTGGACGTACGCCATGGCCTTCTCGGCGGTGGCGAGGAAGGCGTCCTGCACGCCGTGCGCGTTGTGCCAGAAGTCGTACGTGGCGCGCTTCACGGCCTCGTTCTGGGTGATGTTCTGCCCCCAGAAGAGGCAGATCCCGCAGGACTCGTCCGGGTAGTTCCCGGCGTCCACCGCCCACTTGGGCGCTCCGTCGCCGGTGTACCAGCTGTCGGAGTCGAAGAGGTGCCGGGAGTAGAGGTCCTGGTGGAAGTCGGGGTAGACGCGGATGCCGGCGTCGAGGAAGGCCTTCATCTGGGCGGTGGCGGCGGCCAGGTAGGCGGTGTCGACCGTGCCGCGCTCGGGCTCGGCGTAGGCCCAGGAGAGCAGGAAGCGGACGGTGTTGCCGCCGCCGAGGGCGCGCAGGGCGGTCGCCGACTTGCGGGCGTCCGCGACGGAGGCGAAGGGCAGGCCCTTGTTCTCCGCGAGCTTGGTCTCACCGGAGACGTTGTAGCCGCGCAGGACGACCTCGCGGCCGGAGGCGTCGGTGAAGCGGCCGTTCTGCACGGTGACGGTCGGGTCGTCGAACCAGAGGGAGCCGGGAGGGGGCGCGGGGGGGGGGGGGGGGGGGGGCGCCCCCCCCCCCACCGACAGGGAGCCGAAGAGGACAGCCAGGACAACCAGCAGACGTACTCGGATAGTCGGCATGTCCACTACAGTCCGGTGATTTCAGGACACCGTCAACACCCCTGACTCTGGAGTAAGTTCCCTCTCGGCCAGCGCGCACACCTCATCCACCCACTCTTCGTGTCACGTTCAACAAGTACTCCTTCCTGTTCAGCGGGTTGTGGTCGGTGCGCGGACGCTCGGGAATCGTGCCGTGCATGACTGGCGCATAGTGGTCGAAGGCGCTCTCCAGCTCTCCCTCACCGCGGGTGAGCCCCGGCAGCAGGTGCCCGAGGGCGTGCACCCGGGCCGCCGGCACGGTGCCTTCGAGGACGCAGAGGTTGCCATGGTTGCGCGTGGTCGCCGGTACGGCCGCCAGCCCGGCGAGCGCCGGCAGCAGGGGGCCGAGGGTGTCGGCCGGGGCCTCGATGCGGAAGCGGTGCATCGGCTCGTGGACCCGTGTGCCGGCCCTCCGCAGCGCCTCGACGAGCACCAGCGGGGTGACGCCGCGGAAGTCGGCTCCGGTGCTCGACATGCTCTTGTCGAAGCCCTGATGGGCGTGGCTCTGGCGGGGCGAGTAGCCGCTGTGGGTCATGGTGACCGTGCAGTCGGGGACCTGCCAGCCGTACAGCCCCTGGCCGAGGGTCTCGCGCACGGTGTCCTCGACGGCCTTGAAGAAGGCGTACGGCATGGAGCCCAGCTCCACCTCCAGCCGGAAGTCGACGCCCGAGCCGACCGGTGCGGGCTCGACGCGCAGGCCGACCGTCGCGAGGAACGGGTTCGCGTCCTTCTTGTTGAACTCCACGGCATGCCCGGTGCCGACGACCCGTTCGACGCACAGCGGGGTGGTCTCGCGGAAGGTGACGCGGAGACCGTACTCGTCGGCCAGGGTCGCCTGGACGACCTCCTTCTGCACCTCGCCGTAGAGGGAGACGGAGGTCTCCTGCCGGCGCTCGTCGTGGCGCAGGCCGATCAGCGGGTCCTGTTCGGCGAGTTGGGTGAGCGCGAGGTGCAGTGCGCCTCTGTTCACGCCTGGCCCCGGGACGACGACCGTCTCCAGGGTGGGCGGGGCGAAGACGTGCTCGTACGCCTTGCGGGGTTCACCGATCGCGTCGCCGATCCTGATGTCGGCGAGACCCCACAGCCGGGCGATCTGCCCCGCGGCGACGGCGTCGGCGCGGGTGTCCGTGCCGTGGCCGAAGACGCTGATCCCGGTGATCCGGCCCTCGGCGCCGTCCGCTCCGCAGGGGATCCGGTCGCGGGTGCGCAGCGTGCCGGAGTACATCCGGGCGTAGGCGACCTTCTCCCCCGCCGGTCCCCGCTCGACCTTGAACACGGTGCCGGAGACCGGCCCGTCGGCGTCCCCGTCGGCGGCCGGCAGCAACTCCTCGATACCGGCCAGGAGCGCGTCCACGCCCGCACCCGTCGCGGCGGAGCCGAAGTAGACCGGGTGGACCAGGGCCTCCCGGGTCCGCGCGACGAGGGATCCGCGCAGGTGGGCGTCCGTGACCGTGTCCTCGACGTAGGCGGACAGCAGGGTGTCGTCGTGCTCGGTCAGCACGTCGAGGGCGGCGGCCGGGCCGGGCCCCGGGACAAAGCGGGCCGCGCGCGTGCCGAGGCCGGTGGCGGTTCCCATCGGCACGATGGCGGGTGTCAGGCGGGCCGCGACCGCCCGCAGCACCTCCTCGTCCCGCGCCCCGCGCCGGTCGATCTTGTTGACGAAGAGCAGGGTCGGGATGCGCAGGCGCTGGAGCGTCCGCATCAGCACCCGCGTCTGCGCCTGCACCCCTTCGACGGCGGAGATCACGAGGACGGCGCCGTCCAGCACGCCGAGCACGCGCTCCACCTCGGCGATGAAGTCCGGGTGACCGGGAGTGTCGATGAGGTTGACCGTCACACCGTCGAGCGGGAACGAGACGACGGCGGACTTGATGGTGATGCCACGCTGCCGCTCCAGCGCGAGGGTGTCGGTACGGGTGTTCCCGTCGTCGACGCGGCCGACCTCGTCGATCACCCCGGCCGAATGGAGCAGCCGCTCGGTCAGGCTGGTCTTACCGGCGTCGACATGGGCGAGAATTCCAAGGTTGAGCAACTGCACGAAGCGTCATGTCCTTCGGAGAGAGATCCGTTCCTGACTGGGGGGACATGGACGCACGGCGCATCTGGGCTCCTCGGGACTCGGTGACGTCGTCGCATCGACGACCCGTGCAGTGCAGCAGACCGGCCCGGTGGGCCACAACGGAATTAACCGCCGACGGGGTACCCGGCGGGGGCGCGGAAGGAGAGGAGCCGGTCGTGCGTGACATCCTCCCGGTGCTCGGCCGCTGGTACGCGGCCGGGCTCCCGTTCGGGCTCGCGACGGTCGTCGAGGTCAGCCGCAGTGCGCCGCGCGACCCGGGCGCGGCGATGGCGGTGGGTCCGGACGAGGAGGTCGTGGGCAGTGTGTCCGGGGGCTGCGTCGAGGGCGCGGTGTTCGAGCTGGCGCAGGAGGTCGTGGCGAGCGGTGAGGCCCGGCTGGAGACCTTCGGCTACAGCGACGAGGACGCCTTCGCCGTCGGCCTGACCTGCGGCGGTGAGATCACGCTGCTGGTGCGTCCCGTGACGCCCGGGCTGGATCCCGCCTTCGGCGCGGTCGTGGACTGCGTCGCGGCCGGAGAACCGGTGACGGCGGCGACGGTGACCGACGGCCCGGCGCCGCGCGGGGCGGCGCTCGCCGTCCGGCCGGACCGGGTGTCGGGCACGCTGGGCGCGGGCGGCCTGGACGCGGCCGTCACCGCCGACGCGCGCGGCGAGCTCGCTCTCGGGGCCACCGGCCTGCGGCACTACGGGCCTCAGGGGCAGCGCCGCGAGGACTCCGTCAGCGTGTTCCTGCAGTCCTTCGCACCGCCGCCGCGGATGCTGGTCTTCGGCGCGATCGACTACGCGGCGGCCGTCGCCCGCATCGGGGACTTCCTCGGCTACCGCGTCACGGTCTGCGACGCCCGCCCCGTCTTCGCCACGCCCCGGCGCTTCCCCGAGGGCGTCGAGGTGGTCGCCCAATGGCCGCACCGCTACCTGAGGGACACCGACACCGACGAGCGCACGGTCGTCTGCGTCCTCACCCACGACCCCAAGTTCGACGTGCCGCTGCTCCAGGAGGCACTGCGCCGGCCCGCCGCATACATCGGGGCGATGGGCAGCCGCCGTACCCACGCCGACCGGGCGCGGCGGCTGGCCGAGGCCGGCCTCACCGAGCGGGAGCTGTCCCGGCTGCGCTCACCGGTCGGTCTTGACCTGGGAGCCCGTACGCCGGAGGAGGTGGCGGTGTCCGTCGCCGCCGAGATCATCGCGCTACGGTGGGGCGGTACGGGCGCCCCGCTGACCCTGACCGAGGGAGCGGTGCATCCGCGCCGTCAGCGGTGAGTCAGGCGCCGGACCGTCGGCCCCAGGCCGAGATCATCGGCGAGGTGGCGAGGTCGAGGCGCCCGGCCTCCACGTCGGCGAGGTGCCGGTCGATCTCCTCGTCCGTGGCGAGGCCCTCCGCGACGAGCCGGTCCCGCACCTGCCGGACGGTGGCCGCCTCAAGGACGTCGCACGCGGGCGAGGTGACCGGGAAGTAGGCGTCGGTCTCGACGTCGGCGAGTCCGGCCTCGCGCAGCAGTCGCGGCAGCCTGCGTCCGTAGGAGAGGTCGGCGCCACGCTGCCGCAACAGCTCACGGAAGCCCGTGCGGAGCCGGTTGGCCAGCTCCTGCTCGGGGCCGTACTCGTCGGGGCAGATCAGCGGCTGGAGCGCGGGGTCGGCGTCCTCGACCAGGAGCCACCCGCCGGGACGCAGGGCCTGGACCATGGCGCGCAGCGCGGCGTCCCGCTCGGCCACGTGGACCAGGACGAGGCGGGCGTGGATCAGGTCGAAGGGCCCGGCCGGGGGTTCGTCGCGGCCGACGTCGTGGCGGAGCACCTCGACTCCCTCGGTGACGGCCGCCTCGGTCCAGGACACGTCGATGTCGGTGGCGAGCACGCGCCCGCTTGGCCCGACGCGATCGCGCAACCATGCGGCGACGCTGGGCCCGCCGGCCCCGACCTCCCAGCACCGCCATCCCTCGGCGATCCCGACCTGCTCGAAGTGCCGGAACGTCGAGGCGTCGAAGAGGGCGGACAGCGCGTCGAAGCGCGTACCGGCCTCGGCCTGCCGGTTGTCCAGGAGGTATCCGTCGTCCCGAGCCATGCGCCGATCATGGCATGGCGGTGCGTACGGCGATCGGACAGCCCCTAGCTGGACGTGCGGGGCGGCAGCCGGTGCAGTTCGACGTCGGTGAGCCGGCCGTCGGCGACCGTGGCGGTCAGGTACGTGCAGTGCGGCTGGCGGCGGCGGTCCGTCGGGGAGCCCGGGTTGAGCAGGCGCAGGCCGGTGGGTGCCGTGGTGTCCCAGGGGATGTGGCTGTGGCCGAAGACCAGCACGTCGAGGTCGGGGAAGCGGGCCGCGCAGCGCTTCTCCCGGCCCTGCGCGGGGCCCGTCTCGTGGACCACGCCGAAGCGCAGCCCGCCCAGCTCCGCGTACGCCACCTCGGGCAGCCGGGCGCGCAGGTCCGGTCCGTCGTTGTTGCCGTACACGCCGACGAGGCTGCGGCAGCGGTCCTCCAGCAGGTCGAGGGTGGCCGTGTCGACCCAGTCGCCGGCGTGGAACACGACGTCCGCGTGCGGGAGTTCGGCCAGCAGCGGGGCGGGCAGGGCCTTGGCCCGCTTGGGCAGGTGAGTATCGGACATGAAAAGCAGGCGCACGTCCTCACCCTAGAGGCTTGCCGCAGCCCCGCCCGGGAACCCGGCCGATCTTCGAACATGCTGACTCCGCAGCTCAGTTGCCTCGCGGCCGGAGATGATCACGGCCCGGTCTCGAAAGGTGAGGCGGCGTCGCCGACCGGGTTAGCATCGGGCATCACGCAAGACAACAGGACGTCTACGGCAAGCGACCCGAAGGGGCCCGGAAACCCGATGCCGGTCAAGGTCAGCGTCATCGTCCCCGTGTACAACCCGGGGATCTACATCGAGGACTGCATCGCCTCGCTCCAGAGGCAGTCCCTGCCTCCCGAAGAGTACGAGGTGATCTTCGTCGACGACGGCTCGACCGACGAGACACCGGCCCGCCTCGACGCGCTCGCCGCCGAGGACTCCCGGATGAAGGTCATCCACCAGGAGAACTCCGGCTGGTCGGGCAAGCCCCGCAACGTCGGCATCGAGGCCTCCCGCGGCGAGTTCGTCATGTTCGTCGACAACGACGACTACCTGGGCGACGAGACCCTGGAGCGGATGTACGACTACGGCGTGGCCAACGGCGCCGATGTCATCGTGGGCAAGATGGCCGGCAAGGGCCGCGGGGTGCCGGTGGAGCTGTTCCGCCGCAACCATCCGCGCGCCACGGTCGAGAACGCCCCGCTCATCGACAGCCTCACCCCGCACAAGATGTTCCGCCGGGCTTTCCTGGACCGCATCGGCCTGCGCTTCCCCGAGGGGCGGCGGCGCCTGGAGGACCACGTCTTCATCGCCGAGGCGTATCTGCGCGCGGAGAACGTCTCCGTGCTCAGCGACTACGTCTGCTACTACCACCTCCGGCGGGAGGACAGCTCCAACGCCGGCTTCGAACGCTTCGATCCCGTCGGCTACTTCAGGAACCTCCGCGAAGCCCTCGACGTCGTCGAGCGGTACACCGAGCCGGGCCCGGTGCGCGACAAGCTCTTCCGGCGCTGGCTGCGCGTGGAGATGGTCGAGCGGCTGCGGGCCCGGCGCTTGCTGAAGCTGCCGGACGACTACCGCAGGGAGCTCTTCGCCGAGATCCACGAGGTCGTCGTCGAGCGGTTCGGTCCGGGCGTCGCGGCCGGGCTCCAGCCGACGCAGCAGGTCGTCGCCGCGCTGACCGCGGCCGATCGGTACGACGACGTCGTGTCCTTCGCCCAGTGGGAGGCGGGGGTCGCGCCCAAGGCGTCCCCCGGGCACGTGGAGTGGCGGGACGGTTCCCTCAGCATCGGCTTCACGGCCGAGTACACCTCCGGCGGCGAGCCGATGACCTTCCCCGCCGAAGCCGAGGCGACGCCGCTGGACGACGCGCCCAAGGATGTCACCGAAGCGGTGGAGTGGGTGGCCGCGCAGACCGCCGCGCGCTTCGGCCAGGCCACCGCCGACCTGCTGCTGCGGGAGCGGTCCAGTGCCGCGCAGTACTTCCAGCCCGTGCGGTTCACCCGCGAGACCGTGCCCGTCGGGGACGGCGAGGAGGTCCGGCTGGTGCTGCGGGCGACCGCCACCGTCGATCCGGCCGACCTGCCGCGGGACGGCGTCTGGGACGCGCTCGTCCGGGTCAAGCTGGGCGGCTGGACCAAGGAATGCCGGCTGGGCCCGGCGCCGACGGCGAGCCGGCCCACGCCGGACGCCGGGGTCGTCGGGGGCCGTGCGGCGCTGCCGTACTGGACGGATCCGCACGGCAACCTCTCCCTGGAACTCGGCCCGCGGGGCAAGCGGCTCGGACTGGGCCGCGTGCAGCAGTCCGCCGTCACCGTCACCGAGGACCAGGTGCGGGCGCGGCTTCCGCTGTACGTCCCCGGCGACACCCAGGTGCGCCTGCGGTTCGTCTCCGCCCAGGAGATCTTCGAGGCGTCCGGCACGCTCTCCCCCGCCGCGGGCGGGACAGAGGCGGTGCTGACGGCATCACTGCCCGCGGAGAGCCGCTCGGGCGGGGTCTGGCGGGTGGCCCTGTGCCTGGCCCCGGACGCCGCCCGGCCGCTGTACACCGGGCTGCCGTTCGCGCTGCGCGCCGCGGGCGGGCGTGTGCAGGTGGCGCCCGTACCGCAGCCGGGTGTAGCCCTGCGGTTGGCGCGGCGTGCACGGCGCGTGCTCGGCGCCGCCCGCCGGAAGGTTTCCCGTCTCAGGATCGGAGGGCAGTGACAGCATGCGACCACTGGGGATAGAGGGCGCTTGGGTTCTGGAGCCCAAGGTCTTCCCGGACGACCGGGGCAGCTTCCACGAGTGGTACCGGGGCGCGGAGTTCCGTGAGGCCACGGGCTACGACCTGTCCCTGGCCCAGGCCAACTGCTCGGTCTCCCGGCGGGGCGTGCTGCGGGGCGTGCACTTCGCGGACGTGCCGCCCAGCCAGGCCAAGTACGTCACGTGTGTGCGCGGTGCCGTGCTGGACGTGGTGATCGACATCCGCGTGGGCTCCCCCACCTACCGGCAGTGGGAGGCCGTCCGGCTCGACGAGGACACCCGGCACGCGGTGTTCCTCGCGGAGGGACTGGGCCACGCGTTCATGGCCCTGACGGACGACGCGACGGTGGTGTACCTGTGCTCGGCGGGCTACGCCCCGGAACGCGAACACGGCATCCACCCGCTCGACCCGGCCCTGGGCATCGAGTGGCCCGCCGGCATCGAGCCGCTCCTCTCCCCCAAGGACGACCAGGCCCCGAGTCTTGCCGAGGCGGAACGCGAGGGCCTGCTGCCGTCGTACGAGACGTGTCTGGCGTACTACGAGGAGCTGCGGGGGCGGCGGCAGGACGGCTGACGTCCACGGCACCCCCGGGGGAAAGGCCGAGTCACCTCACCCCGGCACGCCGAAGGCCCGGGCGCGCGCAGCGCCCGGGCCCGGATCCGCAAGGCGCCGGAGGCCTCAGCGGCTGACGCCCACCTGCTGCAGGGCCTTGCGCAGGGGCTCCCAGCCGATGGAGCGGGGCAGGCCGCGGTTGCGGGCCTGGACGAGGGGACGCCAGAAGCCCGCCTCCACGAGGGCCTCGGGGCGCACCGCACCGGCCCGTTCCAGGATCGCCTCGGGGACCTTCTGCGGGTCGGGGATCTTGTACTCGGCCATGATCTCGTCGTACTTGTCGTGCAGGACCCTGTTGTTCGGGTCGGCACCGAAGACGACCAGCTGGCCGGTCGGGGCGGTGTCCACCTGGACCGTGACCAGGTCGGGGCGGTAACGCGCCAGCACCTCGGTGATCTTGAAGACGTCGCCGGTCCAGGCGTTGGTGTGCCGGTCCCGGGCCGCCTCGTCGATGCTGCGCGGCAGCATGTCGTCGAGGACGATCACGCTGGACCAGTCCGAGTACTTCTCGACGTTCATGAAGTCGCGCAGTGCGAACTCGAACAGGTGCATGCCGTCGATGAACGAAAGGTCCAGCGTCGTCTTGCGCCAGTAGCCGATGGGGCTGCGGCCGCGGCGCAGGTTGCGCAGCGGGTGACGGCCCCCCTTGAGGTGCTGGAGGGGGTTGTCACGGGCGAAGAAGTCGTCGCTGGTGGCCTTCACCAGGTGGACGTCGCACTTCAGCTCCGAGACCACCTTGAAGGCGGGGTCGATCGCGATGCTGGGGACACGGGACAGCGTCAGGCTGCGGCCGTCGTTGACGCCGATCTCCAGGTAGTTGCGATTGGCGCTGACCTTGTGCAGTTCCCGGAGGAACTCATGGCGTTTCACGAAGGGGGACCTTCCTTGCGGATACGGGGCAGTGCTTCGTGCAGGGCGGAGCGCCAGTCACGCGGCAGCGGCAGGCCGATCTCCTGCCACCGGCGGTGCGCGAGGGCGCTGTACGCCGGGCGGGGCGCGGGCCGGGGGAAGGCCGCGCTGCTGGTGGGGCGCACCCGGTCCGGGTCGGCACCGACGAGGGAGAACACCTCGCGGGCCAGCTCGTACCAGGTGGCCTCGCCGGAATTGGTGGCGTGGAAGACGCCGTGTGCGTCCGGTCCGAGCCGTACGCCGAGGTCGGCGATCCGCTCGGCGACGTCCGCGCTCCAGGTGGGCTGCCCGCGCTGGTCGTCGACGACGTCGAGCGTGTCGCGGCGGGCTTCGAGACCGATCATGGTCCGCACGAAGTTAGTGCCGTGGACCCCGTAGAGCCAAGCCGTGCGCACGATCGCGCTCGCCCCGGGCAGTTCCTCCAGCACGGCCCGCTCCCCGGCCAGCTTGGTGCGGCCGTAGGCGGTGCGCGGGTGCGCCGGGTGGTCCTCCGGGTAGGGAGTCGGGCGGGCCTCGCCGGAGAAGACGTAGTCCGTGGAGAGGTGGATCATGCGGGAGCCGTGCGCGGCGCAGGCGCGGGCCAGCAGGCGCGGCCCGTCGCCGTTGATCTCCAGGGCGCGTGCCTCGTCGCTCTCGGCGTCGTCGACGGCCGTGTACGCGGCGCAGTTCACGACCAGGTCGGGCCGGTGGTCGCGCAGGGCCGTGTCGACGCCGGCGGACCGGGTGATGTCCAGGGCCGCCCGGTCCAGGCCCACCACGTCCTCGCCGCGCCGGGTGAGCTCCTCGACCACGTCATGGCCGAGCATGCCGCCGGCCCCGGTGACCAGCCACCTCATGCGCGCTCCTGGGCGACGCGCTGCTTGAGGGGTTCCCACCAGGCACGGTTGTCGCGGTACCAGGCGACGGTCTCGGCGAGGCCGGTGGTGAAGTCGTGGCGGGGGCTGTAACCGAGTTCGTCGCGGGCCTTGGACCAGTCGACGGAGTAGCGCAGGTCGTGGCCCTTGCGGTCCTCGACGTACTCCACCCGGTCCCAGTCCGCGCCGCAGGCGTCGAGGAGCAGGCCGGTGAGTTCCTTGTTGGTGAGCTCGGTGCCGCCGCCGATGTTGTAGACCTCGCCGGGCCGGCCCTTGGTGCGGACGAGGTCGATCCCCTGGCAGTGGTCGTCCACGTGCAGCCAGTCGCGGACGTTGCGGCCCTCGCCGTACAGCGGCACCTTGTGGCCGTCGAGGAGGTTGGTGACGAACAGCGGGATGACCTTCTCGGGGAACTGGTGCGGGCCGTAGTTGTTGGAGCACCGGGTGACGCGCACGTCCAGGCCGTGGGTGCGGTGGTAGGCCAGGGCGAGCAGGTCGGAGGAGGCCTTGGAGGCGGAGTACGGGGAGTTCGGTTGCAGCGGGTGGTCCTCCGGCCAGGAGCCGGTCTCGATGGAGCCGTAGACCTCGTCGGTGGAGACGTGCACGAAGGGGCCCACGGCGTGGCGCAGGGCGGCGTCCAGCAGGGTCTGGGTGCCCAGCACGTTGGTGCGGACGAAGTCGGCCGCGCCGGTGATCGAGCGGTCCACATGCGACTCGGCGGCGAAGTGCACGACCTGGTCCGCGTCGGCCATGAGCTTGTCGACCAGTTCGGCGTCGCAGATGTCGCCCTGCACGAATTCCAGCCGGGGATGGCCGAGTTCGAGGTTGTCGAGGGTGCCGGCGTAGGTGAGCTTGTCCAGCACGGTGATGCGCGGCGCGTCGGGTGTGTCCGGGGCGAGCAGTGCGCGGACGTAGCGGGAGCCGATGAACCCGGCTGCGCCGGTGACGAGGAGGTTCATGAAGTGATCTGCACCTTGCTGTGGTCTCCGAGGACGAAGCGGTGGGCGCTGGGGACGCTGGGGGCCGGCGTCACCTCGACGTGCCGGCCTATCAGCGAGGCCTCGATCCGGCCGACGCCCTGGATCGAGGAGTCCCGCAGCACGATGGAGAACTCGACTTCACTGTCGGTGATCCGGCAGTTCTCCGCGATGGAGGTGAAGGGACCCACGTAGGAGTTACTGATGACGGTTCCGGAACCGATGACGGCGGGGCCGACGATGCGGGAGTTGACGATCCGCGCGCCCTCCTCCACCACCACACGCCCGATGGTCTCCGACGTGGTGTCCACGTCGCCGTCGATCCGGCGGTCCATGCCCTCGAGAACCATGCGGTTCACCTCGAGCATGTCGCCGACGTTGCCGGTGTCCTTCCAGTAGCCCGTGATGACCGTGGAGCGCACGTCGGCGCGGGAGTCGATCAGGTGCTGGATGGCGTGGGTGATCTCCAGCTCGCCGCGCCAGGACGGTTCGATGGCGCGTACCGCTTCGTGGATCAGGGGGGTGAACAGGTAGACGCCGACCAGGGCGAGATCGCTCTTGGGCCGGTCGGGTTTCTCCTCCAGGCCGACGACCTGGCCGGAGGGGTCGAGTTCGGCGACGCCGAAGGCGCGTGGGTCGGCCACGCGCGTGAGCAGGATCTGGGCGTCGGGCCGGTTGCCGCGGAACTCGTCGACGAGGTCGGTGATGCCGCCGACGATGAAGTTGTCGCCGAGGTACATCACGAAGTCGTCGTCGCCGAGGTAGTCCCGGGCGATCAGTACCGCGTGGGCCAGCCCGAGGGGCCGCTCCTGAGGGATGTAGGTGACCTTGAGGCCGAACTGCGACCCGTCGCCCACGGCTTCCTCGATCTCCGCGGCCGTGTCCCCGACGATCATGCCCACGTCGGTGATGCCGGCCTCGGCGATCGACTCCAACCCGTAGAAGAGCACGGCCTTGTTGGCCACTGGCACCAGTTGTTTGGCCGACGTGTGTGTGATCGGCCTCAGTCTTGTTCCTGCGCCGCCGGACAGCACGAGAGCCTTCATTCGGTTCACCTTAGTCGTGATCCGGCGGATGTGAACATCACTTCTTTTAGTTGTCGATGCGCGGAGTTACGACCGTCGTCACCGCACGGCCTCCTGGGGAGCGGTCAGTCCTCGCCCCTGACGATGTTCCAGTCCGGCTCGGAGCGCGCGGTCCTGGTGGTGGACCGGTCCTCCACGGCGGGGAGGCAGGTCCGCGGCGCGGCCTTGCCGCGCAGGCGGCGTGCCGTCGACCAGCCGGTCTCGGGCCGACGGGTGAGGGGCTTGTCACTGGTCTCCATGGTCGTCACGGCTCATCATCTTCCTTCTGCTGTCCGCTGCTGTTCGAGTCCCCATGAACAAACCGAACAAACACGAGTCGTGACGTCTCGGCGGCGCTCTGAAGTCCCGTGCGTCTCAAGGCCGTTGACCCCCGACATGCGACGGTCCCGCGCACTGTGCGTGCGCGGGACCGGCCGGCCGGGTGCTGTGGTCAGGTGTTGGGGCGCGCGGCGCTGATGTCGCCCAGCGCCGAGTCCGGGTCGCGCTCCATGGCCATGTCGCCCAGGGAGACGATGCCCACGGGGTGGCCGTGGTCGACGACCGGGATACGGCGCACGGAGTGCTCCCGCATCAGCTGCACCGCCTGGTCCAGGTCGTCGTCGGGGCTGACGGTGACCAGATCGTCACTGCACGCGCCGGCCACGGTGGTCTGCTCCGGGTCACCGCCCTGGCTGATCGACCGGACTACCAGGTCACGGTCGGTGACCACACCGCGCAGATCGTCGCCGTCCGTCACCAGGACGACGCCTAGTAGTGCTTCGTTAGGTTCTGGGCTGTCTGTGGCTGCTCCGAGGGCTAGGTAGGCGCCGTCCGCAGGTGGTGCAGGTACCGGTCCAGCACC
>NZ_JBEXSR010000079.1:0-18864 GCF_040613735.1 Streptomyces sp. NPDC006235
TCATGACGACCGCCCAGCGCGCCGCGTCACCGCTGCTCCCGGACCTGCCCGTCCGCAGGCCAGACGAACCGGGGCAGTTCGCCTTCGCGGACCCGCTTCGCCGGGTTGCTCGCGCCGTCGGTCGGCACCGTCAACCACGTACTGGAAGGGTTCGGCCTGCAAGGGCCGGGCTGGTTGCAGTCGCCGACGCTCGCGATCGTGTCCGTGTCCGTGGCGACCGCCTGGTACGAGTTCAGGTTCGCCTTCTACGGGCGGGGCCGCAGCGCGGATCAGTTCATCCCCGGCTGGCCCTATTCCCTTGTCGCCGCGCTGGAGACGGGACGCACGTCGTGGACGGCCGTGCTGGACGCGATCCGGCTGGGGCCGTCCGACGATGCCACCACGGTGACCGCCACCCAGCTGCGCGAGGTGGTCACCCGGCTGGTGCACGCCGGGCAGTGGCGGCCGGGCGACGCGGACATCCTCGTCGTCATGGACACCGGCTACGACGTCACCCGCCTCGCCTACGTCCTGGCAGACCTGCCCGTCGAGCTGGTCGGTCGGCTGCGCTCGGACCGGGTCATGCTCCGGAATGCCGGACCGCGGCACCGCCACCCCAAACCGGTGTGGCTGTGGTCCTCGCGCACTGGCATGACCGGCCAGGACGTCGATGTCCGCTGGCAGGCGTTCCTCCGCAGGTTCGATCTTGAACATGCCTTCCGGCTGTTCAAGCAGCCCCTGGGCTGGACTGTCCCCACGGTCTGCGATCCGCACAGGGCCGACCTGTGGACGTGGCTGATCATCGCCGCCCGCACCCAACTCCGCCTCGCCCGGCCCCTCGCCGAGGACCTCCGCCGCTCCTGGGAGCGGCCCTCCGAGCCGCGCCGGCTCACCCCTGCCCGGGTCCGCCGGGGGTTCCGCCACCTCCGCGTGAAGACCGCCCGTCCCGCCGACGTGCCCAGGCCCTCCATGCCCGGCCCCGGACGCCCAACCCGGCTCGAAGAACCGCAGACCAGCCCCACGTCACGAGTCTGGGAAGACCGTGAAACGAATCGAAACCCTCACCGAACACGTCCGCCTAACAGCAGCGAGGGTCAATGATCAAGGTGAGAAGCCGTTGTTGTATCGATCAGCGGGCTTGCCTGAACGAACAGAGTTCCTCCTGTTTCCACCCCTGTCCGGCCACGCTCGCGGCCTGCCGTAGCCTCTCTGCATGCAGGTCATGGAGTGGGGCGGAGGTCAGCTGACGGTAGTGCGTCCCCCGTCGGGCGGGTTCCCGCGGCACAGCCATGACGAGTACGTGATCAGCGTCAACCTCTGCGGCTTGGAGCGGGTCCGGCTGGATCGCACCTCGTTCGACGTGGGCCTGGACGAGTTCACCGTCTACAACCCCGGCCAAATCCAGTCGTGCACCACCCAGGTCCCTCCCGAGACGTCCTTCGCGGCCGTGAGCTGGTACGTCCCGCCAACGGTGGTGGAATCGCTGACCGGCGATGCCACAGTCGACTTCCAACGGCCCGTCGTCCGTTCTCCGCACCTACGCGCCGAGTTTCTCGCTGCCGCCAGGGCATTCCGCAAGCTAGCACCGGAGGGACACCCTTCGCCCGCCGAATCCGCTGCTCTCGTTCAGGAGCGACTGGTGCTCGTGCTGTCGCGGCTGCTCGACCTGGCCGCAGGACGGCGCGTGCGTGCTCCAGAGCCCACTGACGCCCGGATCGCCGCGGTGTTTGACCGGCTGCGCGCCGACCTGTCCGGCGCACCCCGGCTGGCCGAGCTGGCCGACGAGGCAGGCATGTCCCGGGAGCATCTGATCCGGACGTTCACCCGCGCCACCGGCGCCCCGCCCTACGCCTGGCACCTGTCGGCCCGGCTGGCCGAGGCGCGGCGTCGGCTGCGTAGGGGCGAGCCCGTCGCCGACGTCGCGCACAGGCTCGGTTTCGCCGACCAGGCGCATTTCCACCGCCACTTCTCCGCGGCCTACGCCATCACGCCGGGCCGGTACCGTCGGCTGTCCCAGATCAACATCTGACAAGACCAGACGGCCCGACCCCACGCACAGTGGCTGCCATGTTCGAGATCTTCATGGTGGCTATGTGGTTGGGGCTGGTGTTCAACGCGGCACCAGGCGCGGTGTTCAGCGAGTCCCTGAGACGCGGGATACGGGGCGGGTTCCGCCCGGCCTTCGCGGTCCAGGTCGGCTCGCTTGTGGGCGACGCAGTGTGGGCGGTGCTCGGCCTGGCAGGCGTGGGGGCGCTGTTCGCGGTGCCCGCCTTGCGCGTGCCACTCACGGTGACCGGGTGCTTGCTGCTGGCCTGGTTGGGAGCAGCGGGCCTACGCGACGCACTCGCGCGGAAGGTGTCCGATCCGACTGCGGAGCCGTGCGACAAACAGGATCGCAAGGCCATGGCTGTGGGAGCGGGCATGTCGCTGGCGAACCCATGGAACGTCGTCTACTGGTCGGGGGCGGCCGGTGGGGTGGGCGCCGTCCTGGGCTCGGGCGACACGACCGAGCTGGGCATCTTCTTTGCGGGGTTCATGGCCTCCTCAATGCTGTGGTGCCTGGTTTCGGCGGGGCTCATTGTGGTGCTGCGCAGGGCGCTGCCGTCAGTGGCCGTACGTTTGCTCGAAGCCTGCTGCGGTGTCTCGCTCCTGGTCTTCGCGATTCTCCAAGTGTTCCGGCTCATATGACGAGCGGGGCGCCGGAGATTTGTCGGACCGTGCGGCTACGATCCGCTCCGGTCTGCCCAGCGTGAGAAGCCGCCGATCAACGGGCTGGGTTCGGAAGCCGTTGTCGTGCCGAGCATCGGGACTGCGGAACGAACAGGGTTGCTGATCGGGTGATCTTGGAGTGGCCGCTCCATGAGGTCAGGGCCTCCTTCAAGCAACTCGGGTCTACCCCACTGTCCGAGTATCAGGAGGCCCAGGTGTCGCATGCCCGGTCATGTGATTGCCTCGCGTGCAGGTTCGGCAACGCGGCCGATCAGCCGGATCGGGTACGAAGGTATCCGTCGGACATGCAGATGCGCGGTGGGCGGCCATCCGGCCGTTGCTGTCGGTGCCGGGGCTGGGTGCGCGGCCGGGGAGGACAGCCGGAGGCGTACAACCGGGCGATACTCACTGCCATCCGCTACCGGGTGAACAACGGCATCAAGTGGCGTGCGATGCCCGCTTGTCGTGGTCGACGCTCTCGGCCTGTTGCGTCCCAGCACGACGAAACCCGCTACCGCCGCGCCCGAACCGGCGTGACCACCTCGCGGCGCGACCAGGGGCATCCCTCCGACCGAGCCCTCGGCACCCGCCGCGCCCGCGCCGCAGCCCTGCTCATGCTCACCCTGCCCGGCGGCGCCTGCGTCTACCAGGTGAGGAACTCGGCCTGTACGAGGTCGAAGACCTGCCCGAAGAAGTGGTCGGCCCAGCGCACACGGCTGATTACGATCTGGTCGAGGACGAGACCGAAGATCCGGTCGTGGGCATCGAGCACACCTTCAGGCGGACGAACAGGCCCCGGCGTATGCGCTGGTCGCGGCGGTTGCGGATGGTCGTGGCCGAGCACGTGGAATCCGCGCTCGCCTCGTGGGAGCAGCCGACCGGAGGGCCTGTAGCAGCACAAGTCTCCCCAGTGATCAACGCGACGGACCCCAGGCCGTCGACCCGGGGTCCGTCGCTCAGCAAGCCCGGCAGGATCAGCGAGCCGCCTCCGCGTCCGGCTTGTCGACCGGAGCGGAGCGCAGGCCGGCCGGCGGGTCGCTGTAGTCGGTGTTGAACGGCGGCGCCTCGTTGGTCCACTTCATCGTGAACGTCGTGTAGTTCAGCAGGTCGCCCTTCTTTCTGCCGTCGCCGCTGCGGGTGGCCACCGTGTCTTCGCCGAGCGGCATGCCCGTCGACTTGTCGAAGATCAGTCGGCGTTCGATGCCGGGCGTGTACTCGGCGGTGAGAGCGACGGCGTAGCCGGTGCGGCCGGCGTGGTCCTTGACATCGCCGAGGGAGCGCACGCCGGGCTCGGCCGCGAGGAGGCGGTAGGCGGCGGCGCGCAGGGCCGGGGTGGACGGCAGGGTCGTGGCGAGCTGGACGGCGTCCTCGACGACGATCCGGTCGAGAATCCGCTTGGGACCGTTGTAGTGCTTGTCGACCAGTTCGAACAGGCGCTTGCGGAGGGCCTTGGCATCGGTGGGCAGCGCGGGGAGGAGGCGCAGGGGAACCTCCCCCATCGGCACGCTGTCCGCGCTCCCGCCTGGCGCGTCATGGTCGAATTCGCCCTTGCCGGCGTAGGTGTAGATCTCGTCGGCGTCGTTCCCCAGGTCCCACGACCTGGGAGAACCGTCCGCCTTCCACGCCGCTTCATCGGCTTTCGTGGACGGGCGGGCCCCTGTGTCCAGCGACTGCGACCAGTACTTGTTGCCGACGGTGGCCGTCCACCACCGCTGCTCGCCGCGGACGTCGATGCTGTAGTTCTTGCCGGGCACCTTGTAGCGGTCTGCGAACTCCTTCTCCACGTACCAGTACTTGCCGGAGCCGGCCGGTTGCTGCTCGACGCGAGAGGCGGCAGCGAGAAGGATTCGGCTGCCCGAGCCCAACGTCGCGGAAGGCACGGATCTCGGCTGTTCCGGCGCTGTGTCGGTGATCACCACAGCCGCCACCGCCGTCGCCGTGGCCAGGGCGACACCGGACAGGAGGGGGTAGGGCACCCTCTGCGTGCGGGTGGCGGCGCGAGCCCTGCGCGTCGCGCGCGGAAGGCTCATGAACGTTGCGAGCTCCTCCTGCCGGACCTGCGGGGGCGTGGGGAGGTCGGGGTCGAGGTGGGCGGGGCGGGCGGCGGCCAGGCGCTGCAGGACGTCGTTCTTCACCGGGCTTCCCTTCCTACGGTGA
The DNA here is from genome assembly GCF_040613735.1 of Streptomyces sp. NPDC006235. Taxonomy (NCBI): domain Bacteria; kingdom Bacillati; phylum Actinomycetota; class Actinomycetes; order Kitasatosporales; family Streptomycetaceae; genus Streptomyces; species Streptomyces sp. NPDC006235. Next base: position 4,846 of record NZ_JBEXSR010000079.1, read on the forward strand.
TCCGGGCTCGGGTGGACACGCGCCGCGCGGTTGCGGCCTCCTGCATGAGCGGGGAGGCCGACGCGGCCTGGTTGAGGCGCACACGCGCCCGGTGCAGGCGGACCCGCAGGGTGATGGGCGAGCAGCCGACCACGCGGGCCGCCTCCGCCGGGGTCAGTCCCTGCCACGCGGAGAGGATGAGCAGTTCGCGATCGTCCTCCGGCAGCGTGGCCAGCGCCTTGAGCAGCGCGCTGCGCTCGGACACGTCCTCGGCGACGTCCGCCTCGGCGTGGTCCGTACAGGCGCGCAGCTCGGCGGCGAGCGTCGCGCGCCTGGCCTCCGCCCGGACGCTGTCCCGCAGGATGTTGCGGGCGACCCCGAGCAGCCATGGCAGCGGCTGCTCCGGTACGTCGTCGAGCCTGCGCCAGGCCACGGTGAACGTGTCGCTCACCACCTCGTCGGCGACCTGTCGTCCCGCGCGGCTGACCACGTAGGCCCACACGCGTTGCCGACAGCCGTCGTAGATTGCGGTGAAACGATCCGCGTCGTCTGGCACACCGCACCTCCTGTCCCTCCCGGTGTGTTCTGTCATCGAGTAGTGGTCCCGGTCAGGCGATCGTTACAGCAGTACGCCGGGAAAGGCGCCCGAGGAACGAGGCATACGTCACACAGCGCGTGCAACGAACTCGAGCAACCCCCAACGCGTCGGACGACGCCTCGGCGTGCTCCTACTGCGGGACATCGAAGAAACCGTGCGGTGCACGGGGCCGCGATTGTGGCGCCGGACATACCCTCTGCCCTACTGAAGAGCGGAACGTGCCCTGCACTTCGGAGACCACCAGTGCCGACGCCCTGAACGCTTGCCCCGGAGCGTTGATCACTCACCAGAACCGGACATAGGTTTCAGTGCGTGACGAACCTTCGAATCGGTGTGATGTACGACCGCGACTGGGCCCCGGAGGGGTTGCCCGGGTTCGCGCGGGATGTCGAGGCGCTTGGAGTGGACGACCTGTGGGTGGTCGAGGACCTCGGATGGAACGGGGGGATCTCGGCCGCTTCCCTGGCGCTGGGAGCGACGGAGCGACTGCGGGTGGGCATCGGGATCATGCCCGCGCCGTTGCGCAGTCCGGCGTTGTTGGCGATGGAGCTGGCGACGCTGACGCGGGTGTTCCCGGGGCGGCTTGTTGCCGGGATCGGGCACGGGGTGCCGGAGTGGATGGCCTCGGTCGGCGTCGCGGCACGCTCGCCGCTCGCCCTGCTGGAGGAGACGATCAGCTCCGTGCGTGCGCTGCTGCGCGGGGAGCGCGTGGAGTTGGAAGGGCGGGAGGTGCGACTGGCCGACATCCGGTTGGTGCATCCGCCTGTCGAGCCGCCCCCCGTGGTCGCGGGCGTGGTGCGGCCCCGCTCGCTGGAGCTGTCCGGGCGAGTTGCGGACGGCACACTGATCGCCGAGGGCCACGGCCCGCATGATGTGGAGAGCGCTCGGGCGTTGGTCGACAAGGGCGGGGCCTCTGCTGACCACGCCCTGACGGTACTTGCCTTCTGCTCTGTAGGCGACGATGCCGAGCAGGTGGCGCGGGCGCTGCGGCCCTGTGTCGAGGGCCACGGAGCCTGGCTCGGCCGCTCGCCGGAGCAGGTATTCACGGTCTCGGGCACGGCTGATGAAGCTGCCGAACGGGTCCGCGAACTGGAAGCGGCCGGAGCGGGCACGGTCGTGTTGCGAATGGTCGGCCATGAACCGGTGCGGCAGCTTGGGACCGTTCTGAAAGCCCTCGGGCGCCGAACTCGGAACTGACTCGGGGCACCGCCCGGCGTAGTACATCCCGAAGGCGGCCAGTCGGCTACCACCCGCACTTCGGTGTGCCAAGTGTCTGGCCGGATCGTAGCCCGGCCGTGCTCATCAGGTGAGTGCACAGCAGCGCGTTCCGGCCGCGATAGTTGCCTGTGCGGGCAGGCAACACGCCTCTGACCAGGGACACATCGTGCCGGGCTGCTCGGCCTCCCGCTCGCCAGTCGAAGTGGATCTTAAAGAAGGAGCAGCACTTTGACTCCGCTGTGACGTCTGTTGTGTGAAGACGTTGTCGGAGACCTCGGAGACGGAATGAGGCACAAGAGGATGCGCTCGCATCCGCCACCCACCAGGGTCATGGCACTCACTGCGGTTGGTGCTTCCACCATCGTGATGGGGGGCATGGTGACCATCACGCAGCCGGACCAGGGGATCACGGGGGCGACGGAGGGGACCGTCACGGTTGGAGGGCATTCCTCGGAACAGCCGGAACAGGCCGTAGCCACTGCGGCCCGGGTGCACGTTGTCACAACCGGCGAGCGCATCGACACGCAGGACTGCACGATGTGGCTGACCACCGCCGGCGAAGTCCTCATATCCCCTGCAGCGCCGCGCAGAGGGAGTGGGGCATCGACGATCAAGCTGCGCAGCGACAGTGTTCCGGCCGGGGCGATCAAAGCGGTCACGCTCGGCGATAGCCCTGCCCGGATGCTCATCGGCCTCTATCACGGCCCCGGTCAGCTCGGGCGGGTCACCGTGCGGTCAGGCGGCACCGCGATGGACGCGCGGATCATGACTCTTGCCGGAACACCCGGATGGGCGGCGTTCTACACGGAGCGGTTGCCGGCCGCCACCAGCCCGGCCGGAATGCCCGTGAAGGCAGCGGGTCACGCGGCGGTCGACGTCGTCGGCTACGCGGTTGACGGCACCGTCCTCGGCAGATGGCATCACCCTCGACGGCGCGGTGGCGACGCGGAACCCACCACAGACAACCTCGCAGGATCCTGATTGAAGATACGTAACGACCAGAACGAAGAGAACTTCCGCGCCTTCATGGTGAGCAGGTGGCCGCGCCTGCTGCGGACCGCGTATCTGCTGACCGGCAATCACCACGATGCCGAGGAGCTGGCCCAGACCGCGCTGGCCAGGTCCTACGTCAAGTGGGACCGGGTGCAGCGCAGCGACGACGTGGACGCCTACGTCTGGCAGATCATGATTCACGTCAACGTGGACCGGCTGCGTCGGCGCAAGGTGCGCGAGTGGGTCAGCGGATTCATTCCCGACACCCCGGTGCCCGACAGAACCGGAGAGATACACGAGCGCTCGCTTCTACTGGAAGCACTCGCGCGGCTGCCCCACCGCCAGCGGGCCGCCGTCACGCTGTGCTACTTCGCCGACATGACCCATGCTCAGGCCGCCGCGGTGCTCGGCATCCGGGCGAGCACCGTGCGCAGTCAGGTGACCCGGGCGCTCGCCCGACTGCGGCAGGACGACGTACTGGCCGTGCTGAAGGACACGGCTGCGGAGTTCGGCGGCGGAGTCACCCAACGAGAACTCGGACGCAGGCCGGCGCAGGCAGCAGCCGCCGGGGAGAAAGGCGCCATCCGATGAGAGTCCATCAGGATCTGTCCACCGCACTGCGCGAGACGGCAGCTCTCCTGCCCGCCGGTCCTCCTCCTGTGGCCACCGTCGTGCGGCGGGGACGGCGGATTCGTCGGCGGCGCCGCGTCACGAGGGCACTGGTGTGCTTCGTACTCGCGCCAGGTGCCCTGGTGTTCGGCGTGCGGTTCCTGCCCGTGTCGGACGGCGGTTCGCCGGTGCTCGGCCAGCGGACCGTGGAGCCCGCGGCGCCCGTGCCGTCTTCCCCGGGCCGTCGCGGGGTGGTGCGTGTAGTGACGCCGGGCGAGGAGATCCCGGTGGGGCGGATCGGCAAGGTGACGCTGAGCGCGGACGGCAGGCTCAACGTGGTGTACGACGGAGACGGAGGCACGTCGCAGCGCTGGTCCCTCGACCACCGCGACGTGGACGAGGGTGTCGGCGCTCAGAAGGTGGGGCGCCCCGGCGAATGGATACTCGCGGGGGTCTGTCACGGTGACGACATCGCCAAGGTGGCCGTCAGCTTCGGCCCCTCAGGTCAGGGGGAAACGCAGTACGCGCAGGTTCTCACCCTGTCCGGCAGGTCCGGCTGGGCGGCGTTCTTCCTCGACGAGCCCGTTTCGTCGAGCTGGCCTGGGCGGGTCACGTGCTTCGGCGCCGATGGTCGCGCGGTGGCCGCCTCGGTTGCCCTGGCCGACACGACCAGCCGCTGAGCGTCTGTGAGGCCGAGCGCCATGACGGAACCGATGATGCCTACCCCACAACAACATCAGAACCGGAACCGGCGACGCACCCGAGCCGTCCAGGCCGCATCACGCGCACGCCGACCCGGCCGCGCACGCCGGAGATCGCCGTCGCGGCTGGTTCGACAAGGGCGGCGCCGACGCCGCTGGCGGCTGCTCCGCCGCCTGCTGGTGCTGCTCCTGACCCTGGCCATGGGACTCACCTGCGCTCTGTTCGGCGCCTACTGGGTGGTGGACATTCCCGAGCCGCATCCGGATGCGGTGTCGCAGAGCACGGTGTTCGTGGACGTGCACGGTCTCTACATAGGCCGCCGGGGGCCGGTCGACCGGCAGCAGGTTCAGCTGTCCCGTATCCCTTCACACCTGCAGGAAGCGGTGATCGCCGCCGAGAACCGTTCCTTTTGGCAGGACTCCGGCGTCTCCCCGAGTTCGATCGCCCGCGCCGCGCTCGCAACCTGCTGCGGAGGCGAGCCCCAAGGTGGGTCGACGATCACTCAGCAGTACGTCAAGAACGCGCTGCTGAGCCCTGAACGGTCGATGTCCCGCAAGGTGAGGGAGGCGCTGATCTCGCTGAAGCTGAGCCGTACCCGTTCCAAGGAGGATATCCTCGAGGGCTATCTGAACACGGTGTACTTCGGGCGGGCAGCCGCCGGCGTGCAGGCGGCCGCGCGTGTCTACTTCGGGGTGAACGTCGGCGACCTGACACTGAGCCAGAGTGCCGCGCTGGCGGCGATCGTCAACATTCCGTCCTACTACGAGCGTGCCGGAGCCGATCCCCAGATCACGAAGAAACTGGTGAAGCGCTGGACGTGGGTCCTCGACGCCATGGCCGCAGACGGCTCGGTCAGTCCGGCCGAGCGTGCCCGCGCGCGCTTCCCGGTCTTCATCCGCTTTCCACCAGGCCGCACCGAAGGGCAGCGGCAGTACCTGATGGATGTGGCGGCTGCCGAGGCTGCCAAGAGACTCGGCATCGACCAGGACGAGCTCGCTCGCAGTGGATACACCGTCCACACGACCTTTGATCTGAGCCTTCAGGACACCGCCGTCGAGGCTGTCCGCACCCAAGGCGTCGGGGACTTCGACACTGCCGACCGGAAGGAGCCGACGGGCGAAGGGCAGAGCGCTGCCGGCCAGCCCCGGACACATGCGGCCATCGCCGGGGTCGTGCCCGGAGACGGTGCCATACGTGTGCTGTGCGGCGGCTTCGACTACGCCCGTCAACCGTTCAACGATGCCCTCAACGGCGCCGTCGAGGCCGGTTCGGCACTGCGCCCGTTCCACGGCCTCCGACTGCGGGGCCCATTGCGCGACCTCGCCGGTGAGGCGACGCCCACACCACTCCGGGTGGCCGCCGCCTACGCGGCACTGGCCGCCCAGGGCCGCCATGCCGCCCCCTACTCCGTCACGAAGATCACCCGCGGGAGTCAGGTGCTCTACACAGAGCAACCGAGCGCCCAGCGAGCGATGAGTGCGGCCGACGCCACACGGGCCGTGAATGTGCTGCCTGCGCGGACATCCGGCGGCGCACCGAAGGAGTCCACCGGCTCCGCCGGAACGCGTACGACGTGGCACATCGATTACGGTCCCCGCCTCGCCCTCACCGTGGCCCTGTTCGCCGACGTGCCCGCAGTCGGCGACAAGCCCGCCAGGCCCGTATCGCTGAAAGGGCTCACCGGTCACCGAACCGCCGCCGCGGCGGCTGGCTCGATCGCCACCAGCGTCTGGGCTGCGGCAGACAGCACGCATAGCCAGTCGGGTGGCCAGCACTGACAGCAGTAGGTCTCGACGACGGCCGAACGGTGACCCTCTGACGGCGATAGACATGGATCGATGGCGCCGTCATGGCGATTGTGGACCCGGTGAGGCGGGGGCTGGGGCGTCGACCGCGAGGATCTGACAGCTGCGATCCACACGATTGGGTTGTCAATGGCCACGAGTTCACCCCCGATGCAGGGAGCTTTGCATTTCCGCCGTCATTGAGATCGCTTCATCTTGAACTCGCAGGTCGGGCCCCAGGTGCCAGGGATTGCGCAAGTTTCTGGGGGTGCGTAGGTAACCGGGTAGAGCGGACATGGGCTTCGTGATCATTGTGGTGTCGAAGCCAAATGATCATGAGGTTGCCCGTGTTCGCTGCTCCATCCTCTCCCATCCCTGCCGTGCTGGCGAAGCTGGGGCCGCTCGGGCCCGACGACGTAGCCGATCTGCGTCCCTTCCTGCAGACGGTGCCCGATCCGCGTTCCCGGCGGGGCCGTTGGTACTCGCTGACGTCGGTCCTGCTGGTCTGCGCGGCCGCGGCGGTCTCGGGCGCCCGGAGCATCGATGAGCTCGCCGAATGGGGAGCGCGTGCGGATAGCGGAGTGCTGCACGCGCTGGGCGTGCGCCGACACCTCCTGCGGTGGCGACAAGCTCCGTCCCGGTCGGCGATCGGCCGGGACCTGGAACGGCTTGACGGCGATGCCCTGGACACGGCGGTCGGGGCCTGGCTGACCAGGCGTCATGGCGAGGCAGGCCAAGCGGCCGGACTTCCGGCCGGGCGGACCGGACGACGCGCGATCGCAGTCGACGGCAAGGCCCTGCGCGGCTCGGCCAGACTTGAACAGCCCCGCCGCCACCTGCTCTCCGCGCTCACCCACGGCTGCCCCGTGACGCTGGCCCAGACCGAAATCGGACGCAAGACCAACGAGACAACACACTTCCGGCCCCTGCTGGCACCGCTCGACCTGAGCGGAGACGTGATCACCTTCAACGCCCTGCACTCGGTGCAGGCCAACGTCGCCTGGCTCGTCAACACCAAACAGGCGCATTACGTCGCCGTCATCAAGACCAACCAGCCCACCGCCTGGGCCCAGTTGGACCGCCTGGACTGGACGGCCGTCCCTGTCCAGCACACCTCATCCAACGTCGGCCACGGCCGCCGCGAGTCCCGCTCGATCAAGGCGTCGCCATCAACGACAATCTCGGCGGCATCGCCTTCCCGTACGCGAGACTCGCCCTGCGCGTCCACCGCCGCCGCAAGCAGACCGGACGCAAAGAGACACGCGAAACCGTCTACGCGGTCACCAGCCTCGACGCTCACCAGACCACTCCGGCCGAACTGGCCTCCTACCTGCGCGGACGCTGGGCCATCGAAAACTCCAGCCACCACATCAGAGACGTCACCTTCGCCGAGGACGCCTCCACCGTTCACGCCGGCACCGCACCCCGCGCGATGGCCGCCCTCCGCAACCTCGCGATCGGCACCCTCAAGGCCGCAGGAGCAACCAACATCGCCAAGACCACCCGCAGCATCCGGGACAACCCCGAACGAGCCCTCCCATTCCTGGGTATCACCAACAACCCGAACCCTTCCGGAACTTGATCACGCTCTGGCTATCCGCACTTCGCCGAGGATTTGGTGCGGCTGACCGGGGCGGGCGCAGAGTCCGGCGCATGGAGGCACCCTGCGAAGCCGCCGGCCCGCTCCCCCTCCCCCCAGTTCGCCGTTGGGGAGCAGGCCGGCCGCGGTTGAGGCGGCTACCAGGTGTAGCCGTGGTAAGCGAACTCGGCGGCGTACGCCTCCTCGACGGCCTTACGCGCCGCATGCCCGGGCGCGGCGGGGCGGGCGGTTCACGGGCGGCGTCGCCGTGACGAGGATGATCCTCGGCTTCTGCACCGCGGTGGGGGCGCCGTACGTCATGCGGGTGTCGGCGGCGTGGTCTGCGTCGATGCGGCGTACTCGTCGGCTGCCCTAACGTCCTCGGGGGCGGCCCAGCCGTCGTAGCGGGTGCCCAGGGCTGTGGTGAGGGTTCGGGGGACGAGGCGGCCGTGCAGAACGTCAGCAACGAACTGGGGGACCTCCCGTGCCTCGCCGTGGTCCCAGCCGGCGTGAAAGAGGCCGTGCCAGAACGGGCTCGGGTCGCAGACCTCCGAGCAGGCCACGACGCTGAACCGGCTCACGAGCGGGTGCAGACGGTTCCACGGCCCGTCTGGCCCGGCGGGGCGATACAGGCGGGCGGCGGGAACCTGAGAGAGCCAGCGCGCGGCACGGTGCGTGAACCAGACCACGCCGACGTCGTCGTCCTTGTAGCGGCGGGTGCGCTCGAGGACGTCGTCGACGGCCGCGGAGGACAGCTGTGCCTCCAGCGCGGTCAGCCCGCCCCCGGGAGCGGTGACGAGGACGTCGGCCCGCCAGCCGCCGTGGTCGGCGATCGCCTCCAGCTGGGCCTGGTGACCGGCCTGACGTACGGCGGCGGCCAGAGCTCGCTTCAGGCTCCGGTGCTCCTCCGTCTCGTCGGCGGCCGCGCAGTTGGTGCTGCGGCGGTCGTGCGCGAAGAACCGCCCGCCGTGGCCAGAGACTTTCGCGTGCATCGGCAGCCCGCAGTCGGTGCAGGTCAGCCCCGGGCGCGGCCGCACCCGGTACACCGCCTCCCATGCCATGCCGGCACCGAGACCTTCGAGGGTCACATCCAGCGTCCCGTGCCCGTGCAGGCGGGCGGTCAGTGGCATCAACACCCTCCCCTCGCTGATCGGCCGACAACAATCCTCAGCCTGCCCGCCCGACAGCCGCGAAGTCGACCCGTCCGCACGTGGGTTGCGGGGCGGGCCCGGCGCCCGTCGGCGCGTTCCCACGCGACCAGGAGACCGGCAGACGGCGAAGCACTCGGCGAGAAATCACGAGCGGTCCGGGCGACGGCCCTGGCGGCGGGCGCCGTACGAGAGCCGATCCACGTCTCGGCGACGCCACCGCCCGCCCCGGTGCGGCCGGACCGCGGCCACCACAACGACGCTCCCGCAGCAGCGACCTCCTCGTCGATGCCTACCTGGGTCGGCGGCCGAGCAGCTGCATGACGGCCTCCCGGCAGGCCCGGGGCGCACGAGGAAGGCCGGCCGTCTACCGCCCCGGCAGTGGGGCCTGGAGGCGCCCTTGCGGGCGCTGGTGCGAGACAACCCGCACTACGCGCTGGGCATCAGCCCACCCGTGCCCTTACCGGCCACCGCGCAGGCCTACGATCAAGCCCGCCATGCCCTGGCCGTCGCCTGCCACACGCCCGAACGGGTCGCCGACTACCACGGCCGGCCACCACTGGCCGGACTGCTCCCCCGTCGACAAGCCCTCGCCTGGGCCCATGCCTTCCTGGAGCCGATCAGGGAGGCCCCCCGGCTCACCCTCGACATCACCAGCCTTGCCCTGAACTTCCCCCGCTCCGGCGTCGCGCGGCTGCTCGACATCAGCCGCAACACCGTCACCGCCCATCTGACGCGTGTCCAAGACGCCCTCGGCCTCAACCTGCAGGACCCCCGCAGCCGCGCCGAACTCTCCCTGGCCCTGGCGATCACCGACCTCCCGCCACCCGACAACAACGCCGTAGCCGAGCATCTGCCGACCCCTTCGGTGGACAGTCTGCTGTCCACCGAAGCGGCCATCACCTGGGCCCACGCCTTCCTCCAACCCCTGCAGCCCGGCACGGACCGCACCGTGCACCAGACCCTGCGAGCCTGGATCGAAGCCGGCACCGATGCCCAGCGAACGGCCCAAACCCTCGGCATCAGCCGCACCACCGTTCGCGCCCACCTGCGCACCGCCGAACAACGCCTGAAACGCAGCCTCCAGACCCCAGGCCCCGGCACCCACGAACTCATCCACGCGTTCCGCATCGCCGACCGTGCACCGTGAACAGCCGCCACCCCGCAACTGCGCACCATGCGCATTGCTGCCATCCCCAGCCCTCCCTACAGTCTGCTTCACCCGGCTGCGACTGCGCCTGGGGCGATCTACAGACGACACCAACGAAATGTGCGCTCCGCGGCCTCTCGTCTTCCCCTCTGCCCGGGGGAGAGGCAGCCCGGCTGATCTGCCGCTGGTTACGTTTCAGCAGTGAGCGTTCCGGCATATCGCGCCAGGGCGCGCCGCTTCGGGTCCGCCACCGTATGCCGATTATCAACTGCCGCCGCCTCCACGCGACGTGACACGACAGGACGAGACTTCATGGAGATCAACCGCACCCTCCGCACCAGAGCGACGGCTCTCGCCGTAGGAGTGACCCTGCTGTCCGGCGCCGCCGTGGTCGGCACCGCCGGGCCGGCCGCGGCCGCGAGCGGCTGCAACGCGACCTATACCAGCGCCAAGAGCTTCATCGAGTGGCGCGGGGAGGCACGCATACCCGCCTGGAGCGACGGCAAGTACCTGAGCCTCAACTGCTCGATGCAGGAGGGGTCCTCCGGCGCTGCTGTCAGGGCGCTGCAACTGTCCCTCAACGAGTGCTACAGCGAATCGCTCGTCCTGGACGGAGACTTCGGGCCACGGACGCGCGACGCGCTCAAGCGAGCCCAGGCCAGGGAGCGCATCTCGGTGGACGGCGGCTACGGCCCGCAGACGCGCAACGCGCTCGCGTGGTACTACAAGCCGGTCACCGCCATGGGCTCCGACGAGTGCAGCCGGCTCTGACGAGCCGGCACTCCGAGCGGAGCGACGATCCGCACCGGCGGAGCGGACCGGAACGAGAGTGAGCCTCTTCAGCGCGGCCATGGAACGGGAGTGCCGCGCTGCTGAGCTCGAGGGGCCGCGTCACACGAGGCTCCCGTGCCGTGGGGAGGCGGGGGGAAGCCCGCTCGCTCCTCCGGCACGGGAGCCCCATCGGTTCCCGCTCCCGCCGGGGCCGGGGCGCGGCCGGCCGCTCCCGCGCGCCGGCCACCCGGCAACTCCCCCGCCCCGCCCGGCGCACCGCGCGTCGCGCGCTGCGCAGACGAACCTGAACCGTGGAGGATGTGCATGTCGAAAGACCCGAATATCTTGGCTGCTCAGCAGTGGCTCAACGAGACCTACGCGAACGCGCCCGGGTACGTGCCGTGCACACCAAACGGCAGAACGGGCTGGGAGACGGTCGACTGCCTCACCCAGGCACTCCAGCACGAACTGGGAATCTCCCCGACCGCCAAGATCTTCGGGCCAGGCACCCTTGCGGCGGTGAGGCAGCGCTACCTGTTCCCCGACAAGGAGACCAACCAGAACATCATCCGCATCTACAGCGCCGCCTTGTGGTGCAAGGGCTACTACGGCCCGGCGCATCCCGCCATATGGGACTTGAGGGCCAGGACCTCCCTCGCCGAGCTCTACAACGACATGGGTATCGACTATCGCGAGCCCCTCGACGCGGACCTGTGGGCCCGCGTCACCCGTTCCCTGTTGCGCATGGACCAGTTCCGTACCGTGCCCGGCGGCAACAGCACCACCAAGCTCATCCAGCAGCACCTCAACCGGCGCTACGTCCAGCAGATCCGCATCCCCGCCATGAACCTGGTGCCGACCGACGGCATCTACTCGCGCGATGTGCAGCAGGGGCTGATGCTGGCCGTCCAGTACGAGCTCGGTCTGGACAAGGCCACCATCAACGGCAATTTCGGCGACGGTACGAAGCAGGCCCTGCGGACCAAGGGCACCGGCGACGACCTGCCCTACTACCTGCGGGTGCTGTTCCATGCCGCCTGCTGGTTCAACTCCCCCACCTGGGACAGCAATGGCAGCGCCGTCCACTTCCACCCAGAGAACGTGCTCGGGGACACCCTCTGGTCCGTCATCGAGGACTGGGTGCACACCTTCCAGAGGTTCTCCCAGATCCCGACCGACGCCGAGAACTACAACTTCCAGACCTGGGCCCAGCTGCTCGTCTCCTGCGGTGACACCATGCGCGATGCCTTCGGCTGCGACACCGCCGCGTACACGAGCATGGAACGCGCCCAAGCCCTCCGGGACAGTCGCTACCTGATCATCGGCCGGTACCTGGACGAGCACCTGCCTCCTGACGACCCGTACTACCTCGGCAAGGCGCTCAAGCCCGGCGAGGCGCAGGAGATCATCAACGGCGGTCTCCGGCTGTTCCCGCTGTTCCAGTACAACGGCACCCAGCTGGCCAACTTCACCTACCCGAAGGGGTACGACCAGGGGCTCAAGGCCGACGCCAAGGCCAGGGAGCACGGCCTCCCGCACGGGACCTGCATCTACTTCGCCGTGGACTACGACGCCCAGGACCACGAGATCACCTCGAACGTCGTGGAGTATTTCCACGGCGTGCGCAACGCCCTCGCGAACAGCGGCGCCCGCTACGTCTTCGGCGTGTACGGCACCCGCAATGTCTGCGAGCGTGTCTCCCGCGAGGCCGGTGCCCGCTGGTCGTTCGTCTCGGGCATGTCCTGGGGGTACTCCGGGAACCTCGGCTACCCGATGCCGCACAACTGGTCGTTCAACCAGATCCGCGAGTACGACTTCCAGGCCGGCTACGGCCTCGACGCCAACGTCTGGCGGTGGGAAGGCGACCAAGGGGTGTCCCGCCTCGACTCCGCCGGCCAGAGCGATGGGAGCCTGCGGGGGTACATCGACTTCGTGAAGAGCGTCGAGGGCGTCATCTCCGCCATGGGCTCCGGACCTCCCCGGGGCTCGGTGATCGACGCGACGCTCGCCTTCCTGCGCTCCGCCGAACCGAACTACCGCGAGCGAATATGGGCGGCCGTCCTAGGCGCCATCTGGCAGGAGGTCACGGATGCCTGCGCGGCCGAGGGCATAAAGCCGGAAGACAGGCTCACCTACTACGACCCGCGGGCGAACCACTACATCACCCTCGCGCACTTCGGCGCCGCCGCCGAGGGCCACTACGCCCACCCCGGCAGTGGCACCGACGTGACGATAGGAGAAGGCTGCGGATGGGCAGGGGACATCCTCAACGCCTACACGCAGTGGCGTGAGAACCACCGCTCGATGTCCGGCAAGGACTTCTGTGTCCAGGTCGTCGGATCCGCCACGGTGGAGTCCCGGTTCGGCAGTGACAACCTCATCGCCGACGTCGACGCCTACAACCTCTCCCAGATGCTGTTCGGCACGGACGGCGAGCCCGGTGGCGGGGACGACAGGCTGCTGTCCGACGCCCTGTTCACGTATCACTTCTGGGATGGACCGAACCGGGCAGGGAAGCGGTTCACCCACTTCTACGAGAGCCGGTTCGGCGGCAGCGCCGCTACCTTCCGGGCGGCCGTGCGGAACGTGCTGCTGGATTTCGAGCCCTGGTCCTTCTTCGACTTGGCCAAGTGGAGGTTCCTGCCCGCCGACGAAGACCAGCAACCGGACAGGATCCCCTCGGACCAGCTCGACTCGTTCGTCGAGGGAATGCACGCCGTCATCATCCGACGCATGGAAGGGGAAACAGCGTGAGTCGCGCCTTCACGCGCCGGGGCGTCCTCGCCGCCGGGGCCGCCACCGCCGTGGCAACCTGGATCGGCCAGGCCGGCCCGGCCGCCGCCCAGGTCTCCGCGTCGGGGGCGAGGAACGCCGCATAGACCCGGGACAGATCCGCGAACGGATGGTCCATCAGCCCGGACGCCATCAGGACCCATGCGGTGGAGGGCTCATCGGCCGCCGTGGACCTGCGTGACGGGCCCGTGGCCGCTGTCCTGCTGCACGTCGCGCGCCGGTGGCATTACGAGATCGCGCCCCTCGACACCGGGGAGGGCGGGGGCGTCAGCGGCCACACCACACGCCGGACCGTCGCCGCGGAGTATGAGTCGAACTACCTCTCGGGGACCGCCCTCTGCCTCCATCCCGCCGCCTACCCCCTCGGCGGGTCCGAAGGCCTGTGGCCGCACCACGAGTTGATCGTGCGGGACATCCTCCTGGACTGCGAAGGCACGGTCGTGTGGGGCGGGGACCTATCCCCCGTGAAGCCGTCCCACTTCCATGTCGCCGCGCAGCCGGGGAGCGAAGCCCTGGTGCGTGTCGCCGAGCGGCTCTCTCCGCCACCCGGTACCATGCGGACCCCCGTGGCGGGGGCGGTCGGGGATCCCGCCCACCCCTCTAGGCCGTTTCTGATGGCTCTTGGACGGTGTCGCGGAGCCAGATCACGATCGCGGTGACGGTCAGGGTGCCGTTGAAGATGTAGTCGCGCTTGT
>NZ_JBEXSR010000080.1:0-18649 GCF_040613735.1 Streptomyces sp. NPDC006235
CTGGGAGAGACGCGACGACATCCACGAAGCCTTCCTCGGCCTCGCCACCTGCCTCATCACCCACCGCCACGTCCAACGCCTTTGTTAGGACCTCTGAGGCTCATGCCTCGACCACCGACTCCTCGCTGTCCGCCGGGTCGTCCAGGATGAACCCCGGCAGCCACTCCTCCAACTCCTCGCGCAGCCGCACCGTAGCCCCCAACTGGCACAGCACGCCGATCGTGCTCAGTGTCACCCGGTGGATCAGCAGATACGACGGCGGCAGATTGAGCTGCTTGCCCAGCTGGTACGCGGGGGAGCGCGGGTCCGCGATGCGGGCCGCCTGGCTGCGCATCCAACCGCGCGTGAACGTGAACTCCTCGACCTCGGCCGGTTCGATGATCGGCAGCAGATAGTCCAGTACCGCGTCGGGATCCAGCTCTATGGTCTCCTTCACGAACCCCTCCGCACACAGGAGCTCGTAGACCGCCTCGGCCTCCCCGTCGAGGGTCATCCGCAGGGACTCGCCGATGGTGGCCGGCAGGCCGCCAGGGAGACGGTCGACCGTGCCGAAGTCCAGGACGCCCAGGCGCCAGTCGTCCTCACCGTGCGGGCCGCCCGGCAGCAGCCGGAAGTTGCCCGGGTGCGGATCGGCGTGCAGCAGGCCGGTGCGGGCGGGGCCGGAGAACAGGAAGCGGGCCAGGAGCTGGCCGGCCCTGTCACGCTGTTCCTGGGTGCCGTCCGAGATGATCTCCGACAGCGGGATGCCGTCGATCCACTCCGTGATCAGGACCTGGTCGGACTGGTGCACCACCTGCGGCACGATCACGTCCGGGTCGTCCGTGAACTCCTCGGCGTGGGCCTGCTGGGCCTGGGCCTCCAGGCCGTAGTCCAGCTCCTCCGAGACGCGGTCCTTCAGCTCCGTGATCAGCGGCTTGATGTCCATGCCGGGGATCAGCGGGCCGAGCAGGCGGGAGAAGCGGCTCAGTTGGTTCAGGTCGGACAGCAGGGCCTCGCCGGCGCCCGGGTACTGCACCTTGACCGCCACCTCGCGGCCGTCATGCCACACCCCGCGGTGCACCTGGCCGATCGAGGCCGCCGCGGCGGGCTTGTCCTCGAACTCCAGGAACAACTCGTGCCAGCCCTCGCCCAGCCGCTCCTCGAGTACCGCGTGCACGGTGCGCGTCGGCATCGGCGGCGCCGCCTCCTGGAGCTTGGTCAGCGCGGCCCGGTAGGGGCCGGCCACCTCCTCGGGCAGCGCGGACTCGAAGACGGACAGGGCCTGGCCGAACTTCATCGCGCCGCCCTTGAGCTCGCCGAGCACCTTGAACAGCTGGTCGGCCGTGCGCTGTTGGAGTTCGCGGCCGACGAGCTCCGCGGACTCGCCGACGATTCGCTTGCCGAATCCCCAGGTCGCCCGCCCGGCGATGCCGAGCGGGAGCGCGGCGAGCTTGGCGGTCCGGGTGACCGCCTTCCGGGGAAGATCAGACATGCGCCCTCCAAGTCCCAGCCGGCCGCTTCGCCGCTGCCTTACGGCACTGCGCCGACGGCCGTTGCACCGCCATTGTCTCGTGTGACTCCCCATCCTCCGAGGGGTGCTCCCCCTTTCCTCTCTCCGCCGCCCCGCACGGGCATGCCGGATGCGCCCGGACCGGCCGCGCATGCCAGTGAAGACCGGGCACGGAGACCTCCCAGCGCGCCCCAGCGCTCGACGGAACCCGGCCGTCCAGGAAGGCGAGCGCGTGGGCGGCGGCCAGTCCGGCCACCGTAGTGGCCAGCGTCAGGTCGCAGGGCCGTACCTGTCGCTGTCTGCCGGAGCGCCACTGGGCGAACAGACGAGGCCAGGCCGGGTCCCGGTCCGTGCGGCTCTCGTGCAGACACCCCGCGCAGCCCGTCTCTCCGGGCAGGACCAGTGGGCCGACCACCCCGGTCCCCTCCACCACCCCGGCGTACAGATGGGGTGTCCCGGAGGACAACAGGGATTCGGCGGCCGGCGGGTCGGGCGCGTGCACGGCGACATCGTCGCGCGGGGCGACGATCACCAGCGAGAAGCCCGGGTCGCCTTCCTCCGGGGAGGTCCGGGCTGCCGCGCGGCGCGGGGGCCGGTCCGGGGCCGCACGGCGCACGGCCCGGCGGGCCGACTCGTCCCTGCGGTCGCCGACGGCCTCCGCGGGAAGCCCGCCCGGCGCGACATCCCACGGTTCCACACGGCCACCGTCGCGCACGTCGACCTCGCCCACGCCCGCCCCCGACAGCAACGACGCCAGCACGGCACCGACCCGGCCCGCGCCCCGCACCTGCACACGCTGTGAGCGCCGGGCGGCCAGCTGCCGCATCGCGTCACCCGGTGCCGAGGTGGTCAGGGACAGGGAAGCGAGGTCGGGACGCAGCCGGTCGAGGACCTCCTTCTTCTGCCGCAGGGCGTCGGCGGCCGGCCCGCCGCCCCGCGCGTCGTCGAGAAGCCCGGCCCGGGCGAGCCGCCGCACCAGCCCGTCGACATGGCCGTCGGGCAGATCCATCCGGCGCCCCTCCTCACGCAGCAGCTCCATCCCCCGTGTGCCGTTCAGCAGATCCAGGAAGCTGCCCGTCGCCAGGTCCATCGGGCCGAGCGTCATCGCATGCGCCGGTGTCATCCCGAACTGCACGGTGTTGAGGTCGCGCCAGCCGCGCCTGAGCGCGGGTTTCACCATCGGATGCATGACAGGCCCCCCGTATGCCATAGATCGTCCCCGTATGCCGCGCGTCGACCCGGTCACAGGCCGCCTGCTCCGGGCACGGGCCTGTCCGGCGCTTCGCCGACAACAGCCAGCATGCCCAAACCCGTCACCGGCTGCAGAAAGTTGTCCACAGGTGCCGGTATTCGTCGTACAAATCCGGCGGTCGGCGGGGAGCACCGCCATCCAACCCCCTCGGAGCCGGGACTTCCCCGGGTACAGCGGGTAACGTCGGGGCGTGCCCGCCGACCCACTGCACCGCGCCGGAAAGCCACGCAGCACGACGAGCCAGCCGCCGAGCGGCTCGGGGGCGAGCGCGATCGAGGTCCGCAGGAGCGCCCGCCGCCGCAGAACGGTCTCCGCGTACCGCGAGGGCGATCGCACCGTGGTGCTCATCCCCGCCCGGATGTCCGAGGCGGAGGAGCAGCGCTGGGTGAACGTCATGCTCGACAAGCTGGCCGCCCAGGAGAGCAAGCGGGCCCTCGGCGACGCCGAGCTGGCCGAGCGGGCCCGGCGCCTTTCGGACCAGTACTTCGACGGGCGGGCGCGGCCCGCTTCGGTGCGCTGGGTGACCAACCAGAACACCCGCTGGGGATCCTGCACCCCGTCCGAGGGCAGTATCCGCCTGTCCCACCGTCTCCAGGGCATGCCCGAGTACGTCGTCGACTACGTCCTCCTCCACGAACTCGCCCATCTGCTCGTCCCCGGACACGGCCCCCGCTTCTGGGCGCTGCTGGAGGCCTATCCGCGCACGGAACGGGCCCGGGGCTACCTCGAAGGCGTGGCCGCGGCCGAGCGGTTGCCCCATGTGCCCGGTGCGCGGGGTGAGAGTCCCGAGGGCTGAGCGTCCCGTGGCCCCGGTCGAGTGTCCCGTGAGTCGAGCGCGGTATGTGCACCCGCGATGAGCACCCCCGTGATCCCGCTCCGGGGTGAGTGACCGCTTTCCGCGAGAGAGCAGCCGATACGGCCGGGCCCGGGTTCTGTACCGGGTCTGTACCGACCGCGTCCGGTGTCCGAGTTTGCCGTTAGCCTGGCGCGACGCAATCACGTTCTGGATGGGGGACGGTCGTTACGCATGGCCAGGGAATTCCAACGCGGCCACAAGGCCAGGATCAGTGACCTCACCGCGGGCACGGATCTGTACGTAGGTGTACAGATCGCCGGCCCCGGGCTGACCTTCGACATCAGCTGCTTCGGCCTCGACGCCGACGAACGGCTCTCGGACGACCGGTACTTCGTCTTCTTCAACCAGCCGAAGTCCCCCGAGGAGTCCATTCAGCTCCTGGGTGCCCAGGCGGGCGACACGGAGTCCTTCCGGGTGACGCTCGACCGGATCCCGCCGCAGATCCAGAAGCTGTCCTTCACGGCGACGATCGACGGCGTCGGCCAGATGTCGCAGATCGCCTCCGGCTACATCCGTATCGTCGCCGGCGGCGAGGAGGTGGCGCGCTACTCCTTCAACGGCTCGGAGTTCTCCACCGAACGGGCCGTGATGCTCGGCGACTTCTACCTGAAGGACGTCTGGCGGTTCGCCGCCGTCGGGCAGGGCTTCGACGGTGGTCTCGACGCGCTGCTGAAGAACTTCGGCGGCGAGGTGGCCGAGGAGGAGACGCCCGCCCCGCCCGCGCCCGCCGCGCAGCAGCCGCAGACCGGCGCCGCCCCGGGCTTCGCACCGCCCGCGTTCGGCGTCCCCGGCACTCCGGAACCCGCCCCGGCTCCCGCACCGGCAGCACCCCCTGTCCCGGCTCCCGCCCCGGCGCCCGCTCCCCAGCCCGCCGCGCAGGGCTTCGCGCCCCCGCCCGGCGCCACTCCGCCTCCGGCCCCGGCGCCCGCACCCCAGGTGCACGCCGCCCCGACCATCGTCGCGCCCATGCACACCCCGCCCGGCGGCTCCCCGGTGCCGCCTCCGGCCCCGGCGCCCGCGCCGTATGGCCAGCCGGGCCAGCAGCCGCCGCCGTACGGCCAGGTCCCCGGCCAGACGGCCCCGCCGCCGCCCGGCTACGGCCAGCCCCAGGCACCCCATGCCCCGGCCCCGCCCCCGGGCTACGGCCAGCCCACACCGCCCCCGGGCTACGGCCAGCAGCCGCCCGGGCAGGCCCCCTACGGAGTGCCGCAAGGAGCGCCTCAGGGAACTCCCCAGGGAGCACCGCAGGGTCCTGGTGTCGCCGCCGCGCTCCAGCAGTTCAAGGAGACCCCCACCGGGCAGCGCTGGACGCAGCAGAACAAGAAGCTCGTCCGCGTCGACCTCGGCATCGGCGGACAGCCCGTGCTGGCCCGCCAGGGCAGCATGGTGCTCTACCAGGGCAAGGTCGACTTCAGCTACAAGGGCGCCGGCTTCGCCGGCCGGATCGTGGGCAACGCGACCGGCCAGGAGATGCAGCTGATGCGCTGCACCGGCCAGGGACAGGTGTTCCTCGCCGAGGACTCGACGATGCTGCACCCCATCGAGCTCCAGGGCGACGGCATCTGTGTCTCCGCCGAGAACGTGCTCGCCTTCGACGAGGGCCTCCAGTACGAAGTGCGCCGCATCGAGGGGCACGGCATCCCCGGGGGCGCACTGTTCACCATGCAGTTCACGGGCACCGGCACGATCGTCGTGAAGACCCACGGCACGCCCGTGGTCCTGCCGGTCACGCCCACCACCTTCGCCGACTGCAACGCCGTGGTCGCCTGGTCGGCCGCCGCCCAGGTCGTCGTCTCCAGCCAGGTGCGGATGCGCCGCAACGCCTACCCGGGTGACACCGGGGAGAGCGTCAACCTCCAGTTCCGGGCAGCGCCCGGGAACTTCATCGTCGTCCAGCCGTACGAGGTCTGAGGGAGCCCGTCATGACACAGCAGCTCGCGGGCCACGCCCCCGCACCCGTCACCGCCCGCATGGAGAACCACGGCAATCACATGCTGAAGGTCGCCATGCAGACCGGACACGACCTCCTCGCGCGCGTGGGGTCGATGGTCGCCTACGAGGGCTTCGTGCAGTACGAGCCCAACCCGCCCGCTGTGCGCCAGATCGCGAAGGACTGGATGACCGGCGAGGGCGCGCCCCTGATGAAGTGCTCCGGCGACGGCCTGCTCTACCTCGCCGACTACGGGGCGAACGTCGTCGTGATCAACCTCAACGGCGACGGCATCTCCGTCAACGCCACCAACCTGCTCGCCTTCGACGCCCACCTCACCTGGGGCGTCGAGCGGGTCAAGGGCTTGGCGAAGTTCGCCGGACAGGGCCTGTGGAACACCAGGATCTCCGGGCAGGGCTGGGTCGCGCTGACCTCCCGGGGCAAGCCCATCGTCGTCGACTGCGGAGGCGGCGAGGACGAGACGTACGTCGACCCCGACGCGCTCGTCGCCTGGTCCCCGAACCTCAAGGTGAAGGGCAAGCGCAGCTTCCGGGCGCAGTCACTGATCGGCCGTGGCAGCGGCGAGGCCTACCAGATGGCCTTCTCCGGTCAGGGCATCGTCGTCGTCCAGCCCAGCGAGGACAGCACCGACCGCCTCCGGGTCCGGGGCTGAGGGGGAGCAACACGTCATGCAGAGCCCGATTTTCGCCTACAACGAGCAGCAGACCCAGGACCGCTGGAGTCTGCAGAACAAGCAGATGCTGCGCGTCGCCCTGGAGGGCCACGACGACATCCTGGCCCGCAAGGGCACCATGGTCGCCTACCAGGGCCTCGTCGAGTTCGACGCCGAGTACCAGAGCAACGACCAGGCACGCTCGCGTGCGCACACCGGTGAGGGACTCGACCTGATGCGCTGCCACGGGCAGGGCACGGTCTACCTCGCCAACCTCAAGCAGCACGTCCACGTCATGGAAGTGGAGCAGGACGGCCTCACCGTCGACAGCAGCTACGTGCTGGCGATGGACTCCTCCCTGCACCACGAGGTCATCGCCGTCGACAGCCTGTACGGCATCTCCGGCTCCGGGAAGTACCAGCTCAACATCACCGGCCGGGGCAAGATCGCCCTGATGACCTCGGGCATGCCGCTGCTGATGCAGGTGACGCCCGACAAGTACGTCAACTGCGACGCCGACGCGATCGTCGCCTGGTCGACGAGCCTGCGGGTGCAGATGCAGGCCCAGACGCACTCCTCCGGGGTGTGGCGGCGCCGCGGCAGCACCGGCGAGGGCTGGGAGCTGAGCTTCATGGGCACCGGCTTCGCACTCGTCCAGCCCAGCGAACTGCTGCCGCCGCAGAACGCCCAGATCGGCTCGGGCCTCGCCGCGCAGTACGGCATGGGCCAGCAGGGAGCGCGCGGGCAGAACCAGGGCAACGTCTGGAACTGATCGCTCCGCGGGTTGGGCCGATCGGGGCCGGGGGCTGTGCGGTCCGGCCCAGGCCGTGGGTCGTCTGTGGCCGGTCGCGCAGTTCCCCGCGCCCCTGAGGGCGCGCAGCCCACCGTCAGGACCGAATGTAAGGGGCGGCCGCCATAGCGGTCGCCCCTTACGCATGCTCAGACCACGAGCCTCGCGCGGGTCGCCTCCAGCAGGCGGACGACCGACTCGTCGGCCACCTCCGCCACCTCGTCGTACCCGAACCAGCGCACGTCGAGCGACTCGTCGCTGATCGCGTGCGCCGCGTCCGGCGGCGCCAGGACCGCGTACTGGACGTCGAAGTGGCAGTGGCACGGTGGCGGGATCGGGTGCCGGTCCAGGCGCACCGGGCCGCCCGGCAGCAGCGAGAGCCCCGAGACGCCGGACTCCTCCGTCGCCTCACGCAGGGCCGCTGCCGCCAGGGAGCTGTCGCCCGGCTCGCAGTGGCCGCCCATCTGGAGCCACATCCGCAGCTTTCTGTGCAGCGTCAGCAGGACCCGGCCGGCCTCGGGGTCGATCACCAGGGCGCTCGCCGTGATGTGGCCCGCAGGGCAGGCCTTCCACAGGCCGTCCTGATGTTCGGCCAGATGGTCGACGTAGGCCTGGCGCAGCTCCGGCTGGTCCTCGTACTCCTTGAGCACGAGGACCGCGTCGTCGTACAGGCTCACTCCGCGTCGTCGCCCTTGTTCTTGTCCTCGCCCTCGTCGCTCTTCTTCGGGTCGGGCTTCTTCAGGTCGGGCTTGTCCGCCGCCTCGCCGAGCATCTTGTCCAGCTCGGAGAAGTCGATCTGCTCGCGGTGCACAAAGCCGTCCGGGTCGTCCAGGTCGGTGGCCGTCGGCAGCATGTCCGGGTGGTGCCACAGGGCGTCCCGGCCGTCGACACCGCGCGCGTCGGTGAGCGAGGCCCACAGACGGGAGGCGTCACGCAGGCGACGCGGGCGCAGCTCCAAGCCGATCAGCGTGGCGAACGTCTGCTCGGCCGGCCCGCCCGAGGCGCGGCGGCGGCGCAGCGTCTCACGCAGGGCGTCGGCGGACGACAGACGGGGCTTCGCGGCGGCGTGGACCACCGCGTCGACCCAGCCTTCCACGAGCGCCAAAGCCGTCTCCAGACGCGCCAGGGCCGCCTTCTGCTCGGGCGTGTCCTCGGGCTGGAACATGCCCTGCTGGAGGGCCTCCTGGAGCTGCTCGGGATTCTGCGGGTCGAACTGGCCGACGACGTCCTCGAGCTTGGCCGTGTCGACCTTGATCCCGCGGGCGTACCCGTCGACCGCACCGAACAGGTGCGAGCGCAGCCACGGCACGTGCGCGAAGAGCCGCTGGTGGGCGGCCTCGCGCAGGGCGAGATACAGCCGCACCTCCTCCTGGGGGACGCTCAGGTCCTTGCCGAACGTCTCGATGTTCACCGGCAGCAGCGCTGCCTTGCCGGCCGGGCCCAGCGGCAGGCCGATGTCGGACGAGCCGACGACCTCGCCGGCGAGCACGCCGACGGCCTGCCCGATCTGCGTACCGAACATGGCGCCGCCCATCGAGCGCATCATGCCGATCAGCGGGCCGGCCATGGCCTGCATCTCCTCCGGCAGGACGTCGCCCATGGCGGTGCCGACGCGCTCGGCGACCGGGTCGACGAGCTCCTTCCAGGCGGGCAGGGTCGCCTCGACCCACTCGGCGCGGCTCCAGGCCACGGCCGAGCCGGCACCGGACGGCAGCGACGTGGCGTCGTCGAGCCACAGGTCGGCGAGGCGGACGGCCTCCTCGACGGCCTTGCGCTCGGCGGAGCCGACGCTGGTGTCCTTGGTGCCGTCAGGACTGCCCTGGGAGACCGTCTGGCGGGCGATCTGCTTGGCCATGTCCCAGTTCACCGGGCCGCCCTCGTAGGAGAGCATCTGGCCCAGCTGCTGGAACGCGGCGCCCAGGTCGTTGGGGTTCAGGGAGCCGAACATGGCTGCGAACGGATTGTCCGCACCGGGGCCGCCGGGGCCGCCGCCGAATCCTCCGGCTCCGGGCAGGCCGCCGAAGCCGAACGGATTGGCCGGTCCCTGACCACCACCGCTCTCCTGGTCCTTCTTCTTGCCCTCGTCGCCGTCGTCCGGCTCCTCCGGCGGAAGGCCGAATCCGAATGGGGTGTCACTCACGGGATTCCTCGGCTGGTAGGGCCGCCGGTTCTTTCCGGCGGCACGGCTGCCCGACAACACCACCCAGCGTAGACACCTGGGGCGGATCGGGCCTCGGTGCTTCGCCGACTGACAGCCTGCGGCAGGATGGATGCCACCTGGTACGCACGCGTCGCTCGCGCTCGTACTGAAGACAACCGCTGGAGACGCCCGGTGAGTTCCCCAGATCCGCAGGTTCGCGCAGCGCGAAACCAGTCAACCAGTTCCGCGGGCCCCGCGGGGCGCGGACCCGTCGTCGCGGTCACCGGCGCCGCGTACGGCGTCGGCGCCCTGCTCACCGAGCGGCTCGCCGCGTCCGACGAGGTCAAGCAGGTCGTCGCCATCGACGAGCGGCGCGGCGAGTGCGACGCGGCGCAGTGGCACATCCTGGACGTACGGGATCCGGCCATCGCGGAGAAGCTGCGGGGCGCCGACGTGGTGGTGCACCTGGCCCTGGACCTCGAGCTGGAGACCGACGCCGCCGCCCGAACGGCCTACAACGTACGGGGGACACAGACCGTTCTGACGGCGGCCGCTGCGGCCGGAGTGCACCGGGTCGTGCTGTGCACCTCGGCGATGGTCTACGGGGCGCTGCCGGACAACGAGCTGCCGCTCTCCGAGGACGCGGAGCTGCGGGCCACGGCCGAGGCGACGGGCGTCGGCGACCTGCTGGAGATCGAGCGGCTGGCGCGTCGGGCGCCGCGGGCGCATCCGGGGCTGAATGTCACCGTGGTACGGCCGGCGATCCTGGTGGGAGGCACGGACACCGCGCTGACCAGGTACTTCGAGTCTCCGCGGCTGCTCGTCGTCGCCGGGTCGCGGCCCGCCTGGCAGTTCTGCCACGTCGAGGACCTGTGCAGCGCGCTGGAGTACGCCGTCCTGGAGAAGGTCGACGGGGAGCTGACCGTCGGGTGCGACGGGTGGCTGGAGCAGGAGGAGGTCGAGGAGCTCAGCGGCATCCGGCGGATGGAGCTGCCGTCGGCGGTCGCGCTGGGTGCGGCCCAGCGCCTGCACCGCATCGGGCTCACGCCGTCTCCGGCCGGGGACCTGGCGTACACGATGTACCCCTGGGTGGTCAGCGGCAGCCGGCTGCACGACGCGGGGTGGCGGCCGCGGTACACCAACGAGGAGGTGCTGGCGGAGCTCCTGGAGGAGGTCTCCGGCCGGCACACGGTGGCCGGGCGGCGACTGGGCCGCAAGGACGCGACGGCCGCGGGGGCCGCGGGAGCGACGGTGGCGCTGCTGGGCGCGGCCGCGGTGGTGCGGCGGGCGCGCAAGGCCCGGCGACGGATCTGAAAGACGGCCCTGTAGGAGACTCCAAAGGCGCACGCGCGCGTGCCGGTCGATAGCTCTATTCCGCGCTGTCGGTCGTGTACGGCACGATGGAGGCATGGCATCCACGAGCGATCACCCGGGTGAGCAGGCCGCGCAGGATCCGATCAGGCTGATCGGGATCCAGGACACGGCCCTTTCCGTGGACGAGGTGTTCCGGGCCGTCGGGGACGACGCGGCCGGGGGTACGGCGCTCTTCGTGGGCACCGTGCGGAACCACGACGGGGGTGCCGACGTGGCGGAGCTGGGGTACTCCTGCCACCCCAGCGCAGAGGCCGAGATGAGGCGGATCGCCGAGAAGGTCGTCGCGGAGTACCCCGTGCGGGCGCTGGCGGCCGTGCACCGCGTGGGGGATCTCCGAGTCGGTGACCTCGCCGTGGTCGTCGCCGTCTCGTGCCCGCACAGAG
Source organism: Streptomyces sp. NPDC006235 (assembly GCF_040613735.1). Classification (NCBI taxonomy): domain Bacteria; kingdom Bacillati; phylum Actinomycetota; class Actinomycetes; order Kitasatosporales; family Streptomycetaceae; genus Streptomyces; species Streptomyces sp. NPDC006235. The sequence goes on from NZ_JBEXSR010000080.1 coordinate 10,888, forward strand.
GAGAGGCCTTCGAGGCCTGCCGGAAGCTGATCGACGACCTCAAGCACGAAGTGCCCATCTGGAAGCACCAGAAGTTCTCCGACGGCACCGAGGAGTGGGTGGGCGCCTGCTGAATCCGGGCCCCGGCCTTCCGGTGAATCCGGGACCCGGCCTTCCGGTTGCGTAACCGGACCCCTGGCGTGAGCGTTGTCACTGCGGATGGTTAATCTGCTGATCAGTCAGTTGCGGACGCTCAAGGGGTTGGAGGTCGGCATGGCGGCGCTCGCCTGGTTGCTGATTCCGCTTGTGGCTGCGATCGGCGCGGGCCTCTGGGGCAGTTGGGCCAACCGGACCCGCAAGGTCCGTGGGGACGGCCCGGAACTCATCGGTTACGCCCGCTTCCGCGAGGCCATGGAGAGACCCCGGCCGGGCACCGAAGGCCAGGGAAAAGAGCAGGTCACAAGCGTGTGAGAGCACAGGGCCGCTCCGGACGGACGGCCCTGACGGTGCGCTGACAGGACCGTCCCGTACTGTCGAGTCATGCCACGCCGCACCGCGACGATGCTCGCCTCCACCCTGATGCTGATCGCGCTCCTGTGCGCGGGAGTGTTCATCCCCGTGCCGTATTCGGAGATGTCCCCGGGGCCGACGGTGAACACGCTGGGCGATCACGGCGGAGAGCCGGTGCTCCAGGTCTCCGGGCGGAAGACCTATCCGACCAGTGGCCATCTGAACATGACGACCGTCCGGGTCACCAGCGCCGACTACCGGATGAACCTGGTCGAGGCCGTCTACGGCTGGCTCGCGCACGACAACAAGGTGGTGCCGCACGAGACGCTCTACCCGGACGGCAAGACCGAGGAGCAGTCCACGCAGGAGAACGCCGAGGAGTTCAGCCAGTCCCAGGAGAGCGCCAAGGTCGCCGCGCTGAAGGAACTCGACGTTCCGGTGAAGTCCTGGGTCATCGTCTCGACGGTCGTCAAGGGATCCCCGGCCGAAGGCAAGCTGCACGCCGGGGACGTGATCAAGGCCGTCGACGGCACGGTGGTGAAGGAGCCGACCGACGTCGCGAAGCTCGTCACGAAGCACAAGCCGGGCCAGGACGTCCGCTTCACGATCGTGCCCGCCAAGGAGCAGACCGCCGCGGAGAAGGAGAAGCGGACGCCGACGAAGACACAGGACATCACCATCACCACGACGACGTCGGACGACACCGGCGAGAAGCGGGCCATCGTGGGGATCTCCGCGGGGACCGACCACACGTTCCCGTTCACCATCGACATCAAGCTGGCCGACGTCGGCGGGCCGAGCGCCGGTCTGATGTTCGCGCTCGGCATCTACGACAAGCTCACGCCGGGCAGTCTGACCGGGGGCAGGTTCGTGGCGGGTACGGGGACGATCGACGACGAGGGCAAGGTCGGTCCGATCGGCGGCATCGAGATGAAGACGGTGGGCGCGCGGGCCAAGGGCGCGCAGTACTTCCTGACGCCCGCGGACAACTGCGAGGCCGCCGCCCAGGACACCCCCGAGGGCCTCACCCTCGTCAAGGTCAAGACCATCGAGGACGCCCTCGGAGCTCTCAAGGACATCCGCGGCGGCGACACCGCCGGTCTGCCGAAGTGTGGTAAGTAGTCCGCCGGGCCGGAGGACCGGCCCGGGCCGCGCAGTCGCCGGCTGCTCCGGCTACTCCTCGAACGTCGCCGCCAGCGCCTCCGCCAGACCCGGGACCAGGTCGGATCCGGTGAGGACCTCCGTCGGGGAGTCCTTCTCGCGCAGGCGCAGGGCCGACTCACGGGTGCCGTCCCGCAGCACCGCGACCGTCATACGGACCTCCTGGCGGTCCGGGTGGTCCGCCACCCACTTCGTCAGCGCGGCCTCGTCCAGACCCGACGGAACCTGGGCCTCCGCGGACGGCGGCAGCATCAGGCGCTCCACGGCGAGGGCACAGCCGGCCACCGCGTCGGGCCAGGCGATGGTGGCGAGGAACTCGTCGAGCGGCTTGCCCGTTGGAACTTCGTCCTGCTCGATCGGGGTGAGGCCGGGGTTCTCCGCCGCGTCGTCCAGACCGAGCCGGTCCGCGAGCGAGGGCTGTTCGGCCCGGAGCCGGGCGGTGTCGACGAGTGCGAAAAGGCGGGCGGGCTGGTCCCAGCCGAGGCCGGAGACGTACTCGTCGATCTCGAGTACGGCCCGGGTGAGCGGGCTCGCCGCCATGGGAGTGTTGGACATGGTCACAATCCTGCCTCGTTCCCGGCCGGAATCGGGAACCGAGTAAACGGTGAGTAAGTTGCATAGGTGGGGGCCCGCGATCACGGGGGCCACGGACGGTCCGTGAAGACGCGGGCCTTACGAATCAACAGCGAACTTCGAGGTGCGCACCTTGGCTTTCCAGATGCCGGACCGCGGCGGAGGCCCGACAGGGCCGCGGATCAGAGTGGGCCGCCCGTCCCGGCGTGTCCGGACCCTGCTCATGACACTGGGCGTCCTGGCCGTCCTCGGCATGGTGTTCACCATGTTCGCGGGCTTTTGGACGGACTGGCTCTGGTACCGGTCGGTGAACTACTCGTCGGTCTTCACCACCACGCTGTGGACCAAGATCGGGCTCTTCTTCGTCTTCGGCCTGCTCATGGCCGTCGCGGTCGGAGTCAACATCTGGCTGGCGCACCGGCTGCGGCCGCCGCTGAGCGCCATGTCCATGGAGCAGCAGAACCTCGACCGCTACCGGATGGGCATCGCGCCCTACAAGAAGTGGCTGCTGCTCGGGATCACCGCCCTGGTGGGCCTGATCGCCGGAGCCTCCGCGTCCGGCCAGTGGCGGACGTGGCTGATGTGGGTCAACGGCGTGCCCTTCGGCCAGAAGGACCCCCAGTTCAAGCTGGACGTCTCCTTCTACGCCTTCGACCTGCCCTGGTACCGCTTCCTGCTCGGCTTCGGCTTCGCCGCCGCGATCCTTTCCGTGATCGCCGCCGCGCTCACGCACTACCTGTACGGCGGCCTGCGCGTCACCAGCCCCGGCGCCCGCGCCACGGCGGCGGCCACCGGACACCTCTCGGTGCTCATCGGCATCTTCGTGGCCCTGAAGGCGGTCGCCTACTGGCTCGACCGGTACGGACTCGCCGTGAAGTCCAGCGACTTCAGAGCGACCGACAACTGGACGGGCCTGAGGTACGTCGACGCCAACGCCTACCTGCCGGCGAAGACGATCCTGTTCTGCATCGCCGTCATCTGCGCGCTGCTGTTCTTCGCCACCCTGTGGCGGCGCACCTGGCAGCTGCCCGTGATCGGCTTCGGCCTGATGGTGCTCTCCGCCATCCTCATCGGCGGCCTCTACCCGGCGATCGTGCAGAAGTTCCAGGTCCAGCCGAACGAGCAGGCCAAGGAAGCGCCGTACGTCGAGAAGAACCTCGAGGCGACGCGGAAGGCCTACGGCATCGACGGCACCAAGGTCACCGACTACTCGGGCACGAGCAAGACCGAGGACAAGACCACGCTCCGCGACGACGTCGGCTCCACGGCGAGCATCCGGATCATGGACCCGAACATCGTCTCGCCGACGTTCCAGCAGCTCCAGCAGATCAGGAACTACTACGCGTTCCCGAACAACCTGGACGTCGACCGCTACACCAAGGACGGCAAGGACCAGGACACGGTCATCGGCCTGCGTGAGCTGAACCTGGCGGGCATCCCGAAGAAGAACTGGATCAACAACCACTTCCGTTACACCCACGGCTACGGAGTGGTCGCCGCCGAGGGCACCAGTGCCGACGCCCAGGGCCGGCCGAACTTCACGGAGTCCGACCTGCCCTCCAAGGGCGACCTCGGCACGTACGAACAGCGGGTCTACTACGGCGAGAAGACCACCACGTACTCGATCGTCGGCGGTCCCCAGAAGGAGATCGACTACTCCGACGACAACGGCGAGAAGACCACCAGTTACAAGGGCGACAGCGGGGTCAACCTCTCCAACCCGGTCAACCGGGCCGCGTACGCGGTGGCGTTCGGCGAGCCGCAGATCCTCTACTCCGGCGCCATCGGCGACGGTTCGCGGATCCTGTACAACCGCACGCCCAAGGAGCGCGTCGAGGCGGTCGCCCCCTGGCTGACCATCGACGGCGACGCCTACCCGGCGGTGGTGAACGGCCGTATCGAGTGGATCGTCGACGCGTACACGACGACGAACGGATACCCGTACTCCTCGCGTACGACCCTCGGTGACACCACGGCCGACTCGCTGACCGCGACCAACGACAACCGCGCGGTGGTGGCCCAGCAGAACCAGGTCAACTACATCCGCAACTCGGTGAAGGCGACCGTCGACGCGTACACCGGCGAGGTCAAGCTCTACCAGTGGGACACCAAGGACCCGGTCCTGAAGACCTGGATGAAGGCCTTCCCGGACACGGTGAAGCCCAAGGGCGAGATCTCCAAGGACCTGATGGACCACCTGCGCTACCCGCAGGACCTGTTCAAGGTCCAGCGGGAGCTGCTCACGCGCTACCACGTGAAGGACGCGACGACGTTCCTCAGCGGCAGCGAGGTCTGGCAGGTGCCGGACGACCCGACGAACCGGTCGGGCAACGCCGTGCCGCCGTACTACCTGAGCATGAAGATGCCCGACCAGAAGGCACAGTCGTTCTCGCTGACGACGACCTTCACGCCCAACGGCCGGGACAACCTGAGCGCTTTCATGGCGGTCGACGCCGAGGCGGGCGCCAGTGACTACGGCAGGATCAGAATCCTGAAACTGCCGACGAACACGACGGTCAACGGACCCAAGCAGGTCCAGAGCCAGTTCAACTCCCAAGAGGAGATCGCCGAGTCGATCAGGCTCCTGAGAGGCGGCGACTCCGAAGTCGAGTACGGCAACCTGCTGACGGTGCCGCTCGACGGCGGACTGCTCTACGTGGAGCCGGTCTACGTACGCGGTGGTGGACTGAAGTACCCGCTGCTGCGCAAGGTGCTGGTCACCTACGGAGGCCAGACCGCCTTCGAGAACACGCTCGACGAGGCCCTGAACAAGATCTTCGGAACGGAGGGGCAGGCTCCCGAGCCACCGGACGAGGGTGACACCACGACACCACCGCCGACGTCCGACAACCCGACGGTCCAACAGGCCCTGGAGGACGCCCAGAAGGCGTTCGACGCGGGCCAGGAGGCCCTGAAGGACAACGACTGGGAGGCGTACGGCCGGGCGCAGAAGGACCTCGAGGACGCGCTGAAGCGGGCCGAGGACGCGCAGGCCGAGTCCGGCCGCGGGGGCGCCGGGGGCGGCGAGAGCAAGCCCAGCGCCAGTCCGAGCGCCAAGCCGAGCGGCAGCCCGAGCCCGAAGCCGAGCAACTAGGCCCTGGCCTGGTCAGATGCCCACTCCGCGCCGTGATACGGTTGTGAACACAACGGCGCGGGGTGGAGCAGCTCGGTAGCTCGCTGGGCTCATAACCCAGAGGTCGCAGGTTCAAATCCTGTCCCCGCTACTGAAATCGCGAAGTCCGAGTGACGGAGCGACCACGAAGGCCCGGATTCCACAACGGAATCCGGGCCTTCGTGATGTGTGAACGCATGTGCTGGCACAGGCTGCGGCCGCGCCGCCGGGGGGAGTTGGGGGATCTGTGTTTGACTTGTCTCTCTGTGGGCATGTCGACAAAACGCTGTAGTGACCTCACTGGCTGCGGTATACCAGGTGTACCCAGGTTGCAGGTGGTGCGACGATGGACGTTATGGGGGACAAGGCAACTCTGTTCGAGACAGGGCGTTTTGTGCAGCCTTCCAGCCGGGAGGACACCGACACCCCGGACGAGACCGGGGAGATCGCCGACGAGGCGGCCGAGGAGCTGCGTCAGCGGCTCGCCGCTGAGGCCGGCGACGTCGAGGCGATGAGTGTCCTCGGGGCCATGCTGCTGCGCCGTGGTGATCTCGACGGTGCCGAACCCCATCTGCGTGCCGCGACCGCCGCGGGCGACCGGGCCGCCGCCAACAACCTCGGAGTCCTTCTTCACCAGCGCGGATACGCCGACGAGGCCGCCGGCTGGTGGCGGATCGCCGCCGTCGCCGGATCCGCCGCGGCCGCGCACGCCCTCGGACGGCATCACCGCGAGCGCGGCGACGAACCCGCCGCCGAGTACTGGCTGCGCCAGTCCGCGGAGCAGGGCCACACCCTGGGCGCCTACGCCCTCGCCGACCTGCTGGAGCACCGCGGTGACGCCGGGGCCGAGAAGTGGCTGCGGGTCGCGGCCGAGCGCGGGCACCGGGAGGCGGCGTACCGCCTGGCCCGGGCGCTGGACCGGAAGGCGACGCGGGACAACGGCGGCGACAACGGCGTCCAGGTGCCGGACGAGATCGAGCAGTGGTACCGGCAGGCCGCCGCACGCGGCCACCGGCGGGCCGCCCTGCACCTCGGGACGATCCTGGAGAAGCGCGGCGAGCTCAAGGAGGCCGGACGCTGGTACCTGACGTCCGCCAAGGACGGTGAGGCGCGCGCCGCCTGCGCGCTCGGGTTCCTGCTGCGCGACGCGGGCGACACCGAGAACGCCGCCGTGTGGTGGCTGCGGGCCGCCCAGGACGGCGACGGCAACGCGGCGAACGCGCTGGGCGCGCTGCACGCCGAGCGGGGCGAGACCCAGACCGCCGAGCGCTGGTACCGGGCCGCCATGGACGCGGGCGACGTGAACGGCGCCTACAACCTGGGGCTGCTCTGCGCCGAGCAGGGGCGCACCGCGCAGGCCGAGCAGTGGTACCGGCGCGCGGCCTATGCCGGGCACCGGGAAGCCGCGAACGCGCTGGCCATCCTGCTGCTGCGGGCCGGGGACGAGGCGGGCGCCGAGCCGTGGTTCTCCAAGGCCGCGGAGGCCGGCAGCGTGGACGCCGCCTTCAACCTGGGCATCCTGCACGCCGGCCGGGGCGAGGAGCAGGCCGCGCTGCGCTGGTACGAGCGTGCCGCGGCCGCCGGGCACACCGAGGCGGCGCTCCAGGTCGGCATGGCCCGGCTGCGGGGCGGCGACGAGCAGGAGGCCGAGCGGCATCTGCGGTGCGCGGCCGGGGGCGGGAGCGCCGAGGCCGCGTACCGGCTGGCGACCGTGCTCGACGCGCGCCGGCCGCCGGAGCCGGCGCACGAGCTCGGAGAGCCGGTGCACCGGCGCAGCGAGTGTGAGGAGTGGTACGAGAGGGCGGCCTCGCAGGGGCACCGGCGCGCGCAGGTGCGGGTGGGCATGCTCGCCGCCGCCCGGGGTGACGTCGTCGAGGCGGCTCGGTGGTACCGGGAGGCGGCCGAGGCCGGGTCCCGCAACGGGGCCTTCAATCTCGGGCTGTTGCTGGCCCGGGAGGGGAGTGAGCCCGAGGCGGCGGTGTGGTGGACGCGGGCGGCTGACGCCGGGCACGGTCGGGCGGCGTTGCGGCTGGCCCTGGTCTACGCGCGTCGGGGGGAGCTGGCGGAGGGGCAGCGGTGGGCTGACCGGGCGGTGTCCCTGGGGCCGGAGTCTGTGGCGGAGCGGGCGGCTCGGTTGCGGGATGCGCTCAGGCAGGAGCTGTCTGCCTGATGCCGGGGTTCGTGGCTGTGGGCCGCATGGTGCTCGGCGTCGGTGCCGGTGCTGGGTGGGTGCGCAGCCCGGCGGAGCGGGGTGCCGCTGCGCCCACCCGTGCCGCCCTGGGGTACCTCCCAGGCCCTTAAGGCACTGTGGAGGGAGGCACGACTGCCCGCAGCTAGGCAGTTTCGTTTGGATCAGTCGGTCGTTGGTCCGGGTGTGCCGTTGACTGACGCGCAGTGGGCGCGGATCGAGCCGTTGCTCCCGGACCG
>NZ_JBEXSR010000081.1:0-15522 GCF_040613735.1 Streptomyces sp. NPDC006235
CCGGCGGTGTGCTGCTGCCGTTCTTCTCCTTCATGACCTTCCTGATCGCGGTCCCGACCGGTGTGAAGTTCTTCAACTGGATCGGCACCATGTGGAAGGGCTCGCTGTCCTTCGAGACACCGATGCTCTGGGCGACCGGCTTCCTGATCACCTTCACCTTCGGTGGTCTGACCGGTGTCATCCTGGCCTCGCCGCCGATGGACTTCCACGTCTCCGACTCGTACTTCGTGGTGGCGCACTTCCACTACGTCGTCTTCGGCACCGTCGTGTTCGCGATGTTCTCCGGCTTCCACTTCTGGTGGCCGAAGTGGACCGGCAAGATGCTGGACGAGCGCCTCGGCAAGATCACCTTCTGGACGCTGTTCATCGGCTTCCACGGCACGTTCCTGGTCCAGCACTGGCTGGGTGCCGAGGGCATGCCCCGCCGGTACGCGGACTACCTCGCGGCCGACGGCTTCACCGCGCTGAACACGATCTCGACGATCAGCTCGTTCCTGCTCGGCATGTCGCTCCTGCCGTTCTTCTACAACGTCTGGAAGACGGCCAAGTACGGCAAGCCGGTCGGCGTCGACGACCCGTGGGGCTACGGCCGCTCCCTGGAGTGGGCGACCTCCTGCCCGCCGCCGCGGCACAACTTCATCACCATGCCGCGGATCCGCAGTGAATCCCCGGCGTTCGACCTGCACCACCCCGAGATCGCCGCCCTCGACCAGCTCGAGAACGTCGGTCACGGCGAGAAGGCCATCGCTGGTGGCAAGGAGGCCGGCAAGTGAAGATCCAGGGCAAGATGTTCATGTGGCTGAGCGTCTTCGTCCTCGCCATGGCTGTGGTCTATGGCGTGTGGTCGAAGGAGCCGGCCGGTACCACGGCCCTCTTCCTGGCCTTCGGCCTGTGCATCATGATCGGCTTCTACCTCGGCTTCACGGCCAAGCGGGTCGACGTCGGTGCGCAGGACAACAAGGAGGCGGACGTCGCGGACGACGCCGGCGAGGTCGGGTTCTTCAGCCCGCACAGCTGGCAGCCGCTCTCCCTGGCCATCGGTGGCGCCCTCGCCTTCCTGTCGATCGCGATCGGCTGGTGGCTGATGTACTTCTCCCTGCCGATCATTCTGATCGGCGTCTGGGGCTGGGTCTTCGAGTACTACCGCGGTGAGAACCGCACCCAGTAACACGAGCCGAGCGCTCCAGGGCCCGGACACTCCGCAAGGAGCGTCCGGGCCCCTGCTTTTGCCGCAATCCGTGTCACTCGTACGAGTCACCCGGCGTGCCGCAGTTGACCTGGCTTCCTAGCGTGAGGTCATGAGCCACACAGCGATCTCCCGCTCCCGCACCGTCGTCAGCTGCACGCTGCTGGTGATAGCCCTCTGCGCGGGCGTCACCGCCTGCGGCTCGGACGGCAACCCGCTCTCCCACCGCCCCTACGACGCGGCGGACCAGATCTCCTTCAACGCCCCCTCAGAGGGCCGCAAGAAGGCCGACCCGGACAAGCCCCTGGAAGTCGTCGCCGAGGACTCCGACGGGCGCATCACGGACGTCACGGCCCACGACGCCTCCGGACGCTACGTGGCGGGCGAACTCTCCGCCGACGGCGCCCGCTGGCACAGCACCTCACCGCTCGCCGCCAACGCCAGCTACACGGTCCGGGTGAGCACCGAGGACGAGGACGGGGCGCCCGGCCGCAAGGTCCTCACCTTCGACACCGGCAAGCCCACCGCCAACAAGCGGCTGAACGTCACCTTCGGCCCCAAGGCGGGCACCTACGGCGTCGGCCAGCCCATCACGGCCGAGCTGAGCCAGCCGGTCAAGGACAGATCCCAGCGGGCCGTCGTCGAACGGGCCCTGAAGGTCTCCTCCATGCCCGCCACGGAAGGCGCCTGGCACTGGGTGGACGACAAGAAGCTCCACTACCGCCCGAAGGACTACTGGCCCGCCCAGGCCACCGTCCGGGTCCGCAGCAACCTGGACGGCATCAAGATCGGCGACCGGATGCGGGGCGGCAAGGCCAAGCCGCTGACGATCAACACCGCCGACAAGGTCATAGCCGTGACGGACGCCGCGGCCCACCAGATGACCGTCTACAAGAACGACGAGATCGTCCGGCAGATCCCGGTCACCACGGGCATGCCCGGCTACGACACGCGCAACGGCGTCAAGGTCGTCCTCGCCAAGGAGGGCACCGTCCGGATGACCAGCGCCAGCATCGGCGCCTCGGACTTCTACGACCTGATCGTCCACCACTCCGTGCGGGTCACCAACAGCGGCGAGTACGTCCACGCCGCCCCCTGGTCCGTCGGCTCCCAGGGCTACGCCAACGTCAGCCACGGCTGCACCGGCATGAGCACCGAGAACGCCGCCTGGTTCTACGAGAACGTCCGCGAGGGCGACATCGTCAAGGTCATCAACTCCGCCGGCGACACGATGGCCCCCTTCGGCAACGGCTTCGGCGACTGGAACCTCGAGTGGAAACAGTGGCGCACAGGCAGCGCCCTCACAGCCGGCACCCCGGAGGGCCCCACACCGGCGGACAGAGCCCGCCTACGCCCTCAGAGCGCCTGACCTCAGGGGCGCGGGGAACTGCGCGAAAAGCCACACACCACCCGCACCCGCCGACGACGAGGAACCCCCGAGCTCCTAGGCGTTCAAAGCCGCCCTCTCCCGCAACAAGGAAGCCAGGGCAGCAGCGAACTCCACGGGATCCACCGGCAACGTCACCGCCGACTCAGCGCGACTCCAGGTCGCGAGCCACGCATCCTGCGGCCGCCCCATGAGCAGCAACACCGGCGGACAGTCGAACACCTCGTCCTTGATCTGCCGGCACAGCCCCATGCCCCCCATCGGCACGGCCTCACCGTCCAGCACACAGACGTCGATCCCACCCCGGTCCAGCTCCTTGACCACCGCATCAGGAGTCGCACACTCCACGAACTCCACCAGGGGAACGTCCGGCGCCGGCCGCCGTCCCGTGGCGAGCCGCACCTGCTCGCGGGTGTTGGAGTCGTCGCTGTAGACCAGCACCGTGGCGGTCGGCTGCATTGTTCCTCCGTGACGTCAGCGTCGTAAGGACAGGCCCGTTGGGCCGGATGCTACTCCCTTGAACACCACGTCAACACCGGTACGACCGGCTCAGACACTCCGAACGGCACCCCCCGGAGTGAGGGCGGGATAAGCGACCGACATAATGTCGGTCGTGGCGACAGCAACGACAGTAGAAACCGGGCACGCGCACCCGTCGGTCAACAGGCCGAACCTCACCAGCGTCGGAACCATCATCTGGCTGAGTTCCGAGCTGATGTTCTTCGCGGCCCTCTTCGCGATGTACTTCACCCTGCGATCGGTGACGGGTCCCGATCACTGGAAGGAGATGGCTGCCCATCTCAACTTCCCGTTCTCGGCGACGAACACCACGATCCTGGTGCTCTCCTCGCTCACCTGCCAGCTCGGCGTCTTCGCTGCCGAGCGCGGTGACGTGAAGAAGCTGCGGATGTGGTTCATCGTCACCTTCGTGATGGGTGCGATCTTCATCGGCGGTCAGGTCTTCGAGTACACCGAGCTGGTCAAGGAGGCGGGCCTGTCCCTGTCCTCCGACCCGTACGGCTCGGTCTTCTACCTGACCACCGGCTTCCACGGCCTGCATGTGACGGGCGGTCTCATCGCCTTCCTGCTGGTCCTGGGCCGGACCTACGCGGCCCGGAGGTTCACCCACGAGCAGGCGACCGCCGCGATCGTCGTGTCCTATTACTGGCACTTCGTCGATGTCGTCTGGATCGGCCTCTTCGCCACGATCTACATGATCAAGTAGCGGGACCGCAGCGCGCGCCCGACGAGGCACGCATCCCAGAAGCACCGACGCAGAAGATCCTGACACCGGGGTAATCCGTGAAAAAGCTCTCCGCACGACGACGCCACCCGTTGGCGGCGGTCGTCGTCCTACTCCTCGCGCTGCTCTTCAGCGGGGGGCTGTACGCCGTGTTCGCACCCACGAGCAAGGCTGAGGCCGACGAAACCGCCCAGTCCCTCACCATCGAGGAGGGCAAGAAGCTCTACTCGGTCGGCTGCGCCAGTTGCCACGGCACCGGCGGTCAGGGCACCTCCGACGGGCCGAGCCTGGTGGGTGTCGGCGCCGCCGCCGTCGACTTCCAGGTGGCCACCGGCCGTATGCCGGCCGCCACCTCCCAGGGCCCCCAGGTCCCGAAGAAGAAGAACATCTACAGCCAGGCCGAGATCGACCAGCTCGCGGCCTACATCGCCTCGCTGGGCGCCGGCCCTGCCATCCCGACCGAGGAGCAGTACGGCCCCCAGGGTGCCGACATCGCCAAGGGCGGTGAGCTGTTCCGCACCAACTGCGCGCAGTGCCACAACTTCACCGGCAAGGGCGGTGCGCTGACGCACGGCAAGTACGCACCGGACCTCGAGGGTGTCTCCCCGAAGCACATCTACGAGGCCATGGAGACCGGCCCGCAGAACATGCCGTCCTTCCCCGAGACCACGCTCTCGGTGGAGAACAAGAAGGACATCATCGCGTACCTGGACGCGGTCAACAGCAGCAAGTCCGAGAGCCCCGGCGGTCTCGAGCTCGGCGGCCTCGGGCCGGTCAGCGAGGGCCTGTTCGGCTGGATCTTCGGTCTGGGCGGGCTGATCGCCGTCGCCGTGTGGGTCGCCGCCCGGACCGCAAAGGCCAAGAAGTCATGAGTAGCCAAGACATTCCAGAAGAGAACCTGCCTGCTGAGCAGTCCGAGCAGACCGCAGGACATGACGAGCACGGGCACGGGGCGCTGAGCCCCGCGGACGAGCACCCGTTCGCCGACCCGGGCCTGCCCCCGCACGAGCACCGCATCCAGGACGTCGACGAGCGGGCCGCCAAGCGGTCCGAGCGCTCGGTCGCCCTGATGTTCACGGTGTCGATGCTGGCCACCATCGCCTTCATCGCCGCGTTCGTGGCGATCCCGGTCGACAAGTCGGTCTACATCTTCCCGCTGGGTCACATCAGCGCGCTGAACTTCGCGCTGGGCATGACGCTCGGCATCGCGCTGTTCTGCATCGGCGCGGGCGCGGTCCACTGGGCCCGCACCCTGATGTCGGACGTGGAGATCGCCGATGAGCGGCACCCGATCGAGGCGGAGCCCGAGGTCCGCGAGAAGGTCTTCGCGGACTTCAAGCAGGGCGCCAAGGAGTCCGCGCTCGGCCGCCGCAAGCTGATCCGCAACACCATGTTCGGCGCGCTCACGCTGGTGCCGCTCTCCGGTGTCGTGCTGCTGCGCGACCTCGGCCCGCTGCCCGAGGACAAGCTGCGTCACACGCTCTGGTCCAAGGGCAAGCTGCTCGTCAACATGAACACGAACGAGCCGCTGCGTCCCTCGGACGTCGCGGTCGGCTCGCTGACCTTCGCCAAGCCCGAGGGCCTGGAGGAGCACGACCACGAGTTCCAGAACGAGATCGCCAAGGCCGCCCTGATGATCGTCCGGATCCAGCCGGAGAACATCAAGGACAAGCGCGAGCTCGAGTGGTCGCACGAGGGCATCGTCGCGTACTCGAAGATCTGCACCCACGTCGGCTGCCCGATCTCCCTGTACGAGCAGCAGACGCACCACGTGCTCTGCCCCTGCCACCAGTCCACCTTCGACCTCTCCGACGGTGCCCGAGTGATCTTCGGTCCCGCTGGTCACGCTCTGCCGCAGCTCCGCATCGGCGTGAACGACGAGGGCTACCTCGAGGCGCTCGGCGACTTCGAAGAGCCCGTCGGCCCTGCTTTCTGGGAGCGCGGATGAGCACTGCACAGACACGCCGCAAGGCACCCGCCGGAGAGCGGGTCGCCGACTGGGCCGACGGCCGCCTGGGGATCTACTCCCTGGCCAAGGCCAACATGCGCAAGATCTTCCCGGACCACTGGTCCTTCATGCTCGGTGAGATCTGCCTCTACAGCTTCATCATCATCATCCTGACGGGTGTGTACCTGACGCTGTTCTTCCACCCGTCGATGAACGAGGTGGAGTACCACGGCAGCTACGTCCCGCTCCAGGGGCAGCTGATGTCGGAGGCGTTCGCCTCCACGCTGGACATCAGCTTCGACGTGCGCGGCGGTCTGCTCATCCGGCAGATCCACCACTGGGCGGCGATCATCTTCCTCGCCGGCATGTTCGTGCACATGATGCGCGTCTTCTTCACCGGCGCGTTCCGCAAGCCGCGTGAGATCAACTGGCTGTTCGGCTTCCTGCTGTTCGTCCTGGGCATGTTCACCGGTTTCACCGGCTACTCGCTCCCGGACGACCTGCTCTCCGGCACCGGTGTCCGCTTCACGCAGGGCGCGATCCTGTCCGTGCCGATCGTCGGCACGTACATCTCGATGTTCCTGTTCGGCGGGGAGTTCCCGGGCACCGACTTCGTCGCCCGGTTCTACTCGATCCACATCCTGCTGCTGCCGGGCATCATGCTCGGGCTCGTGGTCGGTCACCTGATCCTGGTCTTCTACCACAAGCACACGCAGTTCGCGGGTCCCGGCCGGACCAACAAGAACGTCGTCGGCATGCCGCTGCTGCCGGTCTACATGGCCAAGGCCGGAGGCTTCTTCTTCCTGGTCTTCGGTGTCATCGCGGCCATCGCCGGCGTCGCGACCGTCAACCCCATCTGGGTCCTGGGCCCCTACCGGCCCGACCAGGTGTCGACGGGCGCGCAGCCCGACTGGTACATGGGCTTCGCCGAGGGTCTGGTCCGGGCCATGCCGGGCTGGGAGATCAACCTCTGGGGTCACACGCTCGTCCTGGGCGTGTTCATCCCGCTGGTCCTCTTCGGCCTGTTCCTCGGGATCATCGCCCTCTACCCGTTCATCGAGTCGTGGGTCACCGGGGACAAGCGCGAGCACCACATCCTGGACCGGCCGCGCAACGCCCCGACGCGTACCGCCTTCGGTGTCGCGTGGGTCACCGGCTACATGATCATGCTGATCGGCGGTGGCAACGACATCGTCGCCACGCACTTCCATCTGTCGATCAACGCGGTCACCTGGTTCGTCCGGATCGGGTTCTTCGCCGGGCCGGTCGTCGCCTTCATCATCACCAAGCGCATCTGCCTCGGCCTCCAGCGCCGCGACAAGGAGAAGGTGCTGCACGGCCGCGAGTCGGGCATCATCAAGCGCCTGCCGCACGGTGAGTTCATCGAGGTGCACGAGCCGCTCAGCCAGGAGCAGATGTACACGCTCACGGCGCACGAGCAGTACCAGCCGGTCGAGATCGGCCCGACGGTCGACGAGAACGGTGTCGAGCGCAAGGTGAAGGGCTCCGAGAAGCTGCGCGCCAAGCTCAGCGAGTCCTACTACGGCGAGGGAGCCCAGATCCCGAAGCCGACCGCCGAGGAGTACCGGGAGATCACGAGCGGCCACGGCCACCACTGATCACTGCTTCGCCACGCCACTGAAGGGCCCCGTCCGGTGTTCGGACGGGGCCCTTCGCGGTGCCCCGTGGCTGGATAGGGTGGACCTCGTTGAGACTCTCGTCCCGTAGTGCGGGACGCCTGACCCTGGAGCGGCTTATGAGCGCTGTGACCCCCGCTGGAGGCGACACCGCGGCGGGCCGCTCCTGGCCCCTGCTGTTGAACGGTCTGCTGGACGGCAGGGACCTGACCGCCGACGACACCGCGTGGGCGATGGACCTGATCATGCGCGGCGAGGCGACGGACGCCCAGATCGCCGGACTCGTGGTGGCGCTGCGGGCCAAGGGCGAGACCGTCGAGGAGATCGCCGGGTTCGTCCGCGCGATGTACGAGCACGCGAACGTGATCGAGGTGCCGGGCCCGGCCGTCGACATCGTCGGCACGGGCGGCGACGGGGCGAAGACCGTCAACATCTCCACGATGTCCGCGATCGTCATCGCCGGCACGGGCGCGAAGGTCGTCAAGCACGGCAACCGCGCGGCGTCGTCGGCGTCCGGCGCGTCGGACGTACTGGAGAAGCTCGGCGTCAATCTGGAACTGCCGACGCACCGGGTGGCCCAGGTCGCCGAGGACGCGGGGATCACCTTCTGCTTCGCGGCCAAGTTCCACCCGGCGATGCGCCACGCGGGCGCGGCGCGCGGCCAGTTGGGCGTCCGGACGATCTTCAACGTCCTCGGTCCGCTGACCAATCCCGCGAAGGTACGTGCTCAGGCCGTCGGTGTCGCGGATCCGCGCATGGCACCGATCGTCGCGGGCGTCTTCGCCGAACGCGGCCACTCGTCCCTGGTCTTCCGGGGCGACGACGGCCTCGACGAACTGACCACCACCGCCACGTCCAGAGTGTGGGTCGTCCGCGACGGCAAGGTGACCGAGGAGGCCTTCGACCCGCGCGACGTGGGCCTCGAACTCGTCCCCGTGGAGGCCCTGCGCGGCGCGGACGCCTCCTACAACGCGGAGGTCGCCCGCCGTCTGCTGGACGGCGAGCCGGGCCCGGTGCGCGACGCGGTCCTGCTGAACTCGGCGGCGGCGCTGGTGGCCCTCGAACCCGGCCCGGGAACCCTGGCCGAGCAGATCAGCGCCGGCATGGCGAAGGCGGCCGTGTCGATCGACTCCGGGGCCGCCAAGCGGACCCTGGAGCGGTGGGTGGCGGCGAGCAACGCGTAGGGCCTTTCTGACGCCGGTGTCCCGCAATCCGGACGCGGGTTGCGGGACCTCGATCGTTCTCGTAGGTTCCTTTCCAGGTCATGAGTGACAGTCATGAGGCCCCGGCCGACTGTCCGGCAACCCTCCGTCCGTGGCGGGGTGCCCCGGGTGAAGACCAGGCCGCAGGCAGCGAGGTCTGTGGCAAGCGCGTGACGAGGAGTCTCTCGTGAACCAGCGAATGCGATAGGGCCGCAGAGCCCCGCCTCCGCACCCCTCTTTCCTTCACCCCCGCTTGAGCCACGTGCTCGCGGGCGGATTCCACCTGACTTCACGGGAGTTCCGCCATGTCCGTCTCCACCGTTGCCGCCGCCTCGTCCGTTTGTGCCCCGCTGCCCGTTCTGGGTGCGGACGTCACCGTTCCGCTCGTCACCGGTGGTGAGGTCACCTACGCCGCGCTCGACTACGCCGCCAGCGCCCCGGCGCTCCAGCGGGTCTGGGACGACGTCGCCGCCTACGCGCCGTACTACGGCAGCGTCCACCGCGGTGCCGGGTACCTGTCCCAGCTGTCGACCGACCTGTTCGAGAACGCCCGCCGGACGGTCGCGGAGTTCCTCGACTGCAGGGACGGTGACCAGGTGGTCTTCACCCGGTCCACCACCGACTCCCTCAACCTCCTCGCCGCCGCGCTCCCGGCCGGCTGCCAGGTCTTCGTCTTCGAGACCGAGCACCACGCCTCCCTGCTGCCCTGGCGCGAGGCCCGCGTCACGTACCTCGACGCCCCGCGCAGCCCCCGCCAGGCCGTCGAGACCCTGGAGCGCGCCCTCGCCGCGAGGGACCCGCACGGCCCGGCCCTCGTCTGCGTCACCGGCGCCTCCAACGTCACCGGCGAGCTGTGGCCCGTACGGGAGCTCGCGGCGGCCGCGCACGCGCACGGCGCCCGGATCGTGCTCGACGCCGCCCAGCTGGCCCCGCACCACCCCGTGTCCGTCGCCGGCCTCGGCGTCGACTGGGTCGCCTTCTCCGGGCACAAGCTGTACGCGCCGTTCGGCTCCGGGGTGCTGGCCGGACGGGCCGACTGGCTGCGCGAGGCCGAGCCGTACCTCGCGGGCGGCGGCGCCAGCCGCAAGGTCACCCGGCACACGGACGGGGGAGTGGACGTGGAGTGGCACGACAGCGCCGCCCGTCACGAGGCCGGTTCGCCCAACGTCATCGGCGCCTACGCCGTCGCCTCCGCCTGCAAGGCGCTGACGGAGGCCGGCTTCGACACGCTCGTCGCCCGCGAGCAGTACCTGGTCGCCAAGGTGCGGGAGGGGCTCGCCGACGTCCCCCAGGTGCGGTTCCTGTCCCTCTTCGGGGACGACGCCCCGCGCGTCGGTGTGCTCTCCTTCGTCGTCGAGGGCTGGAACAGCTCGCACTTCGCCGCCGCGCTCTCCGCCGAGTACGGCATCGGCGTCCGGGACGGGCTGTTCTGCGCCCACCCGCTGGTGCGCACGCTGCTTGGCAGCGACCCGCAGACGCAGGGCGAGTGCGGGTCGCCGGAGGCGGCTCCCGGCGAGAAGTCCCTCAACGCCATCCGGGTCAGCTTCGGCGCGGGCACGCCGGACGAGCACGTGGAGCGGTTCGTACGGGCCGTGCGGGAGCTCGTGACGGACGGGGCGCGGTGGAACTACCGCACGGAGGACGGGCGTTGCGTGCCGGACACGTCCGCCTGAACCGCCTCGGGGGTCAGGGGTAGCCGCGTGCCGAGGACGATCATCCGCAGGGCGCGTTCCGTGGCGTCGGTGAGCAGTTCGCTCGCGCGCAGCAATGCCTCGGCCAGTTCCATCGGGGCGGGCAGGATGCCGTGGCAGGCGTCCACGCCCGGCACCTCGTGCGCGCCCTCGCCGAGCGTGCCCGCCAGGGCCAGGACCGGGCGGCCGTGGAGCTTGGCCCTGCGGGCCACCTCGGCGGGGACCTTGCCGCGGGGCGTCTGGTGGTCCAGGGCGCCCTCGGCGGTGATCACCAGGTCGGCGCCGGCCAGCCGGGCGTCCAGGTCGAGGTGGTCCAGCAGCACGTCGAAGCGGGGCAGGAGACGGGCGCCGAGGGCGGCGAGGCCGGCGCCCAGCCCGCCGGAGGCTCCGGTTCCGGGGCCGTACCGGAGGTTGGTGTCCGGGACGGCGACGTCACGGGTGAGGACGAAGGCCCAGTTCTCCAGCCCGTCCGACAGCTGCTCGACCTGCTCGGGCGTCGCGCCCTTCTGCGGGCCGAAGACCCGGGCCACGCCCCGCTCGCCGCACAGCACGTTGAACGGGTTGCAGGCGACGAGCAGCTCCACCTCCGCCAGGCGGGGATCCAGTCCCCTCGGGTCGATGCGGTGCAGTCGCGTCAACTCCCGGCCCCCGAACGGGAGTTCCTCACCTCCCTCGTCCAGCAGCCGGGCCCCGAGCGCCTGGAGCGCGCCCGCACCGCCGTCGGAGGTGCCCGAGTCGCCGCAGCCGACGAGGATCCGCCGCACGCCCGAGTCGAGTGCGGCCCGGATCAGTTCGCCGACGCCGTAGGTGGTGGTGGCGCCCGGGTCGCGCAGGCCGCGTGGGACGAGGGAGAGGCCCGCGACCGCCGCCATCTCCACGACGGCCGTGTCCCCGGAGCCCAGCAGGGCGAAGTGGGCGCCCACGGTCTCGCCGACCGGGCCGGTGGCGGGCACGGGGACGAGCCGGCCCCCGGTCGCGGCGGCCAGGGCGAGGGCCGTGCCCTCGCCGCCGTCCACCAGCGGGACGAGGTCGAGCTCGGCGCCGGGCAGGACCCGGCGTACGCCGGCCGCGATGGCGTCGGCGGCGGCCTCCGCGGACAGGGACTCCTTGAACCCGCTGGGGGCTACGACGACACGGGTCAGCATGGGTGGGGCTCCTTCAACGGGTGACGGAGACGCCGAGCAGCGGCCACACCGCGACGGCGAAGAGCAGCACGAGCGCGGCGGTCAGCGGGGCCAGGACGGCGGACAGGCGCAGCAGGTCGCGCGGGGTGTAGGTGGGGGTGCCGGGGAGCTGCGCGAAGAGCGTGACCGGCTTGGCGGAGGCGGGCAGCGTGTGGCAGAAGCCGGCGGCGGCGGTGGAGGCGAGCGCTGCGGCGACCGGGTTGACGCCGACGCCGACGGAGGCGGCCACGACGAGCGGGACCAGGACGGAGGAGCGGGCGGAGCGGGACTGGAGGACCAGGTGGGCGGCCGTGCTCACCGCGACCACGACCGCCAGGAACACCACCGGGGTCCCGCCCGCCGGCAGTCCGGAGACCAGCCACGTCGCCGCTCCCGAGTCGGCGAGGGCCACGCCCATCGCCATCGTCGCCGCCATGAACAGCAGCAACGACCACGGGACGGTCTTCAGCGCGTCCTTCAGTCGCACGGTGCCGAGGGCGGGCGAGGCGGCGATGACGGCGCCGATCAGCGCGACCAGCGCGGGCGGCACACGGTGCAGCGGCTCGCTGCACCACAGCAGCACCACCGTGGCCATGAGCAGGGCGCAGCGCTTCTCGGCCTGGCTCCAGGGGCCGGTCACCGGCTGCTCGCTGTGCTGCTGGATCTGCTCGGGCGTGATGTGGACCGGGCCGCGGCGGTCCGCCCGCCGAGTCGTCGTCAGCAGGACCAGCTCGGCGGCCAGGTGCGAGGAGACCACGGCCAGCGGCAGGCCCAGCAGCAGCCACTCCGTGAAGCCGATGTGCTGCCCGGTCGCCTCCCACAGCACCGACACGGTGATCAGATGCGCGCCGGCACCGATCAGGGTCGCCACCGCCGACAGCAGGATCACGGTCGGGAACAGCAGCGCCAGCATCACGACCAGTCGCTTCCGGCCGGCGAGGACCTTGGCGAGGGCGAGGAACACCGGCAGCGCGAGCGCGGCCCGGCCGGAGGTGGCGGGTACCGCGAACGCCGTGACGACCAGGGCGGCCGTCGTCAGGTGCACGAGCTGCCGTACGGTGCGCGCCCCACTGACCAGGAACACCGCTGCCCGGCCCGCGAGCCCGGTCCGGCTCACCGCGGCCGCCAGCACGAAGGCACAGATCAGCAGCCAGACAGTGGCGTCGCCGAGCGTCCCGAACAGGGTGTCGCTGCTGATCACGCCGGTCACCGTGAGGGCGAGCCCGGCGCCCAGCGCGATATAGGTGTCGTCGATGGACGTCCCGATCCAGGCGCAGGTCGCGAGCGCGAACACGGCGAGCGTGAAACGGGCGTCGGCACCGAGTCCCGGGAAGTTCTGCGGGACCGCGAGCAGCGCGCACAGCGACAGCGCCACGCAGAGGGCGGTGAGAGCTCGGGGGTTCCATGTCACGTCATCGAGGGTTCATCCCGGGGGTGAGCCGTCGATGAGCCGGAGATGAAGGGAACTTCACCCGGCGGGCAGCCGGTACCCCATCCCCCGTACCGTCTCCACCCGCTCCGCCCCCAGCTTCTTCCGCAGGGTCCGTACGTACACGTCCACGATGTTGGACCCCGGGTCGAAGTCGTACCCCCACACATGGGACAGGATCTGCTCCCGGGAGAGCACCTGCCCGGGATGCCGCAGGAACAGCTCCAGCAGCACGAACTCACGGGCCGTCAGGTCGACCGTCCGTTCCCCGGACCGGGCACGCCGCGTCCGGAGATCGAGGCTCAGGGAGCCCGACCTGAGCACCGTCACCTCCGGCGCCCGCGCGGCCGTCCGCAGCCTCAGACGCACCCGGGCCAGCAGCTCCTCGAAGCGGAACGGTTTGGTCATCCAGTCGTCGGCGCCGCCCTCCAGACCGGCCACCGTGTCCCGTACGGAGTCCCGCGCGGTCAGCACGATCACCGGCACCGTCACCCGCGCCTCGCGCAGCTCGCGCAGGATCGTGAAGCCGTCCCGGCCGGGCAGCCCGATGTCCAGGACGACGAGGTCGAAGCCGCCGGTCAGGGCGTACTCGTAGCCCGCGTCGCCGTCGGTGACGACGGTCGTGGTGAAGCCGTTGGAGCGCAGGCCCTTCTCCACGAATGAGGCGATGCGCTCCTCGTCCTCGACGATGAGGATGCGGTTCACGTGGGGTTCCCTTCCGGTGCCCGGGGTGCGTGCAGAACGAGGGCGAAGGTGGCGCCGCCACCTGCAGTGTCGCGGAGCCGTACGTGCCCCCGGTGGCCCTCGGCGATCGCCTTGACGATGGACAGTCCGAGCCCGGCGCCGGAGCCCCGGGCACCGCGGCGGGCCGTGCCGCGCCGGAAGCGCTCGAAGATCACCTCGGTGTCCTGGGGTTGCACACCGGGCCCTGAGTCGGCGACGTAGAGCTCCAGGTGCGGGCCGTCGGTGCGGGAGCCGATGCGGATGGTCTGGCCGGGCGTGGTGTGCTGCACGGCGTTCTGCGCGAGCTGCACCATGGCCTGGGTGATCCGCTGCGGATCCAGCTCGGCCTCCAGGTCGGCGACCTCGGCGAGCCGCCAGTCGCGTTCGCCGAGCGTGCGGGCCTTGACGTAGAGGTCGGCGGTGAGTTCGGCGACCTGGACCGGTTCGGGGGAGACGAAGTCGGGGCGTTCGGCCTTGGCGAGCAGCAGCAGGTCCTCGACGATGCGGCTCATCCGGTCCAGCTCGTCGGTCACCAGCCGGACGGTCTCCTCGCGTTCGGCCGGGTCGTCGCCCATCAGTTCCAGATGGCCGCGCACGATGGTGATGGGCGTGCGCAGTTCGTGCCCCGCGTCGTCGACGAACTCGCGCTGTGCGGCGAACGCCCGCTCCAGCCGGTCGAGCATGCCGTTGAACGTCTCGGCGAGAGCCGCTATGTCGTCGTTGCCGTGCACCGGGATCCGCCGGGTGAGGTCCTGCTCGGTGAGCTGCGCCGCTGCCGTGCGCACCACCCGCACGGGCTTGAGGATCCGCCCGGCGACCGCCCAGGCGATGCCGACGGTCAGCAGCAGGGCGACCCCGGAGATGACGAGCAGCGTGCGGAACATGCTGTTCACGCGGGCCTGCTCGCGCTGGGGATGGAAGGCGACGACGAACGCGGCGTCCGGCTCCCGGCCCTGCTGGGCCACGGTGACCTTGGCCCACCGGATCTCGCCCTGCGGCCGGTGCAGCACACCGGAGGACGCGGGCGAGTCGAAGACGGCGCGCTTGGCGCCTGGATCCTCGTGCAGGGGCAGGGCGACGGGCAGGTCGTGCCGCTGGCGGATCTGCCGGGGAGTGCCGTCCGCCTCCCGGACCAGGCCGATCAGCTCCTCGTCCGCGTCGGGGTTCTGCCGTTCCAGGAACACCGTCAGCAGCCGGTCCGCGTCGGTGAACGGCCGGCCCGTCCGCGGATCCCCGCCCCGCTCCTCGAAGTTGGCGAACTCGCCGGTCTCCTGGGTGAGCAGGCGGTTGATCCGGCTGTCGACGTCCCGCAGCAGGAACGAGCGGGTGGTCATGGCGACGGAGGTGAGCGCGACCGCCATCACGAGCAGCAGCCACAGCAGGATGCGGACCCGGGCGGAGACGCGCCGGCGGCCGGCGTCAGTTGTCAGAGCCGGCGCCGTCGTCGTCGCCCGGTCCGTCGTCCGAGGAGCCCCGGCCGCGGTCGTCGTCATCGTCACTCGCTGAGCTGTCGGTCACCGGGGGCCGCGAGACGACCTCGTCGCCCGGCGTGGGCTTCGGGGTGGGGTCGAGCGTGGAGGTGGGGGGCGGTGTGCTGCGGTCCAGCTCCACCCGCTGGGACGGGACCTTGGGCGCCTCGGGGCTGTCGGCGAGGGCGTAACTGGTCGCGGCGATGCCCAAGGGGATCAGCACGACCGCGGAGAGGGCGGCCATACGACGGGAGAATGCCATGTGCCTGATCCTGCGGACGGAACCCGGACCGAATGATGAACCCCGGATGAAGAACTCTTCATCCGGGGCCGGGCAGGCTGGACAGCCCTAGGGCCTGTCGTTTGGATCAGGTCGCAGGGAACCGACAGCGCTGATCAGCGCCGGTGAGCGGGGTCTGGTGCGTGCAGATGCAAGGCGGAGGA
>NZ_JBEXSR010000082.1:0-14038 GCF_040613735.1 Streptomyces sp. NPDC006235
CGCTACGACAAACAGCCCGACCGCTACCTCGCCGCCATAACCCTGGCCAGCACACTCATCTGGCTCGATGCGTGATCGATAAGACGCTACCTAGGACCAACGGCGGAGCGGCAGTTCGGGCTGTGGGCCGCGGACGGGGCGGGCCGGGCGTGATTACGGTGACGTCATGTCCGAGTCCATACCGTTCGACCTCGACGTGTATCTCCGGCGGATCGGATGGGAGGGGGAGCGGCGGCGGGCCGACGCCGCCACCCTGCGCGGAGTCCATCTGGCCCACATGCGGGCCATTCCGTTCGAGAACCTCGACGCGCTGCGCGGCATGGCCCCCTCCCTCGATCCGGCCGACCTGATGGCCAAGCTGGTCCACAGCCGGCGCGGCGGCTACTGCTACGAGCACAACACCCTGTTCACCTGCGCCTTGGAGGCGCTGGGTTTCCGGGTGACCCTGCTGTGCGCGCGGGTGGTCGTCGGCGCCGACAGCATCGCGAGCCGGCCGCGCACCCACATGGCGTTGAGGGCGGAGGTCCCCGGCGAACCACGGCCGTACCTCGCGGACGTCGGCTACGGGACGGTCGGCGCGCTGCCGGAGCCGGTGCCGCTGGTCGCCGACGTCGAATTCGCCGCGGCCGGGCGGCGCCACCGCCTCGTGCACGCGCCGCACGACGGCCCCCTGGAGATGTGGCTGCTGCAGGCCCACGACGCGGGCAAAGGCGACTGGGTCAGCCAGTACGCCTTCACCCTGGAGCCCTTCGAGAAGCCCGACTTCGACGTCATCAACTGGCACATCGCGACCCACCCGCGCTCGCCGTTCACCCAGCGCTCCTACGTCCAGCACACCGACACCACCCGGCACCTCCTGCTCGACGGCCGCCTCCTCACACGGACCGGCTCCGACGGGACGGTCACCGAGCGGGAGGTAACCGGTGAGGCGGAGGCACGGCGACTCCTGGAGGAGGAGTTCGGCATCACCGCGCCGGAGGGGATGACGCTGCTCTAGCGGCGTCGAAGCACTCGCGCGGGCCTCCCGTCACCGGGCGGAAGCAGGCCCGGACGGTCGTGCCGGGGCGGGCTGCGGTCATGGGCGTGTAGACGTAGGACTGGGCGGCGATGCCGTCCGTGATCTCGGCGGCGTGCGGACGGCGGCCTCCTTCCGTCCTGTTCAGCTCCAGCCGGTCGCCGATCCGCGTGCTCCACATCCGGGCCCAGCCGGCCTCGCACTTGTCGCTGTAGCGCAGTTCCAGGTGGGCTCCGGTGGACGTGCGGCGGGAGGCGAGGGTGAGCGGGGCCTCGCCGCATCTCATCTGCATCGGGCTCTTGCCCTCGCAAGTGACTCCACGGCAGCGGGGTGCCGGGGCGGACGGCGAAGGCGCGGCCGGCCGGGGGTCGCCGGACTGGCCCGCCAGGAGGACCAGGGCCACGGACAGGCCGCCGGCCGCTGTCGCGCACACCGAGGCGAGGACGGCCAGGAGTGCGCCTCTGCCGGCGGCGGCAGGCCCTCGGGGGTCCGGGTCCGCCTCCGGGGGCGCGGGCGAGTCCGCGGGTGCCGTCGGTGTCGTCGCCGTCGGTGTCGGTGTCGTCGATGCCGCCCGGCCGCTCCACTCCGACTCCGCCAGCTCCCACAGCGCCAGACACCGGCCCTCCGGTTCCCCCGCGAGGCGGCACAGCTCCTGCACCGCCTCGCGCGGCGGGAGCGTCCTGCCGTTGAGGTAGCGCTCCCAGGACGACTTGCTGAAGGTGGTCTTCGCCGCGAGGGCCGCCAGGCTCAGGCCCGTGCCCGCCCTCAGCTCCCGCAGCGTCGTGGCGAGCCGGGCGCGTTCGGGCGGCAGCGGGCCGGGCGGGGTTCGCGTCATTCCCGCAGGGCCTTCCAGGTGTGCGGGCCGATGATGCCGTCCACGACCAGGTGCGCCCGCTTCTGCAGGTCCCTGACCGCGCGTTTCGTGTGCGGGCCGAAGATGCCGTCCACGGCGCCCGGTGAGAGGCCCGCCTCGCGCAGCAGACACTGTGCCTCGGCCACCTCCGGTCCGGCGTGGCCCTCGGCCAGGACGGCCTTCATGGTGCGGCTGTTGCCCGCGTACCAGCGGCCCTCGATCCGCTCCGCCCGGCAGGTGTACCGGGGCCGGTCCGACTCCTCGGGCGCCGTCGTGGCGGAGGTGGTGAGGCCGGCCGCCGCCGCTCTGTCCTCGCCGTCCGTGAGCCGTACGGCCAGGAGGACCGAGGCGGCCACGGCCAGCACCAGGGCCACCGACCCGGCTGCGAGCGTGATGCGCAGCGCCCGGCCGTGGGGGCGGGGTGCGCCGGATCCCGGCTCGGTATCGGGCTCGGATCCGGGTTCGGTACCGGTCTCCGATCCGGGCTCGGGTTCGGTACCGGTATCCGATCCGGGCTCGGTCCCGGTCTCGGTCCTTGGCACGGTCCCGGCCGTCTCGTCCTGTCGATCCGCCGGGTCAGCCCCCTTGCCCCACGCCTCGGTGGCGACCTCGTGCAGGGCGAGGAGGCGGGTCGGGTCGTCACCGCCGAGCCGGGCCATCGCCTCGACGGCCTCCCTGGGCGGGAGCGACCTGCCGGCCAGGTAGCGCTCCCAGGACGACGTGCTGTATCCCGTCTTGGCCGCGAGCCGGCGCAGGCTCAGTCCGCTGTGATCCTTCACCCGGCGTAATCGCACCACCAACTGCCGTACACACGGGTCGAGTTCTTCGGGCAGCCCTTTCCAACGCGACATGTTCCCCCCACTCGCGTTCGTGGACCGTGGTCAGCGGTCCCGTCACCGCCGCATTCTGCATCAGCATCCACGCGGTGCCCCATACATCGGTTCCGTTCTCCCCGCCGCCCCCTACCGATTCGGCCACACCCCACCGCGACCGTCCCGCCGCGCCGTCCCGGCGCACGGTGTCACCGCAGGTCAGCGCCCGGGACGTCCCGCGAGTGCGTCACTTGGGAGGCGACTGTGGCGCAGCCGGGTCCCCGGGCCGCAGTCTCGTTTCCGAGCCGGCCGGTGCGGTCGGCCCGCCCACGAAGGGGGAAACAGCATGCGTATGACCAGGAAGCTCGCCGTCATGACCGGGGGCCTCGCGCTGACCGGTGGTCTGCTGGCCGGGGGCGCGGGAACGGCCGGTGCCGCACAGGCCGCGCCGCAGGCCGCCTCGGACTGTCCGTCCGGCTGGTTCTGCGTCTGGGCCGGGCAGAACTACACCGGCCGCATGCAGAAGGTCGCCGGGACCAACAAGGACCTGACCCAGTACGCCGTGTTCCAGAACTTCAAGTCCTGGTACAACCACGGCGCGTCCTGCGACTTCAAGTGGTTCTCGGAGAAGAACCACGGCGGGTCCAGCGGCGTCGTCCCGAGGGGCTACAAGGAGACCGGCAGCGTGAGCCGCTACATGAAGTCCAACACGTGGGTCAACTGCAAGTGATCCACGGCTCCTGATACGCCGAGGGCGGCACTCACGGGGGAGTGCCGCCCTCGGTCCGCGCGTCCCGGTCCGGGCTCAGAGCCGCTCGGGCGTCCGGATGCCCAGCAGGGCCATGCCCTGGTGCAGCGTGCGGGCCGTGATGTCGCACAGGAACAGGCGGTTCTCGATCTGCTCGGGCGACTCGGCCTTCAGGACCGGGCACTTGTCGTAGAACGTCGTGTAGTGGGACGCCAGCTGGTACAGGTACGCCGTCAGCTTGTGCGGGGCGTACTCCGCCGCCGCCTCCGCCACCGTCGCCGCGAACGAGTCCGCGTGCAGACCCAGCGCGCGCTCCGCCTCGTGCAGGTCCAGCTCCGGGTGCGCGACCGGGCGGGCCTCGCCGGCCTTGCGCAGGATCGACCGGATACGGGCGTAGGCGTACTGGAGGTAGACGGACGTGTCGCCGTTCAGCGAGACCATCTGGTCCAGGTCGAACTTGTAGTCGCGGTTCGCCGACGTCGACAGGTCCGCGTACTTCACCGCGCCGATGCCGACCTGCGTGCCCCGCTCGGCGATCTCCTCCTCGGAGAGGTCCTGCGCCTTCTCCCGGACCACCGCCGAGGCACGGTCGATCGCCTCGTCCAGCAGGTCCACCAGGCGGACCGTCTCGCCCTCACGGGTCTTGAACGGCTTGCCGTCCTTGCCGAGGACCGTGCCGAAGGCCAGCTGCACCGCGTGCACGTCCTCGTTCAGCCAGCCCGCCCGGCGGGCCGTCTCGAAGACCATCTTGAAGTGCAGTGACTGGCGGGCGTCCACCACGTACAGCAGCGTGTTCGCCTTGAGGGTGAACACGCGGTCGCGGATCGCCGACAGGTCGGTCGCCGCGTAGCCGTAGCCGCCGTCCGACTTCTGCACGATCAGCGGGACCGGCTTGCCGTCGGGGCCCTTGATGTCGTCGAAGAAGACACACAGCGCGCCCTCGGAGCGGACCGCGACGCCCGACTCCTCCAGCAGGCGGCAGGTCTCCGCGAGCATGTCGTTGTAGCCGGACTCGCCGACGATGTCCGCGTCCCGGATCTCCATGTCCAGCTTCTCGAAGACGGAGAAGAAGTAGATCTTCGACTCGTCGACGAACTTCTGCCACATGGCCAGCGTCTGCGGGTCGCCCGCCTGGAGGTCGACCACCCGGCGGCGGGCCCGCGTCTTGAACTCCTCGTCCGCGTCGAAGACCTTGCGGGCCGCCTTGTAGAGGCGGTCGAGATTCGACATCGCCTCCTCGCCGGAGACCTCGCCGGCCTTGTGGTCCAGCTCGTGCGGGTGCTCTTCCAGGTACTGGATGAGCATGCCGAACTGGGTGCCCCAGTCGCCGATGTGGTGACGCCGCACCACGCTCTCGCCGGTGAACTCCAGCAGCTGCGCCACCGAGTCGCCGATCACCGCGGAACGCAGGTGACCGACGTGCATCTCCTTCGCCACGTTCGGCTGGGCGTAGTCGATGACCGTGGTGCCCGGCTGCTCGGCCTGCGGCACGCCGAGGCGGCCGGTGTCGTCCGCGTAGCGCGCGGCGAGGTTCTCGGTGATCGCGCGGTCGGTGATCGTGATGTTCAGGAAGCCGGGACCGGAGACCTCGACGTCCTTGATCACGTCACCCGACTCGACCCGGGAGACGACCTGCGTCGCCAGCTCCCGCGGGTTCGCCTTCTCCTTCTTCGCGAGGGCCAGGATCCCGTTGGCCTGGAAGTCCGCCCGGTCGCTTCGTCGCAGCAGCGGGTCCGCGGAGCCGGCCTGCGGCACGGCCGCCGACAGGGCCGCCGCGAGGCGCTGGTGGACGGAGTCGCTGAGGGACGTGACCGAGGCCATAGGAAAGGGTGCCGTTCTCCTCGAGGGAATCGATAGACACGGCCAGTATCCCATGGGAGGTAAAGCCGTTTTTCCGGGCGCGAGGCGGTCTGGGACAATGGTGCGGTCAGCCGTGCGACCGTACCGGCTGCCCGATGCAGAAAGAAGGACGTGCCGATCGTGGCTCAGAGCACCGAGACCACCGACTGGGTCTCCCGTTTCGCGGATGAGGTCATCGAGGAGTCGGAGCGTCGGGCCCCGGGCAAACCCGTCGTCGTCGCGTCCGGCCTCTCGCCGTCCGGCCCCATCCACCTCGGGAACCTGCGCGAGGTGATGACCCCGCATCTCGTCGCCGACGAGATCCGCCGCCGGGGGTACCAGGTGCGGCACCTGATCTCCTGGGACGACTACGACCGGTACCGGAAGGTGCCGGCGGGGATCGCGGGTGTCGACGAGTCGTGGGCCGAGCACATCGGCAAGCCGCTGACCTCCGTCCCGGCCCCGAAGGGCTCCTCCCACCCCAACTGGGCCGAGCACTTCAAGGCCGCGATGATCGAGTCGCTGGCCGAGCTGGGCGTGGAGTTCGACGGGATCAGCCAGACCGCGCAGTACACCTCCGGCGTGTACCGCGAGCAGATCCTGCACGCCATGAAGCACCGCGGCGACATCGACGCCATCCTCGACCAGTACCGCACCAAGAAGGCCCCCGCGAAGAAGCAGCAGGGGCAGAAGCCGGTCGACGAGGCCGAGCTGGAGGCCGCCGAGGGCTCCGGCGCGGCCGCCGAGGACGACGGCAGCTCCGGCTCCGCCGGGTACTTCCCGTACAAGCCGTACTGCGGCAACTGCGAGAAGGACCTCACCACCGTCACGTCCTACGACGACGACTCCACCGAGCTGACGTACGCCTGCACCGCGTGCGGCTTCTCCGAGACGGTCCGGCTGAGCGAGTTCAACCGCGGCAAGCTGGTCTGGAAGGTCGACTG
Source organism: Streptomyces sp. NPDC006235 (assembly GCF_040613735.1). Classification (NCBI taxonomy): domain Bacteria; kingdom Bacillati; phylum Actinomycetota; class Actinomycetes; order Kitasatosporales; family Streptomycetaceae; genus Streptomyces; species Streptomyces sp. NPDC006235. The sequence continues at coordinate 6,212 of NZ_JBEXSR010000082.1, forward strand.
GCCGATGCGGTGGGCGTACGAGGGCGTCGTGTTCGAGCCCTCCGGCGTCGACCACTCCTCCCCGGGGTCCTCCTTCCAGGTCGGCGGGCAGATCGTCGGGATCTTCGGCGGCAAGCAGCCGATCGGCCCGATGTACGCCTTCGTCGGCATCTCCGGCATGGCCAAGATGTCCTCCTCACGGGGCGGCGTGCCCACCCCCGCCGACGCCCTGAAGATCATGGAGCCGCAGTTGCTGCGCTGGCTGTACGCCCGGCGCAGGCCCAACCAGTCCTTCAAGGTCGCCTTCGACCAGGAGATCCAGCGGCTCTACGACGAGTGGGACCGGCTCGACGCCAAGGTCGCCGACGGCAGCGCCCTGCCGGCCGACATCGCCGCGCACTCGCGTGCGGTGCGGACGGCCGCCGGTGAGCTGCCGCGCACGCCCCGGCCACTGCCGTACCGGACGCTGGCGTCCGTCGCGGACATCACCGCCGGGCACGAGGACCAGGCGCTGCGGATCCTCAGCGAGCTCGACCCGGAGCAGCCGCTGACCTCGCTCGACGAGGCGCGGCCGCGGTACGACAAGGCCGAGGCCTGGATCAACACGCACGTGCCGGCCGAGCAGCGGACGATCGTGCGCGACGAGCCGGACGCGGAGCTGCTGAAGTCGCTCGACGAGCAGGGACGGGAGTCGCTGCGGCTGCTGCTCGACGGGCTGGCCGACCACTGGTCGCTCGACGGCCTGACGCACCTGGTGTACGGCGTGCCGAAGGTGCAGGCCGGATTCCCGGCCGACGCCACGCCGAAGGAGCTGCCGCCGGAGATCAAGACCGCGCAGCGGTCCTTCTTCGCCCTGCTGTACCACCTGCTGGTCGGGAGGGACACGGGGCCGCGGCTGCCGACGCTGCTGCTGGCGGTGGGGCAGGAGCGGGTGCGGGCCCTGCTCGGGGAGTGAACAGGCACTGAGAAGGGGCCCCCGGTTTTCTCCGGGGGCCCCTTCTGCGCGCCCGCGGTCAGGCGATGTGGTCCTCTTCCAGTTCCGCCGAGTGGCGCTTCTGGAAGCGCTCCACGAGGGACTTCAGCTCACCGGGGCTCAGCGTCGTGCCGTAGGTGGCCTGGATGTTGTCACCCAGCGCGCGGGGGGTGGGGTAGCTGCCGTCTATCGACTGGCGGAACACCTGGTAGTACGCCTCTTCGTCCGGCTCGGGGGCCGGGGGCGTGCCGCCGCCCTCGCCGAGTTCGCGGGTGCGGTTCGGGCCCACCGGGATGGGGAAGCTGCCGGTGTCCTCCGGGGTGGGTTCCTGCTCGTACTGGGTCTGGTACTGCTCGGCTTCTTGTTGTTCCGCGATCCACTGGGCGTACTGCTGCGCGGGGTCGTAGTCGGGGTCGTAGCCGCCCTGGTATTCGACCTCGCGAGGAGTGTTGAACCAGGGGCTCTGGTCTGGCTCCGGGGCGTTGGCCGGTTGCTCGGCGTCTTGGTTGCTCTCGAGTTGCGGGCGCTGCTCGCTGGGAGGTGCCGCTCTCTGTGGGACGGGCGCCGCCCCAGCGGCACGACTGCCCGCAGCTATGCCTGTGTCCAGCTGCGCCTGCTGCGGCGGTGGGGGAATCAGCGCCGGTTCTATGCCTGCCGCCGCCAGGCCCGCCGGGGCCGTTTCCGCCAGGGGGACGCCGTAGCGGGCCAGGCGCAGGGGCATCAGCGATTCCACCGGGGCCTTCCTGCGCCACGCCCGGCCGAAGCGGGAACGCAGCCGGGCCTGGTAGACGAGACGTTCCTGCTCCAGCTTGATGACCTGCTCGTAGGAGCGGAGCTCCCAGAGCTTCATGCGGCGCCACAGGAGGAACGTCGGGACGGGGGAGAGCAGCCAGCGGGTGAGGCGGACGCCCTCCATGTGCTTGTCGGCCGTGATGTCGGCGATCCGGCCGATCGCGTGACGGGCCGCCTCGACCGACACCACGAACAGGATCGGGATCACCGCGTGCATGCCGACACCGAGCGGATCCGGCCAGGCCGCCGCGCCGTTGAAGGCGATCGTCGCCGCCGTCAGGAGCCAGGCCGTCTGGCGCAGCAGCGGGAAGGGGATCCTGATCCAGGTGAGGAGCAGGTCCAGGGCCAGCAGGACGCAGATGCCCGCGTCGATTCCGATCGGGAAGACGTAGGAGAAGTTTCCGAAGCCCTTTTTCAGGGCCAACTCGCGGACGGCCGCGTACGAACCGGCGAAGCCGATGCCGGCGATGATCACGGCGCCGGCCACGACCACACCGATGAGAACGCGGTGCATCCGAGTCAGCTGTAGTGGCGCGGCCACCCGTACTCCCCTCCCCTTGCGTGTTGTTGCGCGCAACAGGGTGGCACATGTGTGCGGAGAACGGGTGGCCGGATCCGGTCGGGGCTGTTCAGCTCTTCGACGCGGGCTTCTTCGACGGCGACGTCGAGGCGTCCTTCGCGGGCTCCTCGGACGCGTCCGGGGAGGCCGGCTTCGACGGCGACTTGGACGCCGACTTCGACGGGGCCTTGGAGGGGGCGCCGCTCGCCTTGCCGCCGCCCGCGCCGTTCGCCTCGGACACCGCCGCCACGGCCTCCTTGGCGGCCTTCTTCGCGTCCTTCATCAGGTCGTCGGCGCTCGGACTCTTGTCGCCGGCCAGGCCCGCGCCGTTGTAGTCGAGGGTGACGACGACGTTCTCGACGCGTGCCACGACCGTCTGCTGCTTGAAGGTGCCTTCCTTCTTCTTCAGCTCGTAGCGCACGGCCGTCGCCTCGTCGCCGGTCCCGGGCACCGGCTCCGACTTGGTGCCCTTGGCACCCTCCGTGGCCTGGGCGTCCTGGACCTGCTTCTCGAAGTACTCCTGGGCCAGCTTGTCGGCCGGGCCGCGGGTGACGTCCGACTCGAAGCGCAGCATCGACACGTTCAGCCAGCGGAACTGCGAGCCCTTGACGCCGTTGTTGTCGAGGCTGTTCCAGGAGCAGTTGGCGCGGGTCGAGATGTCGTCCGACTTGCCCTCCTTGCCGGACTTGCCCTCCGGCACGAGGTCCTTCAGCGTCTTCTTCGACAGCGCCTTGCAGGGCTCAGGGAGCTTGCCGTACGCCGCCGCCTCCACGGTCGGAGAGGGGCTCGCGGACGCCGAGGCGGCGGCCTTCGCGGCCTTGTCCGTGCTGTCGCCGGAGCCGGAGTCCGAGGAGCAGCCGGCGGCGACCAGCATCACGGGGACGGCGGCCGCGCAGACAAGGACGCGGTTGACTCGCTTCGCTCGCTGGTTTCGCTGCTCTCGCTGTGCTCGTCGCTGCATGGTTCCTTCACTCATGACGCTCGTGGTTCCTGCGGTCGGAACGGGTCCGAGTGGTCACGGTACGCGGTGAGGCAGCGGTGTGTTCTTCCTTCGGATGCTTTGCGGGTGCGGGTGAAGGGGGCGTGAAGGGGCCTCAGTCGCTCAGCGAATCGGCCAGCTGCGAGGCCAGTTTCCGGGCCCTGTCCTGCATTTCCTTGCTGTCCGGGACGACGCCGACGGTGGCCGGCTGCTCGGCGTACTCGATGGTCACGATGACGTTCGACGTGCGGAATGCCACAGTCACCGTCCGCTGCTTGGCCGTCGAACCGGAGCTGCTCAGCTCGTCGTCGAGGAAGGCCTCGTCGCCGACCTCCTCCAGGACGCGCGGCTGGAGGTCGGTCGGGGTGGCGGAGGCGGACGCCGACGGCGAGGAGCTGCCGGACGGGGACGGGGAGCCGCTCGGCGCGGGAGTGGAACCCCCGGCCGGCGTGCTGCCCGGAGTGCTGCCCGGGGTCGCCGACTCGGTGGCGGTCGGCTCGGGCAGGTGGGCCGCCGCCTCCTTCTCCGCGAAGAGCTGCTCGGCCTGGCTGTCGTCGCTGACCGCGTTGTCGTAGGAGACGACCCGTTCGAAGTCGACGAGCAGATGGTCGGTGGCCTGCGGTGCGTCGACCTTCCACTGGCAGCCGACCTTGCGGTCGGTGTCGTACGTGACGGTGGCCTCGCCCTCGTACGCCTTCTCGCGCTGTTCCTCGTCGGTGATCTGCCGGATACCGGGCAGCAGTTCGTCGAGGGAGCTCTGGCCGACGGCACCGCAGGGCTCGGGCAGCGTGCGGTACTTGCCCGGCTCGGCGGCGGCCGAGGCCGTGCCTGTGTCGCCCGGGTTGGAGTCGTCCGTCGCGCCGCCGTCACCGGAGCCGCCGGTGCAGCCGGCCAGCAGGGCCGCGAGGAGCGCGGCGATACCGGGTGCGTACGCCTTCCGTTGCACGTGGTGGCCCCTCTCGACGCGGAAATCGGCTTGCCGCCGTGGGGCGGCCGATGAACACAATGTCTATCGCACGCACTGCCGTGGACGCCGGTCCGGATTCCCTTTCGTCAACCTTGGCTCCGGTATTTGCTGTTGAGGACTTCTGTTCGTCTACGGGGGATTGAGGGCGCTATGTCGTATGTAGAGATACCCGGTGCGAAAGTACCGATCCGGATGTGGACCGACCCGGCCACGGTCGAGGGCTCCGCACTCCAGCAGCTCCAGAACGTCGCCACGCTGCCCTGGATCCAGGGCCTGGCCGTCATGCCCGACGTGCACTACGGCAAGGGCGCGACGGTCGGCTCGGTCATCGCCATGAAGGGCGCGGTGTGCCCGGCGGCGGTGGGTGTCGACATCGGCTGCGGAATGTCGGCGGTGAAGACGTCCCTGACGGCGAACGACCTGCCCGGGGATCTGTTGCGGCTGCGGTCGCGGGTCGAGCAGGTGATTCCGGTGGGGCGCGGGATGCATGACGATCCCGTCGACCCGGGGCGCTTCCACGGGCTGGCCACCGCCGGGTGGGAGGACTTCTGGGGGCGGTTCGACGGGGTGGCTGAGGCGGTTAAGTTCCGTCAGGAACGTGCCACGAAGCAGATGGGAACCCTTGGCCAAGGCAACCATTTTGTCGAAGTATGCGTAGATACGGCCGATTCTGTCTGGCTCATGCTCCACTCCGGATCCCGCAACATCGGCAAGGAACTGGCCGAGCACCACATCGGCGTGGCCCAGAAGCTCCCGCACAACCAGGGCCTGGTCGACCGCGACCTCGCCGTCTTCGTCGCGGACACCCCGCAGATGGCGGCGTACCGCAACGATCTGTTCTGGGCGCAGGAGTACGCCAAGTACAACCGCTCGATCATGATGGCGCTCCTGAAGGACGTGATCCGCAAGGAGTTCAAGAAGGCCAAGCCGACGTTCGAGCCGGAGATCTCCTGTCATCACAACTACGTGGCCGAGGAGCGCTACGACGGGATGGACCTGCTCGTGACCCGCAAGGGCGCGATCCGGGCCGGCTCCGGCGACTACGGGATCATCCCCGGCTCCATGGGCACGGGTTCCTACATCGTGAAGGGCCTCGGCAACGCCAAGTCCTTCAACTCGGCCTCGCACGGCGCGGGCCGGCGCATGAGCCGTAACGCGGCCAAGCGCCGGTTCTCGACGAAGGACCTGGAGGAGCAGACGCGGGGCGTGGAGTGCCGTAAGGACTCCGGCGTCGTGGACGAGATCCCGGGCGCCTACAAGCCGATCGAGCAGGTGATCGACCAGCAGCGGGACCTGGTGGAGGTCGTGGCGAAGCTGAAGCAGGTGGTGTGCGTGAAGGGCTGACGCACAAGTGCCCCGGTCAAAACCGAGCCACAGGGAAGCCTCTACTTCCTTGTCGGTCAGGCCCTCGGGCGGGACCGGCATCCCGACCGAGGGCCGTCCTGTTGACGGTGTGGCGTGAGCCTAGAGCGGCAGTTCAACTGCCGTTCGGGTGATCGAGGATGTTCACTCCTGTGAGTGAGAGCTACTTCGGGGCGTGCAGCACCGCGTAGATCATGACGAACGCCACGATGTGGATGCCGAAGAGGAAGTAGGCGAGCCACCACCACATGTGGCGTTCGTTCTTCGTCTCCTGGGTGAGGCGCCGCTGTTCCAGGTCCTGGTCCCGTTCGGCGTCCGGCATCACAGGTTCCGGTGGACCTTCGTGTTGGAGGCCTGGGCGCGGGGGCGCAGGACCAGGAGGTCGACGTTGACGTGGCTGGGGCGGGTGATCGCCCAGGTGATCGTGTCGGCGACGTCGTCGGCCGTGAGGGGCTCGGCGACGCCCTCGTAGACCTTGGCCGCCTTGTCCTCGTCGCCGGCGAAGCGAGTCAGGGCGAACTCGTCCGTCTTGACCATGCCGGGGGCGATCTCGATGACGCGGACCGGCTGGCCGACGATCTCCAGGCGCAGGGTCTCGGCGAGGACGTGCGCGCCGTGCTTGGCCGCGACGTAGCCCCCGCCGCCCTCGTAGGTGCCGTGGCCCGCGGTGGAGGAGACGACCACGACCGTGCCGTCGCCGCTCGCGATCAGCTTGGGCAGCAGGGCCTGGGTGAGGTTGAGCGTGCCGATGACGTTCGTCTCGTACATCTGGCGCCAGTCGGCCGGGTCGCCGGTCGCGACCGGGTCGGCGCCGAGCGCGCCGCCCGCGTTGTTGACCAGCACGCCGATCGTCTTGAAGGCCGTGGCGAACTCGTCGACCGCCGCGCGGTCGGTGACGTCGAGGGTGTACGCCGTGGCCTGGTGGCCCGCCTTGGTGATCTCCTCGGCCAGTGCCTCGATGCGGTCCTTGCGGCGGGCGGTGAGGACGACGCGGTAGCCCGCGGCGGCGAGCTGCCTGGCCGTGGCGGCGCCGATTCCGCTGCTCGCACCGGTGACGACGGCGATGCGGGAGGCTGCGGACGGGGCGGCGGTGGCCATGGGAGCTCCTCGGACGTGGTGGGCGGTGCCGGGCCGGTGTCGGCCTGGGGCTTCCGGCCAGGATAGGCGGGGCCCGCGGTGGGAGAATGAGGGCGGGTGATCCCCTGACAGTTTCCGGAGGTGGATCATGGGCGAGGCACGTGAGGTCATGGACCGGCTGACCGACGCGGTCACCACGCACGCCGATCTGAAGGTCATCAGCGAGCTGTACGCCGAGGACGCGGTCGCCTTCACCCCCGACGAGGGTGAGCTGCGCGGGCGCGACAGCATCGTCGAGTACTGGCGGACGATGACGGAGGCGGTCCCCGAGGCGACGTTCCAGTCGCTGCACTCCTACGAGGTCGGTGACACGGCCATCGACGAGGGGATCTTCAGCGGGCGGAACACCGGGCCGCTGGAGCTGCCCAACGGGGAGACGCTGCCCCCGACGCAGAAGGAGATCAGGATCCGCGGGGTGGACATCGCCACGGTGAAGGACGGCCGGATCGTCGACTACCGGCTGTATTTCGACGAGATGGACTTCCTGGGGCAGCTGGGGCTGCTGCCCGACGAGCCGTTCTGAGTCCCCGGCCGGTCGGTTTCCTCGAAAAGACCGGTCAGTTTCCTCGCGGGGCGTACATGATCACTGCCATGCCCGCGAGGCAGACGAGTGCGCCCGTGATGTCCCAGCGGTCCGGGCGGTAGCCGTCCGCGATCACGCCCCACAGGATCGAACCGGCGACGAAGATCCCGCCGTACGCGGCGAGGACGCGGCCGAAGTGGGCGTCGGGCTGGAACGTCGCGACGAAGCCGTACGCGCCGAGGGCGAGGACGCCGCCGGCCGCCCACAGCCAGCCCCTGCTCTCGCGCACGCCCTGCCAGACCAGCCACGCCCCACCGATCTCGAAGAGGGCGGCGACGACGAAGAGGGCGGCGGAGCGGAGCACGAGCATGGTGGCCAGCTTCGCATGCCCGCGCCCTGGCCTCCGTTCCGGCGGGACGGCTCCCGGACGGCGCGCGGTGCGACGCCGTGGGACACCACACCTAGGGCCTGTCGTTTGGATCACGCCGCAGACGCGGGGTCTGGCACGCGCATCTGCGGCGTTGTCGTCGGTTGTCGATGCTCCGCATCGACGCCC
>NZ_JBEXSR010000083.1:0-7372 GCF_040613735.1 Streptomyces sp. NPDC006235
TTGTGGTCACCCACGACGTCGAGGTGTCTGCGCACGCCCAACGGAAAATGCGTCTACGAGACGGGCGACTAACAGAAGACATACCTCAGCGGGGGACGTGCCTGCGCAGTTCGACCGAGCCATCGGCTCGGGACAGGCCGGCGAGCACGATGAATCCCACAGGGCTCCCGGCATGGACAGCGATGAGGCGTTCCTGGTCGGGGTCGGCCATGGCGTGTTCGTGCCAGGTCCGTGTGCTCGTGCCTGGCCATGGAGAGGTGTCCGGGTCAGTCTCCCAGGCGGCCACACCGCCGAGGTCTTCGGTGGTCGTGGGGCGAAGCGTCAGGGGGGAGAGAGGCGGCCGTTACGTTCGCGACACGGTGCGGAGGTGTCCTGGTGATTCAGGCTGCGGCTCACGCTGTCACTCTTCCGGGGATATGGTGCGAGGTGCCGGTGGGGTGTGAGGCGGCGTCGAGCGGGGCGGGTGACGCCAGGTACGCCGAAGCCGCACGGTGGCGCTGGTGGGGTGCGGTGTGTGCCGGTGACGGTCTGGCTTTCGCAGCAGCAGGGCCCAGTAGCCAATGGCGGCGCAGACTCCGAGAACCGTGCAGGTGGCCTAGAGGGTGTCGGGGCCGAAACGGTCGATGACGATGCCGGCGCACAGGTGTGCGGCCATGGTGGCGGTGGCCCAGGACAGCGCGTGGATGCCCTGGTAGCGGCCTCGGGCAGTGCTCGGCGAAAATCGTGTGATCAGGCCCATGTTCGCCGGCGAGTGCACGATCTCCCCCAGGGACCACACCACGACGGCGATCGCGTATACGGCCGGGCCTCCGGCGAGCGCGTTGAGGCCGAAGCCGCCCCCGCACAGCAGGGAGGCAAGGACGAGCAGACGGCCTGGGTTCAAGCCTTCGAGTCTGCGGCCGAGCGGCAGTTGCAGGGCGACGATGAGGGGGCCGTTCAGGCTGATCACCAGCTCGTACTGGGCCCCGGTGAGGCCGTCGTGGTCCATGGCCACCGGCAGCCCGGCAGCCGCCTGCTGGAACACCACGATCAGGAGGAAGGACAGGCCCACGGCTGCCAGGAACGGCCTGTCCCGCAGCACCATCCGAAGTCCGGTGCTCTTCTCGTCGACGCCTCGCAGTCAGGGCAACGCTGCTCCGGACCGGGCCCGTTGGCCACAGACACGCCACCACCCTGGGCCCGCCCGAAGGTCCAAAGGGAGGTTCAAACACAGGCACTGAAGAAGTGGCGTGATACCGTAACAGCAGTTACGCAACAGATGTTACGCAAAGAGGTGGGCGATGCCCCGACAGGTGGACCACGAAGAGCGGCGCGACGCGATGTCGCATGCCGTGTGGCAGGTCGTCTCGGACAGTGGCCTGGAGGGCCTGACGCTCCGCGCGGTCGCGACCGCGGCGGGCTGCACCACCGGGATGGTCACGCACTACTTCGCCGGCAAGAAGGAACTGCTGGCCCACGCCCGCAGCGAGATGCACCGCCGCATGGCGGCTCGCATCGATACCCTTCCCGCCGGCGAGAGCGCCCGCGACGCTCTGTACATCGTGGCCGAGCAGGCCCTGCCGCTGGACGACGAGCGGCACCTCGAGGCCGCCGTCTGGTCCCAGTTCCTCCTCAGCACCCGCAACGATCCTGCCCTGCTCGCAGAACACACTCGCAGTCACGCCTCCTGGATCGACCGCCTGACCACTCTCGTGGCAGCCGCCCACCCGGACCACCTGGAGCGCGCGGAGCTCGAAAACCGGGTGCGCAGCCTCGTGGCGTGTCTTGACGGTCTCGCGCTGAACGCCGTGACCGACCCGGGCAGCTATCCCCCCGACATCCAGCGGCGCGTCCTGGACATCCAGCTCGACCTGATCCTCGAAGGAAACCGCACCCCGTGACCTCCCCCGACCCGATCATCACCGCCGCCGCAGCCGACGACCTCAGGATCCAGCGGCTGGTGCGCGACCTCGACGCCGACCTCGACGCCCGTTACCCGGACGAGCCCTGCACCGGCGGCGCCCACATCCACCCCCAGATCCGCTTCCTGCTCGCGGAAATCGACGGCCGGCCTGTCGGCTGCTGTGCCGTACAGCCCTTCCCTTCCCCGGACACGGCGGCCGAGCTCAAGCGCATGTATGTCGCGCCGCAGGCGCGCGGCCGGGGAATCGCCGTTCGTCTCCTGGCCGAGGCTGAGCGCACCGCCGGCGCCCTCGGCCACTTCGAGATACGCCTGGAGACGGCCGTCCATCAGCCCGAAGCCATCGCGCTGTACACCCGCGCCGGGTACACGCCGATCCCAAACTACCCGCCCTACCAGGACAAGAAGCTCAGCCGCTGCTATGCCAAGCCCCTGCCGCTGCCCGAGGCACGGCCGCAGGACAGGGAGGAGCTCATGGCCTTCCTTGCGGGCCAGGGCCTGTCGTCCCAGGACGTCCTCGCGCCCGGCACTCGGTTCTGGCTCACTAGGGATGCGGCCGGCCCGGCCGCGGCCGTGGGCCTGGAGCGGCAGGGCCACTGCGTGCTGCTGCGCAGCGTCGCGGTCCGTCCCGATCTTCGGGGGTGCGGAGCCGCCCGGCGGCTGGCCGAGCGCGTTCTGGCGGAAGCGGCCGCGCTGGGAGGACGTACGGCGTATGTGTTCTCCACGGACTCCGGACCCTGGTGGGAGCGGCTCGGCTTCCGCTCCGTGCCGGTCACCGAAGCCGCCGAGGGCCTGTCCGACGCGCCACAGGTGCGCCGGTATCGGCGCACCGGAGCTCTGGCCGAGGAAGCCGCATGGCGCCGAGACCTCGTCGGCACTGGGACGAGCGATCTCCCGCCCACGTGCGCGGACCGCTCCACGGCCGACGCCCCGCCCACAGCCTCGGTCACCCGCAGATGAGACAGACGGTTTCCGGGCTGCCGCGGTCTTTCTGGTGGTTGTGGACGAGCACTCTGATCATCCGCTCGGCTCCTTCGCCGCCCCGTTCCTGGTCTTGTATCTGACCGCGGAACGCGGCTACACGGCGAGCTTCGCGGGAGTCGTCGCGGCGCTCTTCGGAGCCGGCGGCGCGGTGGCCTCGCTGGTGGGCGGAGTGCTGGCCGACCGAGTGGGGTGACGTGCCACGCTGCTGATCACGCAGTTGGCGGCGGCCGGGCTGATCGCAGCTCTGGGCTTCGCGTCCACACCCTTGCTGATCGCGGCGCTCGCGTGCGCGGCCGGCGCGGCGAGCAGCGCCTCCCGCCCCGTGGTGCAGACCGTCATGATCGAGGCGGCAGCAACTCCGCTCTCCGCGCTCGTGATCGCCGCCAGGCTTCCTGGCCCTGCCCGAGACGATCGCGCAAGAACTCTCGGTCTGGATCAAGGCCGTGCGCGGGGAAGGCAAGTGGGAGCACACAGGCCGCACCTACCAAAGCATCGCCCGCTACTGGCATGTCCTCAACCCGATCCTCAAGGGGTGGCTCGCGGACGGGATCGAGAGCCTGCGCGAAATCACCCACGACGACGTCAAGAGGGCCATCGCCACCCGCAAGGGACACCGGCCCGCTCGATCCACATCGTCCTGCGGAACGTCTTCCGCGCCCTTCGGCAAGAGGGCGTGATCTTCCGCGATCCCACCCGCGGCCTGGTCCTCGCCGGGATCAACAAGACTCCGCCTTCCGTGCCCTCGGACCGACTGGCCGGCGTCCTCAGCCATGCGCAGAACGACTTCCAGCGCTTCATCATGGTGTTGGTCTGCATCCATGCGCTTAGCGGCACCGACATCCGCCGACTGCTGCTCACCGACCTCGACCTGTCCCGTGAGCGGCTCATCGTCCGGCGTCCCAGCAAACGGCACATCATCTACCTGGACGAACTCACCTACCGCTGCGTCTCCGCGTGGCTCCGTGTACGTCACCGCCGCTGGCCGGTGACGACGAACCCGCATCTGCTGATCAACCGATGGACCGCGGTGGACACCACTCACTCGGCCATCGGCACCACATTCACCGCCATCTTCCGGCCCGCCGGACTCACGATGCCGACGCTGCGGCAGGACCGAATCCGGGACGAGGCATTCGAGGTCGACGACCCGCTTCACCTGATGCGCCTGTTCGGCATCTCCTCTCACACCGCAATGCGGTACATCACCGCGGCCCACCCCGAACGGACAGCGAAGCTACCCCGATGAGGCGAGCGCAGGCCACCAACCGCCGGGCAAGCGGGCCCGAACGTTATCTGGCGTCGTTGGGCGTTTCAGCAGGTCAAAACGGTAATGCGGGTTCAGGTAAGTGAGGCATGCAGGTGGTGCGTCAGGCTGGGCCCGTGAAGCTCACGGGCCCAGCCTGACGTCGGTGTGGTCGGCGTGTGGACTTAGGCGAGGTGCATGAGCCACTCCAGGAGCCAGGTGATGATGGCGCGGAGGGTGCCGGAGACGGCACCGGCCAGGGCTGCTCCGGCCAGGGCAAGGCGTTCGCGGCGGGTCAGACGAGTGCGGGACATGAAGTCCTCCACAGAGTGTGGTGGGTGGATGGGGCAGCTGGCCGGCTTGCTGTCCACGTTCAGCCCTTGCAGGAGTTCGACTCTGAGTTGCGACGTTCTGTCAACGGGCGCAAGGATTGCTGCTGTTCACGCCGTGGCTGGTTGCGGAATCGGGGACGATGGTGCGATGAGTGGCGACATCGGGGGCGGTCGGCCGGGCCCGGAGGAGAGTCCGAAGCGCGCGCGGTCGCTGAAGCGGGCGAGGGTGGGATGGCCGCCGGCACTGCGCGAGCTCAAGGAGTTGCTGTACGAGGTGTACCTGGCAGGGGGCGCGCCCAGCCTCGATGAGATCACCGGGGACATCGCCGGCAACAACGAACTGGAGGGGGCACCGAGCCGGGATACGGTCCGCCGCGTCATCACCGACGGCGAGCGGCCTGGTCAGCAGGCAGATGTGGTGGCCGTGGCCACGGTGCTGGCCCGCCGGGCCGCTTGGAACGTGCCGGATGTGGCAGGGCGAGTGCGTGATCTGTGGGTGCAGGCTGGGATGGCACGAGGCGTGGGGCGCCCGATCAGTGAGCTGCGCGGGGATGCCCAGCTCGTTCTGGACGGAGGCCTGGGGGTCCACCCGGCGCTGGACACCGGCGGTGCGCGCGACCGGTTCGGGATCCTGCCCGCCTACGTCCCGCGGGACCACGACGTAAGACTGAAGGAAGCGGTCGACGCGGCGAGAGCCGGACGGAGCGGGATTGCGGTCCTGGTCGGGGGATCGTCCACGGGCAAGACCCGCGCCTTGTGGGAGGCCGTCAGAGCATTGCCGGACGACTGGCGGCTGTGGCACCCCCTCAGCCCCACCGCCCCTCATGCGGCCCTGGCCTCCCTGCCGGACATCGCCCCGAAGACGGTCATGTGGCTCAACGAAGCCCAGCACTACCTGGACCCAGACCCGCTCGGTGAGCAGGTCGCGGCTGGCCTGCGGGAGCTACTGAACGACCCCTCACGCGCCCCCGTACTGGTCTTGGGTACTTTGTGGCCCGACCACTGGGACACCCTGACCACCCGTACCACCACCGACCGGCACGTCGGCGCCCGCGCACTACTCGTCGGGCACAAGATCGACGTGCCCGACGCTTTCACCCCCGCCAACCTGGCCGCGCTCGACGCCACTGACGGTGCGGATGCCGACCCCCGGCTCACGGAGGCCGTCCAGCGCGCTAAGGGTGCGCAGGTCACCCAGTACCTGGCCGGGGTGCCCTACCTGATGGACCGCTACAGAGCGGCCCAAGGCGCCACTCGGGCCCTCATCCATGCCGCGATGGATGCCCGCCGTCTGGGCGCCGGCCTCCATATCCCGCTGGACTGGCTCGCCAACGCCGCCCCCGGCTACCTCACCGACGCCGAGTACCACGCTCTCGACGGCGACTGGCTGAGCAAGGTCCTCGCCTACGTCACCACGCCCTGCAACGGCATCCCCGGCATCCTCACGCCCACCCCCACCAGCGGCCCCCGCAACCAGCGCCCCCGCCGCTCGTCAGCCGTGAGCGGCATTCCTGCTGCCGACTGGGCCCTAGACCGCAGGGGCCGCATTATCTGCTGGCCGACTACCTCGAACAGCACGGCCGCCACCACCGCGCCGAGAACATGCCGCCCATCGACTTCTGGACTGCGGCCGCTCAGTATGCCCACCTCGCCGACATGACCGCAATCGGCGACGCCGCGTGGAACCGCGGCCTGTACCGCGACGCCGCCCAACTCCACAAGCACGCCACCACCCACGGCAACCCCCGCGCCGCGGCCACCCTCGTCCACCACCTCCACGCCCTTCACCCCACCGACCGTCGCCCGGCCCGATGGGCCGCCGCACACGCCGCCCTGGACAACCCGCGCAACGTCGCCTGGCTGCTGGACGCGCTGAGAAAGGCCGGGGCGCACGAGCAGGTCACCGTGCTGGCCGGGCGGGCCGCCGCACACGCCCCCCTCAACAACCCGCGCAACGTCGCCTGGCTGCTGGACGCGCTGAGAAAGGCCGGGGCGCACGAGCAGGTCACCGAGCTGGCCGGGCGGGCCGCCGCACACGCCCCCCTCGACAACCCGAACGCCGTCGCCTGGCTGCTGGACGCGCTGAGAAAGGCCGGGGCGCACGAGCAGGTCACCGTGCTGGCCGGGCGGGCCGCCGCACACGCCCCCCTCGACAACCCGAGCGCCGTCGCCGGGCTGCTGGGCACGCTGCAGGAGGCCGGGGCGCACGAGCAGGTCACCGTGCTGGCCGGGCGGGCCGCCGCACACACCGCCCTCGACAACCCGAGCGCCGTCGACAGGCTGCTGAACGCGCTTCGGGAGGCCGGGGCGCACGAGCAGGTCACCGTGCTGGCCGGGCGGGCCGCTGCACACGCCCCCCTCGACAACCCGAGCGCCGTCGCCGGGCTGCTGGGCACGCTGCAGGAGGCCGGGGCGCACGAGCAGGTCACCGAGCTGGCCGGGCGGGCCGCCGCACACGCCCCCCTCGACAACCCGAACGCCGTCGACAGGCTGCTGAACGCGCTGCAGTATGTCGGGGCGCACGGACAGGTCACCGAGCTGGTTGGGCGGGCCGCCGCACACACCGCCCTCAACAACCCGAGCGCCGTCGCCTGGCTGCTGGGCACGCTTCGGGAGGCCGGGGCGCACAAGCAGGTCACCGAGCTGCTGGCCGGCGACCCCGCCGCGCACGTCGCCCTCGACGATCCGTACACCGTTGCCGGGCTGCTAAACGCGCTTCGGAAGGCCGGGGCGCACGAGCAGGTCACCGAGCTGGCCGGGCGGGCCGCCGCACACACCCCCCTCGACGATCCGCACGCCGTCGCCGTGCTGCTGGACGCGCTTCGGGAGGCCGGGGCGCACAAGCAGGTCACCGAGCTGCTGGCCGGCGACCCCGCCGCGCACGTCGCCCTCGACGATCCGTACACCGTTGCC
>NZ_JBEXSR010000083.1:7471-13962 GCF_040613735.1 Streptomyces sp. NPDC006235
CGGGCTGCTAAACGCGCTTCGGAAGGCCGGGGCGCACGAGCAGGTCACCGTGCTGGCCGGGCGGGCCGCCGCACACACCCCCCTCGACGACGCGAGCGCCGTTGACGGGCTGCTGGGCATGCTGCAGGAGGCCGGGGCGGACAAGCAGGTCACCGTGCTGGCCGAGCGGTTTGCTCTGGCAGGAGGGTTTGCTCTGTTCATCAACCACGCAGGACACCGGGAGCAGTTCCAATTCGGCCGTGAGCCTGATGGGAGTGCCGCACCCCCGTGGACCTGGAACGACTTGGACTGATCCAGCACAGGCCCCCAAAAAACAGATCACCCGATCATGCAGATCGCCCACTTGCCTGAACACCCTCGGATAACCGTCAGGCATGTTGCTGAACTCCAACCTGGCTCACATGCCTGACAGCTAGCCAGCACCAGAGATAACAGTCGACGCCGCGCGGAAAGATCAATAGGCTCGACGCGCACTTCATCTTCTTATTTTTGGGAAATGTTCAAGTCGCTCACCGAAGCTGTCGGAACCGTCTGCGGATCTATCATGATCATGACACTCTCGGTCTGCGTTTCCATGCCTTAGAGCTCGTAACATGATCACGGGCGGGCTTTCTTGAGGCGTCTCCAGCAGACCAAGTCGCCTGCCCCGATGGCTGTGAAGGCTGTCGCGAAGCAACAGCGGAAGCGCCGGCCGAGGCGGCGCGCCAGGCGCCGCTGATGAATGTAGGAGATGGCTGGGCCTGGGCTGAACAGCCCGGGCCTTCTCCGCTGTGTCTGGCGGAGAGGCGATCGCCGCAGTGCCTTCATCCGCTGGCACCGTGACCCCGGGCGTGCCCAAGTTGTTCGAGAACTGGGAGACCGAGAGCATGCACGCGCACGGCTGGTCCCGCGCTTCGCAGCCTGAAGGCGCCTGCTTGCCCGCCGGCCCGCCCGGCCTCACACCGCGCGGGCAAGGCTGAGCACAAGCAGGAGGCGCGTGTCGACTGCGTGACCGGCACGGAACATCTGATGCAGCCTCCCACACGGCTACACGGGGTGCGGGTAAGAACCGGCAGGTACACCAAGCCGTAGAAGACGCCCCCGGCCACCAGGACCGCGGCGACGAAGGTGCTGGTGAGGGCCCGTCCGACCCTCCATAGCCGCAACCCCCGATCATCCGGGGTCGGTCGCGGCCGTCGGTTCGCGGTCATGAGGAGGAAGAGAAGACTCGCAGACCTGGGGTTGCGGTCCTTTCGGTCTCAGAACGGGGTGTCGCCGTTGCCCTCGATACGGACGCTGAACGGGGCTGCAGGGTTGATGGCCCGTGCTAAACAGAAGCCCAAACCCGCGTCATACAGCCACGGCATAGGAGCCCAAGTGACCGTCTACGTCTGCTCGTTGAAAACCGACGCTCCGCAGTCGATCCCCGCCAACGGCGCCTACCACATCGTCCGCTTCCCGTTCGGCTCCGGCGAGTCGTACGACGCGCACAGCATGCACCAGGCCGCCCAGCCGGACGGCTACACCGTCACCAACTGGGCCACGGACGACCGGTCAGGCCTGATCTGGCCCTCCACCGCGGGCTGGGGCCAGCTGTACGCCATGATCCAGTGGGGGGACGGCTCCTACACCGAGCTGCGGGACCGCTTCGTCCGCGATCCGCTGAACCTGTCTACTGGCTATGACTCGACGGCCACCGACCACCGTCCGCCGTCGCCCGGCATGCAGTGTTTCACCAAGGGCCACGGCCTGTTCACCGCCGTCGGCACGCCGCTCGCGCTGCTCGTCTCTCACAACGACAGCGCCGCCCGCAATCTCGTGCTCGCCGAATTCAAGCTCGCCATCCACACCTGACCGGAGGGCCAACGGGGACTTCTTCACGTGGCTGTGTGCGACCCCAGCCGGAAGATCGTTCGGCTGAGCCCTGCAGAGCGTTTCGCCGCGTAGGCGACCGCCTTTCACGACCGCGCATGCTGATCCGCCCACGCCCGGTGATGCTTGCAGGCGGGGCTGACTGCTGCGGCCGAATCGGGCGCCTGGACGGTGGGGTGGTCAGCCGCAGTCGTTGCGGTTGATTTTCAAGGAGCAGGTCTGGTCGTTGAGGTTGTAGCCGCGCAGGTCGTGGATGGAGCCGCTTCTGCGGGTGATGCACACGTGCCGGCCGCTGTGGTTGCGTTTCTCGTATACGCGGGCGGTGCGGTCGGAGTTGTTGCGGATGGAGCTGCCGCGGTCGCGGATCGCGGTGGGGAGGTCCTTCACGCTGCCGTCCACGGCCCGCTTCACCCAGGGCTGGCCGCCGAAGTTGATCTCTGGGTAGATGCACACGTAGCCGGAGGGGCAGTCGATTTCTGCCTTCACCGCGCTGGGGGTGCTGGAGGCGGAGGCGGGAAGCGGGGGCCACGCGGCCGACGCCGCTCGGATGGCTTTGCGGCAGCGGAGTTGCCTTTTGGTCCGCCGGCGTGGGCGTGTCCGCCTGCAAGACCGCCACGCTACTTCCCTCGTACACCGGCGCAGCTCACGGCGCCAGATGCGCTGCTCTCGGTCGCGGCAGGTTGCCGATGTCATGGGGGGCAGGATCAGCAGCCGAGAGCTCGCGTGCCCACGACACGGCGCTCCGTTATGCAGAGACGGATCCGCGGCGCGTCCGGGCCGCCGAAGCGTGTCCGGCGGCCCGGCGGGCGGCGAATCGACTGTCGGCGCAGGGTGATCAGCCCTGCTTCGCCTTGTTGCTCTGCGCCTTCAACGACGCCACGATCTGCTGCGTCAGTTTTTTGGCACTCGCGGCGCCGTTGTCGCTGCCGTCCGTGGACAGCACGATAACGACGGCTGTTCCCACACGGGTGGCGATCAGCGTGGTGCCGCTCTCCCAGGCGCTGTCGGTGAGCGTGATGGTGTAGGCCCCGTCCCCGAGCCCGGTCGTGGAGGCGCCGGTGACCTTCACCGTGCTGTGGGTGTCGGAGTCTGTGTAGTTCGGGCATGCGGCGACGACCTTGGCCAAGTCCTTCACCACGTCAGCCGCGGTCCTGCCGCGGTAGACGTCGATCTCGGCCGGGGCGTGAGCATCAGAAGCGAGCATCCTGCGAGTGCCGATCAGACCTTTCGGGCTCTGGTCGCCCAGGGGGCGGAGCCCGTACTTGATCCGGACCTGTGGCCGCAGGGCCGGCAGGAGGAGGACCGTCTGCGGCTGCTCGGTGTCCTGCTGGCCAAGGTGGAGCTGGAGACCACCGCTGCGACCAGGCTGGACGAAGACGAAGAGCTCGACGACGTCACCGACACGTTGATGGGTGGATAGAGCAGACAGGGCCTGCCGCGCTCGGTACGCGCGTGCTGATCAACCGGTCGCAGCGCACTGCGGTGCAGCTCATGAGCGCGGAGGGAGAGGGGGAGGCTCCGGCAGGCCGGGCTGCGTCCTCGGCGGCCGTGGTTGCGGCAGCCGGCCTGCTCAGCGCTCACCGGGTGTTCGAACAGGGTGAAGCCGAGCGAACCCGGCGGGCACTGGACAGCACGGAGGCGTCCGTCATCGCGATCCTGGAGGGCATGCACGAATTGCGCGTCGCCATCGGTGACGTGAAGGAGTAGGGCTCAGCTGTCCGCGCCGGGGTTCCTCGTCGCGCCGACACCTCCTCCCGCGCGATAGCGAGGAGGCGCCCTGTCCTGCAGGTCCGGGACGGTCTGCCGGAGGACGCCTCTGCCGCGGGCGGCGTCGCTCAGGCCGGTGTGACGTTCTCGGCCTGCGGTCCCTTCTGTCCCTGGGTGACGTCGAAGCGGACCTTCTGGCCCTCTTGCAGTTCGCGGTAGCCGCCGCCGGCAATGGCTGAGTAGTGGACGAACACGTCAGGGCCGCCGCCGTCCTGCTCGATGAAGCCGAAGCCTTTTTCTGCGTTGAACCACTTCACCGTGCCGGTGGCCATGCTGGTCTCCCTCGTCAATGATCGGGCGGCGCGGCTCCGTGCCACGCGGCCGTAGGTTGGATCATCGCGGAGCACCTGGGCGCTGGAAAGGAGAAACGCCCCGGTGCCACGCCTGCGTCGCGGGTACCCCGCGCACGAGCCGTGCGACCAGCAGTTTCATGTTCCGTCCGGCACCTGCCCTAGAACGGCGCCGTTCCCTCCCCCATGAAGGGCACAGACGTCTCGTCGCCCGGGGCGGCAAGGGGACGGATCCTGCGCTCGTGCCCGGACGGCAAGCGCAGGCGAACCTCATCGGCGTTTTTTCACAGCGCCCGCCACCCATTGCGGCAAGGCGCAGGACGCCGCCCCACGAGCCTGTGTCCGGCAGGAACAAGCCCAAGTCGACCTGGACCCCGATCTGCTGACCATCGACGAGCAGCAGGGCGTCATCACGGTGCAGGTCAGCGGCCATGTCCTCATCCTTCACCGGGCGGAAAGCGCGGCCCCTGGATTTCGAGGGGGAGGAACAGGGGCCGCCTGCCATGACAGGGCGGTCACCGTGACCGGTGCGCTGCCCCGGCGCGAACGCCGGCCAGGCAGGAGCCGCAGCGACACGGTGCTCGCATGTCACCGGGCTCAGCGACCACTACCTGATGCTGGTCACGGCTGCCTCGTGTCATGCCGACAGAAGCCGCGCTGAAGTACCTGTTCGCGAACTCAACGGTGGTGAACCTCGGCTGTCTCACTCTTCGTGAATGGGGTGGTCCGTCTTTCCCTCTGGGTGTGGTTCCTGCGGAGGGGACGCTGATGGCGGGGGAAACAGGAGGTTCTCGAGGGCATCCAGCCCGAACAGCATGAGCAGGAGCATCACCGGCAGGAGCAGAGCTGTCACGGCCATGACGCCTCCCGATGACGCAGTGATCATGGGCACGCGCGGCAGAAGCATTCTGGTCCAGGCTGGGCCGAATGAGGGAACATCGCGCGCGCGACGCGGGAGTGTGTAGGCCGTTCGGGTGACGTCTGTCTGGGTGGAGGCAGTATCCGGGGGTGGTCCTGATGTTGACTGGGGTCGCTCGCCCGGTCGGGGCAGCTGTGCCCTGGTCCTCGCTCCCAGGGACCAGGGCTGCGGCAGCGGGGCACGGGGCCCGGAAAGCGGGGCTCGCCGCTGCGGGGCTGGCTGCCGCAGCGCCGCAGGCTGGAACGGGAGGCATCGTGTCTGCGGGTCTCCGGCCGTACAGGGGCGGACCGGGTGACAGTCTGGCCCGCACGCGGAGGCATACGGTGCAGCGATACCGTCTCCGTGACCAGCTTGCCCAGGCAAAGCTGATTCACGAACGCACAAATGGGCTGCCGGTCGCAGTGTGCCCGGTTGACGCCGTGCCGCGCGGGTCCGGCGAGACGACCTCGTTACTCGTTGGGTTCGGAGGCGCTGATGTCGGCCAGGGCGGAGTCGGTGTCGCGTTCGACCGCCAGATCCCCCAGGGAGACGACGCCGACCGGCCGGCCCTCTTCGATTACCGGCAGACGTCGTACGGCGTGCTGGCGCATGAGCTGGACCGCCCGGCTGATGTCATCGTCCGGGGAGAGGCTGACCAGCTGCTTGCTGCACGCGTCGGCGACGCTGCGGTCCTCGATGTTCCCGCCCGCGCCCATCACGCGCACTACCAGGTCCCGGTCGGTCACCAGTCCGCGCAGTTCGTCGTTCTCGGCGACCAGGACCGCACCGATGTCTTCATCGCGCATCAGGCGGGCGACTTCGACGACCGTGGTCTGCGGTCCACCCGCCACCGGCGCGGTCGTCATGATCTCCCGGACCTTCTGTGCTGCCATCGGTTCTCCTTACGTCAGGGGTTTAGGCCGGAGCGGCCGCGCGGTAAGCGCTGCCCGGCTCGATGGCCGTACCCGCCCCAGGCCCGTGACTCGCGCTGTCCGGGCGCTTTGCCCCCCGATGGCCGTGCGGCCAGACCACGCAGACCAGGCGGCCAAGGCGACAGGTCAGTCGGCCGGACGGCAGCTGACTGAGGATCTGGTTCAGCTCCCGCCGGAGACGGCGTCGGCCAGAGTGGACAGCACCGCGCTGGCGGGCGCTGTCACGTTGGCTGATGACGTGGGATGATCTTCGGGTTGATGCTGCTGGAGGGGTGCCCGTGGAGAGCAGGTCGCCGTCGTACCAGGGGCACCGCTACCCGGCTGAGGTCATCTCCCGCTGTGTGTGGCTTTACCGCCGGTTCCCGCTCAGTTTCCGCGAGGTCGAGGAGCTGATGCTCGAGTGCTGTGTCGTCGTCTCTTACGAGACGGTCCGCCGCTGGTGTGTGAAGTTCGCCCGGTCTACGCCCGCGAGTTGCGTCGCCGCTGGCCCCGGCCCGGGGACAAGTGGCATCTGGACGAGGTCTTCATCAAGATCAACGGTGAGCGGGAGTACCTGTGGCGGGCCGTCGACCAGAGCGGGATGGTGCTCGACATCCTCGTACAGAACCGGCGGGACACCGCCGCGGCCAGGCGATTCTTCCGCCGCCTGCTGAAGAATACAGGTGCGGTGCCGCGGGTGATCATCACCGACAAGCTCCGCTCCTACGGCGCGGCCCACCGCGACGTCGTGCCCTCCGTCGAGCACCGCCAGTC
>NZ_JBEXSR010000084.1:0-13838 GCF_040613735.1 Streptomyces sp. NPDC006235
AGTTCTCAAGGAACGGTCGCTTCCTTTGTACTCACCCTCTCGGGCTTTCCTCCGGGCGCTTCCCTTCGGTCTTGCGTTTCCGACTCTATCAGATCATTTTCTTCGATCTGACCCCCAGTCAGCGGGGTTCGTCTTCCCGGCCGCTGGGCCGTTCCGACGTGTCCAACCTTAGCGCGTTCTCTCGGCGTTTCCAAAATCGAAGCCAGTGCGGAGTCGATCAGGTCGTCGAGTCCCAATTCGAATTGAATTCGGGCATGCCGAAATCAATCCCGTTGGGAGCGATCTTGCTAGTGGTTGGGTGCCGCTCATGCGGCGGAAGTGCTGTCGCAGAACCGTTACGGCTCCGCGGCAACCCGAAGAACTCTACGGATCGGGGAGGGGGCTGTCAAGCGGCCCCTGTCAAGATCTTTTGTGGCGGCGTCAGCCCAGGTCGGAGAGGCGGCCGCCGGCGTCAGGCTGGGCGTCTTCCACCCGGCGCAGGAGCCGGGTGAGGACCTCGCCGAGCGCCGTGCGCTCCTGCTTGGACAGGTCCTGGAGCAGGTCCTCCTCGAAGACCGACGCCAGGCGCATTGCCTCCAGCCACTTCTCACGACCTCCGCTGGTGAGTTCCACGATGACGCGGACCCGGTTGGATTCGTCCCGCTCCCGGGTGACCAGTCCTTCGCCGACCATGCGGTCGATCCGGTGGGTCATGGCGGCCGGGGTCAGGCCGAGGCGCTTGGCGAGGTCGCTCGGGCCCAGGCGGTAGGGAGCGCCCGAGAGGACGAGGGCCTTCAGGACCTCCCACTCGGCGTTGCTGATGCCGAGCGCCGCGGTCTGACGGCCGTAGGCGACGTTCATGCGGCGGTTCAGGCGGGACAGGGCCGAGACGATCTGCTCCACCTGGGGGTCGAGGTCCTGGAACTCGCGCTGGTACGCCGCGATCTGCTCTTCGAGGGTCGGCTCGCTGGGGCCGGGGGTGTCGCCCATGGGCGCAGTATGGCACGGCGGTTCTTTGCCTTGAAGTCCTTGGATATGTACTCTTTAGCTTCGAACTTTAGTTTCGAAGTCTTCACGCCTAACTAGTGAGAGAGGTGAACGTGACCAGGGCGATGGGCGCAGCGATGCGCCGGATCCACGTGGGCAACGCACTCAGCGCGTTCGGGCTCGGCTTCACCGTCCCGTATCTGTACGTCTATGTGGCGCAGGTCCGGGGACTGGGAGCCATGACGGCGGGTCTCGTGCTCGCCGTCTTTGCTGTGGCGGCGCTGGTCGTGCTGCCGTTCGCCGGGCGGGCCATCGTCCGGCGTGGACCGTTGCCGGTGCTGCTCGCCGCCCTGGTCACCGCCGCACTGGGTGCGCTGAGTCTGGGGGTCGCGAGCAGTGCGGCCGCCGTGCTGGTGTCGGCTTCCCTGCTGGGTGCCGGGCAGGCCGTGATGCAGCCGGCGCTGGCCACGATGATCGTGGACTGCTCGTCGGCGGAGACGCGGTCGCGGGCCTTCGCCATGCAGTTCTTCCTGCAGAACCTCGGGCTCGGGGTGGGTGGCCTCATCGGCGGGCATCTCGTCGACACGTCGAGCGCCGCCTCCTTCACGCTGCTCTTCGCGATCGAGGCGGCGATGTTCCTGACGCTGGTCGTGGTGATGGCGACGGTGCGGGTGCCGCACGCGCCGCGGATCGAGGGCGCGCCCTTGACGTCGGGGAGGGGCAGCTGGAAGCAGTTGCTGGGCAACCGGGCCATGGTGCAGCTGTGCGTGCTGGGCTTCGTGCTGTTCTTCGCCTGCTACGGGCAGTTCGAGTCGGGGCTGAGCGCGTACGGGGTCGAGGCCGCCGGGATATCGACGTCGGCGCTGGGGACCGCCCTGGCGGCGAACACGCTGGTGATCGTCGTGGCGCAGTTCGCCGTGCTGCGGTTCGTGGAGCGGCGCCGGCGCTCGCGGGTGATCGCTGCCGTCGGGCTGATCTGGGCCGTGGCGTGGGCTGTCGCCGGGTACGCGGGGCTCGGGCACGGGAGCCAGGAGATGGCGACGGCCGCGTTCGTCTCGACGTACGCCTTGTTCGGGCTGGGTGAGGCGATGCTGTCGCCGACGGTCGCCCCGCTGGTCGCCGATCTGGCGCCGGAGGGGATGGCCGGGCAGTACAACTCCGCGTTCGCCCTGGTCAAGCAGCTGGCGCTGGCCGTCGGGCCGGCGGTGGGCGGGCCGCTGGGGGCCTCGCTGCACGCGCCGTACATCGTGGCGTTCCTGCTGTTCTCGCTGGGGATCACCGTTCTCGCCGTGCGGCTGGGGCGGCAGCTGACCGACGTACAGGATCAGCCGTGGCTCGCGAAGAGCCGGGTCGTGGCGCGGGGTGGGGCGTCCGTGTCCGCGGACGTGTGAGACACCGGCGCCGTCGGCGTGCGCCCGGGCCGGGCTGTCCGGGTCAGGCCGATCGCGCCTCCGTCACGCGGAGCCGGTGGGCCGAGTGGACCGCGGCTAGCAGCGCGGCGAAGTAGATCGCCGCGGCGAGGACGGCCAGCTGCCACCACGGAACGCTCAGCACGAAGCCGGAGATCCGCGCCGCGAGGACGACGGTCGGGACCACAGCGATCACCAGGCCGAGCAGGGTGCTCACGGCGATGAGGGCCGCGTGCTGGCAGAGCAGCACCTGGCGTGCCCAGCGTGGCGGGATGCCCACGGCGATCAGCCGGGGCGAGGTAGCGACGCAGGATGCGGGTCTGGCTGCCGGTGGCGGCGAGCACTGCGGCGAGCGCCAGGGCCACCAGGCCCACCGCGGTGGCCAGGAGCGCTGCCCGGGGCACCGGGTCCTCGGGCTCGACGTGGATCAGCACCGCACCGGCGTCCATGCCGGCGTCGATCACCGCTTGTTGCAGGGCGTGGGCCTTCTTGTCGGAGACACCGGTGATCATGACCGGTCCGCTTGCCTGGATCGGCAGGTCGAGCGCGGTCGCGGTGGCGCGCAGCATGATGCCGTCGGAGCCGGTGCGCCATTCGGCCGGGCCCACGTCGAGGGCCGCGGCCGGCAGGGCGGCGGTGCGGCCCAGCACCTTGTCGCCCTGGCGGACGGCGAGGCGCAGGCGCGTGTCCGGCCCGATGGGGGCGTCGGCGGCGTGTGACCAGACCAGGACGCCGCCGTCGCGCAGGACGGTGGTCCGGCCTGACACGGTCAAGGATCACCTGCGCCGCATCGGCACCAAGCTCGGCGTCGAGACCCGGCTGCACGCGGCCCGTATCGCCTGGCACGCGGAGGGCGGCCCCGCTCACCGGCCGGTCCGGTACGCGCCCGAGCCGATCTGGCTGTGCTGTTGGGAGCGGTTGGTGACGCGGTTGGCCCGGGGGGGGCCTCCGATGCCGGTACGGGCGTCGCCGTTCCTCACATGCCCCCGCGCGGCAGGGCGAACTCGCACCACACCGCCTTGCCGCCGCCCGGGGTCCGGCGGCAGCCCCAGTTCGACGCGATCGTGGCGACGATGGCGATGCCACGGCCCGATTCGTCGCCCGGTTCGGCGCGGCGGCGCCTGGGGAGGTGGTCGTCGCCGTCGGTGACCTCGATGATCAGGCGACGATCGGTGCGGCGCAGGCGCAGACGCATCGGCGGGGTGCCGTGCTGGAGGGAGTTGGCGACCAGTTCGCTGGTCGCCAGGACGCCCAGGTCGTGCAGGTCGGCGGGGAAGCGCCAGCTGGTCAGGACGCCGGAGGCGAAGGCACGCGCGCGGGGGGCCGCTTCCACGCCGCCCAGGAGTTCCAGGGCGGCGTTGCGGAACAGCTCGCTGTCCGGGCCCGTCCGGGCCGGGTGCTGGAGCACCAGGACGGCCACGTCGTCGTCATGGTCCGGTGTCACGCCGGCCGAGCGGACCAGGCGGTCGCAGACGACCTGGGGTGTGCCGGTGGCGCCGGCCAGGGCGCTTTCCAGGGCGGCGATGCCCTCGTCCAGGTCGGCGTCCCGGCGCTCCACCAGGCCGTCCGTGTAGAGGACGGCCGTGGAGCCGGGGCCGAGGGGGATCGAGCCCGAGGAGTGCATCCAGCCGCCGGTGCCGAGCGGTGGGCCGGTGGGCTCGTCGGCGCGCAGGACCGCGCCGTTCTCGTCGCGGACGAGGATGGGGAGGTGGCCTGCCGAGGCGTAGACCAGCTTGCCCTCGTTCGGGTCGTGGACCGCGTACGCGCACGTGGCGATCTGGTTGGCGTCGATCTCGGCCGCCAGGCCGTCGAGGAGCTGGAGGACCTCGTGCGGGGGCAGGTCGAGGCGGGCGTAGGCGCGGACCGCCGTGCGGAGCTGGCCCATGACCGCTGCCGCGCGGACGCCGCGGCCCATGACGTCGCCGATGACGAGGGCGGTGCGGCCACCGCCCAGGGTGATGACGTCGTACCAGTCGCCGCCGACCGCGGCCTCCGTGCCGCCGGGGTGGTACGTGGCGGCGACGCGCAGGTCGTCGGGTTCTTCGAGTTCCTGGGGGAGCAGTGATCTCTGGAGGGTCACGGCCGTTTCGCGCTGGCGGCGTTCGCTGGCGCGCAGGCGTTCGGCGGCTTCGGCGTGGTCGGTGACGTCCGTGGCGAAGACGAGCACTCCGCGGCCGTCGCCGCCGCCCTTGCCGTCGCCCTGGGCGACCGGGGTGCAGGTGAAGGTGTAGGAGCGGCCGTCGGGGGCCTTGCGGGACTTGACCGTACGCGGCTTGCCGCTGCGCTGGACCTGGTCCAGGAGGGGGAACAGGCCGAGGGCGTCCAGTTCGGGGAGGGCCTCGCGGGCGCGTTCGCCCAGGGGGCGTACGCCGAAGGCGGTGGTGTAGGCGTCGTTGACGTAGGCGATGCGGTGGTCGGGGCCGTGGACCAGGGCGACGAGGGACGGGACGCCGTCGAGGACCTCGCGCACGCGCAGTTCGTCGACGGCGGGTACGGACGGTGGCTCGTCGGTCAGTTGTTCGGCACGGGCGGCGGGTACGGAACCTTCCCCCCGCCGGTCCGGGGAGGCCGTCTGCTCGGTCCGCGCTGCGGCGCGGCGCTGCGTTCCGGGGAGCCGGGCGCTCCAGCGCGTGAAGTTCACGAATCCTTGCCTCGTGTAGTCGTCGGCGGCCGGCACCGGAACCGGCCGGGGCCCCGGGGGCCCGCACCGGGGCGAGGGGTGGCACGCCCGCAGTGGTGGACCAGTCTGGCAGTGAGCGGACCGGACCGGCATCCGTCAGACGCCGGGCCGGCCGGAGGAGTTCCTGGGTCCGGTCAGGACGACCCCTTCGGGTTCACCGGGGGGTCTTGAGAAGGCTTTCCACCGGCCGCGAGTTCGAACTCCGCCCGGGGGTGTTCGAGTGACCCCAGGGAGACGATCTCGCGTTTGAAGAGCCCGGCCAGGGTCCATTCGGCGAGCACGCGCGCCTTGCGGTTGAAGGTGGGCACGCGGCTGAGGTGGTAGGCGCGGTGCATGAACCAGGCGGGGTAGCCCTTGAGCTTGCGTCCGTAGACGTGTGCGACGCCCTTGTGCAGGCCGAGGGAGGCGACCGAGCCGGCGTAGGCGTGTTCGTACGTCTGAAGGGGCTCGCCGCGCAGGGTGTGCACGATGTTGTCGGCGAGGACCTTGGCCTGGCGCAGGGCGTGCTGCGCGTTGGGCGCGCATTCCCGGCCGGGTTCACCGGCCGTGACGTCGGGGACGGCGGCGGCGTCTCCGGCGGCCCACGCGTGCGTGGCGCCCTCGACGGCCAGTTCCGCCGTGCACGTGAGCCGTCCGCGGTCGTTGCGGGGCAGGTCGGTGGCGGCCAGGACCGGGTGGGGTTTGACGCCTGCCGTCCAGACGACCGTACGGGTGGGGAAGCGGGCTCCGTCGCTGAGGACGGCGACCCGGTCCGCGCAGGACTCCAGGCGGGTCTGCAGGCGTACGTCGATGTTGCGGCGGCGCAGTTCGGTGACGGTGTAGCGGCCCATCTCCTCGCCGACCTCGGGCAGGATGCGGTCCGAGGCCTCGACGAGGATCCACTTCATGTCCTCGGGCTGGACGTTGTGGTAGTAGCGCGCGGCGTAGCGGGCCATGTCCTCCAATTCGCCGAGCGCCTCCACTCCGGCGAAGCCGCCGCCGACGAAGACGAAGGTGAGGGCCGCGTCGCGGATCGCGGGATCGCGGGTGGAGGAGGCGATGTCCATCTGCTCGATGACGTGGTTGCGCAGGCCGATGGCCTCTTCGACGGTCTTGAAGCCGATGCCGTGGTCGGCGAGGCCGGGGATCGGCAGGGTGCGTGAGACGGATCCGGGGGCGAGGACGAGTTCGTCGTACGTCAGCTGTTGCCCGCCCGTGCCCTCCTCCTCGGTGGCGAGGGTGGTGACGGTGGCGGTGCGCTTGGCGTGGTCGATGGCGGTGGCCTCGCCGATGAGGACGCGGCACCGGTCGAGGACGCGGCGCAGGGGTACGACGACGTGGCGGGGGGAGATGGCGCCCGCGGCGGCCTCGGGGAGGAACGGCTGGTACGTCATGTACGGGTCGGGGGTGACGACCGTGATCTCCACCTCGCCCCGCTCCAGTTCCCGTTTCAGTCTGCGCTGGAGGCGCAGGGCCGTGTACATCCCGACGTAGCCACCACCGACAACGAGAATGCGCGCACGTTCCTTCACCATCCCATGACGCACCCGCCGCTTGCGTTTGTCCACAGCCTCGACGAATTGTGTGACCGGAGCGGAAGAGCGCGCGGAGTTGGCCGGAAAGGCAGGCTGCGGGGAATACCCGCAGGTCAGCATGGGTGGTACAGGGGGCGCTCGGGGGCACATTCAGGACGTATGCGACCCGTACTCCGATCGGTGGGCGCTCCGTGCGGAACGTGCCCCTTCTGAATTGACTCCCTCTCAACTATGTTCGTGTGTCGACGGGGTGTAGGGGGATGCGCTCGCCGGGTCCGCGACGGGCGGCCCGGGGACCCGGGCCAGTTCCTCCGTCCCGGCATCGTATGGCGGGGAGTGTCTCCGGGGGGAGACGTCATTACCGGGGGAATGCATATGCATGTTCAGGACTCTCATTGGTCGTCCGCGTCCGCTGTCGCGGCGGGTGGCGTGACGATGAGCGCGACGGCAGGCAACGGACGCGGGAACGGAGCGCGGACGACGCCGCTGCGCGTGGACGCCCAGCGCAATCTGGAGCACGTGCTGCGGGCGGCGCGCGAGGTGTTCGGCGAGCTGGGATACGGCGCGCCGATGGAGGACGTGGCGCGACGCGCGCGGGTCGGCGTGGGCACGGTGTACCGGCGGTTCCCGAGCAAGGACGTCCTGGTGCGGCGGATAGCCGAGGAGGAGACCTCCCGGCTGACCGACCAGGCGCGTGCGGCGCTCGGGCAGGAGGACGAGCCGTGGTCGGCGCTGTCGCGCTTCCTGCGGACGTCGGTGGCCTCCGGCGCCGGGCGGTTGCTGCCGCCGCAGGTGCTGCGGGTCTCGGTCGAGGAGGACCGCGCCGGTCAGGCGCGCGTTCCGCAGCAGCGGACGCAGCCGGGCCCCGGGGAGCTGCGGCTGGTGCCGGAGGAGCCGGTGGCGGTCGCCTCGGTGCCGATGTCGGCGGTCGCGGCGGAGGACGACGCCGGTGCGTCGGCGCTGCTCGAGGTCGTGGGTCAGCTCGTGGAGCGGGCGCGTGCGGCGGGTGAGCTGCGGGCGGACGTGTCGGTGTCGGACGTGCTGCTGGTGATCGCGACGGCGGCGCCCTCACTCCCGGACGCGGCACAGCAGGCGGCCGCGTCGGCCCGACTGCTGGACATCCTGCTGGAGGGACTGCGGTCGCGGCCGGCGTGAGCGGGGCGGTTGCCGGAACGGGCAGCCGGATTCGGCAGTCGGACTCGGCAGCCGGCAGCGGCAGCCGGACTCGGCAGCCGGAACGGGCGGAGCGATCGGGCGGTGTGGTCGGCTTGCCGGTCGGCTGAATTGATCGGCCTGGCTTGTCGGGTTGGCCGGTCGGCCTGGCTCGTCAGCTTGGCCGGTCGGCTGATCCGGTCGGCTGATCCGGTCGACCGGAACGGGCCGACGGAAACCGGCGGGGTGGCCGGCCGCAGTGGTCGACCGGAACGGGCTGCCTGAACGGGCTGCCGGAGCGGGCGTAGCGATCGGCCGGTGTCGTCGGCCTGCCGGTCGGCTGGTCTGGTCTATCGACCCCGTCCATCGAACTCGTCGGCTCTGGCGGTCATGACCAGCCGCCGGAGCGGTCACATCGCCTCCGAGCCCAGTCCGGGCGACAGGGGGTCATTCCCCGAATGAGTGACGGGTAGTACTGGCGTGCGGTAAATCCCCACGGATGGGTGATCGTCCGAACTCCGGGGTTCTGACGAAAAGCCAATATGGCACTCTGACCCGGTGGTCTGGACGTGTTGGCCGGCTGGCGGGGGCTTTCCGGGATGAGCGTTGACGGGCGGGACGAGTCGAGCGGTAACGGGGACGCCACAGCCGGCGGCCCGGTCCCGCGGCAGGTGCCGAGCCAGGGCGGACGCGCGGCCGTACCGCCGGGCGGGCGTCCCGCCGACGGCTCGGTCCCGCCTCAGCGCGTCTGGCGTGAGGACAGCGTCCTGCCGCCGCCGCGCGAGCTGCCGCCCTCCGACGCCGATCTCATCGGCCGGATGCGCTCGGGCGACGACACCGCGTACGAGGAGCTGTTCCGGCGCCATGCGCAGGCCGTGCGCCGCTACGCCCGGACCTGCTGCCGCGACGCCCACACCGCCGACGACCTGACCGCCGAGGTCTTCGCCCGCATGCTCCAGGCGGTACGCGGCGGCTCCGGACCCGAACACGCCGTACGCGCCTACCTGCTCACCTCCGTCCGGCGCGTCGCCGCCTCCTGGACGCGGTCGGCGCGGCGGGAGCAGCTCGTCGACGACTTCGCGGTGTTCGCCGCCCAGTCCGCACGCGGCTCCTACGTGTCCGACGACGACACGCTCGACCTGGGCTCGGACGTGCGGGCGATGCACGACGCCGAGCGGTCCATGGCCATGCGCGCCTTCCGGTCACTGCCGGAGCGGTGGCAGGCCGTGCTGTGGCACACCGAGGTCGAGGACGAGTCGCCCAGCGAGGTCGCCACGCTCTTCGGGCTGGACGCCAACGGCACGCGCGTGCTCGCCAGCCGGGCCCGCGAGGGCCTCAAGCAGGCCTACCTCCAGGCCCACGTCAGCGCCACGCTCACCGCCGACGAGGACTGCGCGCGCTACGCCGACCAACTCGGCACGTACGCCCGCGGCCGGCTGCGCACGCGCGCCGAGCGGGGGCTGCGCAAGCACCTGGAGGAGTGCGCGAAGTGCCGGCTGGCCGCGATGCAGATCGAGGAGGTCGCCGGCGGTATCCCCGCGGTGGTGCCGCTCGCGGTCATCGGCTGGTTCGGCGCCGCCGGGTACGCCAAGGCGGCCGGGCTCATCGCCGGTGGCGCGGGAGCGGGGGCGGCCGGAGCCGCGGGCGCGGCCGCAGCGGCGGGCGGGGGCTCGTCGGGCGGGTCGGCGGCGGGCGCCGGTTCGGCCGGTGGGACTGCGGGGAGCGGCTCGTCCGGTGGAGCCGGCGGCGGTGCGGCCTCCGAGGGGGTGGGCGCGCCGGTGAAGGCCGGTATCGCGGCCGGTGTGGTCGCCGTGGCCGTCGTGGCCGCGGTGGTGCCGGCGCTGACCGGCAACGAGCAGCCGAAGGACGAGGCGAGGCCGGCTTCCACCCCGACTTCGCCGGTGGTCCGGCCCGCCGATCCCACGCCCTCTCCTTCGCAGCGGGAACCCGGACCGCGGTCACCGGCGATCGTGCCCGCGCGGGCCGAGAAGCCGGCGCCGACACCGACCCCCAGGACCAGCCCGTCGTCCACACCGTCCCCGGCCCCGACACCGAAGCCCACCCCGCCGCACGCGCCCCCGAGGCCGACACCGCCCCCCAAGCCCACGCCCACGCCGACCCCGCCCCTGCCCTCACCCCCGACCGAGAGGCCGCCCGCCCCGGCCGTCTACCAGTGGAGCGAACTGTCGTACGACATCAGCGGCGACGGCACCGCGCCCGAGATGCGGATCGGCGAGAG
This sequence comes from Streptomyces sp. NPDC006235, assembly GCF_040613735.1. Taxonomy (NCBI): domain Bacteria; kingdom Bacillati; phylum Actinomycetota; class Actinomycetes; order Kitasatosporales; family Streptomycetaceae; genus Streptomyces; species Streptomyces sp. NPDC006235. The sequence goes on from NZ_JBEXSR010000084.1 coordinate 9,961, forward strand.
CAGCTGGGTCTGGCAGCGGTACGGCCTGTCGGCCGGCGACCGGCGGTACACGCACGGCGTCACCGTGCACGGCCGCTCCTCCGTCACCATCGACCTCAACCGCTCCTGCTCTTCGTACGAGGCGCTCGTCGGGGTGGACGACATGGCGCTGAAGCTCGGCAGGGTGTACTTCTCCGTCTACGCCGACGGGGCCCGGCTGTGGCGGTCCGGGCTGGTGGAGGGCGGCGACCCGGCGGTTCCCGTCCAGGTGAACCTCACCGGCCGCAGCACCGTACGGCTGGTGGTGGAACCGCACGGCGCACTCGACAATCTGGCCCTGGCGGACTGGGCGGAGTCCAGGTTCACCTGCGGTTAGCGGCTTTCGGCCCGGTGGCGTACTCACTCCGCGCCTTCTCCAGCTCGCGCAGGACGTCGTCCGCCGCGAGGGCCGCGCCCGCGGCGCGCTCCGACTCGCACCGGGCAGGGCCCAGGGCGGCGCGCGCGGCTGCCCCGGCCCGTTCCACGTGGGCGTGCTCCGGCATGGGGCGGGGACGGCCGGCCCACCAGTGGTCGCCGGCGCCGAGCATTCGTGCCGCGCGCGGGAAGTCGCCGAGGTCGGCCAGCAGCCCCGCCGCGCTGTCCACGACCGCGGCCCGGACCGTGTCGGAGCACCGCTTGTCCACGGCCTCGTGAAGCGCGCCGGTCAGCTTGGCCAGGGCGGCCCCCGGGCCGGACTCGCTCGCCGTGACCACGGCGTCCGCCAGATCCAGCATCACCACGAACTGGGGCGGCGGCGTGCCGTGCGCGGCCTCCGCGCGCGCCAGGTCGCACAGCTCGCGCGCCCGGGCGGTGTGCCCCTCCTCGGACGCCATCTGGGCCCGCAGCACCAGGACGAACGCCCTGGAGTCCGCCACGCCGTACCGGTCGGCGGCGGCGGTCGCCTCGTCCAGCCCCGCGAGCGCGGCCGGGCGGTCTCCCGCGCGGTAGGCGATCTCGGCGAGCCGGGCGATGAGGAACGGCGACTCGGCGTAGGCGCCCACTTCGTAGGCGAGCCGCAGCGCCTCCTCGTACTCCCCCTTGGCCTCGTCGAAGCGGCTGCGGGCCATGGCCGCCTCGCCGGCCGCGCCGCACACCTGGGCCCGCAGCCAGCGGTCACCGGCGCGGCGGCTGAGGATCCGCAGCTCCGCGAGGTCCTCGTCCACGCCGTCCAGGCCGCCGGGTCCGTCGACGACCATGTGCGTACGGAACATCAGGGCGACGGCGGTCTCCCAGTCCCCGCCGTGTGCACGGCAGTTGGCGACGGCGGAGTCCATGACGGCCCGGAGGTCGCTGCGGTCGCCCAGGTGGGAGGAGACGATCGGGCAGACGATGCCCGGGATCCGGGCCGCCCGTGGGCCCCCTTCCTGGAAGTAGGCCCACACGCGCTCCACATACGGCCGCCGCTCGTCGACGAACGCCTGTATGGGCCCGGCCTCGGTCATGAAGAACACATGCAGCACACGCAGATCCATCCGCAGGGCGTGCAGCGGATGCCCCGCCTCCCCGTCCGGCGCGGCGAGGAAGTGGTCGACGGGATCGGGCAGGCCCGACTCGCCGCCGGAGGGCACAAGCCCGGCGGCGGCGTCCCTCTCCACACCCAGCCGCAGGGTGCGGTCGAGCCACGCCAGGCCCTCGTGCCGGTAGTTGCGCAGCCACCAGAACCAGCCGATGGCCAGGACGATGGCGCCGGCCTCCTCCTCGTCCCCGGCTGTCAGGGCCCGGTCGAGGGCCGCGCGGATGTTGTCGAGCTCGGTCTCCAGGCGGGAGACCCACGGCAGTTGCCCGGCGGAGCGCAGCAACGGCTCGGCCTGCTGGACGAGGGCGCGCGCCCACGCCCGGTGCCGCCGCTCGGCCGCTGCACGCAGCTGCGGAGTCTCGGCGGCGCGCTCGACGGCGTACTCGTGGATGGTCTCCAGCAGCCGGTACCGCATGCCGCCCGAGCCCTGCGAACCGTCCGGCTCGCAGGGGGCCGCGACCACGAGGGACTTGTCGACGAGGGCCCCGAGCAGCTCGGCGGCCGGCCCGGTGCACACGGCCTCCGCCGCCGCCAGGTCCCAGCCGCCCGCGAACACGGACACCTCGCACAGCACCGTCCGCTCGGCCTCGTCGAGCAGCTCCCACGACCAGTCGACGACGGCCCGCAGGGTCTGCTGGCGGGGCAGGGCCGTACGGCTCCCGGAGGTGAGGAGGCGGAAGCGGTCGTCGAGCCGGTCGGCGATCTGGCGGGGCGTGAGCAGCCGGAGCCGGGCCGCGGCCAGCTCGATGGCGAGCGGCAGCCCGTCCAGGCGGCGGCAGATCTCCGCCACGGCCCGCTCGTCACGGAGCACGGCGTCCGCGTCGGGACGCACGGCGGCGGCGCGCTCCGCGAACAGCCGGCGGGCGTGGTCCGGCGGCAGTGGCTCGACCGGACGCACCCGTTCACCGGGCACGCCCAGGGGTTCACGGCTGGTGGCGAGGATCGTGAGCCCCGGGCAGCGGGTCAGCAGGGTCTCGGCGAGGTGGGCGGCGGCGCCGATGACATGCTCGCAGTTGTCGAGGATCAGCAGTTGGCTGCGCGGCGCGCAGTACTCCACGAGCAGGGCGACGGGGTCGTCCTGCAGGGCCGTCAGCTCACTGGTCATCAGCACGGTCTCGCGCAGACCGAGCGCACTGACCACCGCTCCCGGCACCGCCTCCGGCCGGTCGAGCGGGGCGAGCTCGGCCAGCCACGCCTGCGGGAGCCCGGCGGCGGCTTCCTCGGCGAGACGGGTCTTTCCGGAGCCGCCCGGTCCGGTGAGGGTGACGAGACGAGCCCTGTGCACGTCCGAACGGATGGCGTCGATCTCGGGTTCCCGGCCGACGAACGAGGTCAGACGGGGACGGATGTTCCCGGTGCGCTCGGGCGGAGCGGGCGCCGGCTTCCCACTCCTCGCTGCCGACGCGAGCAGCTCGGTGTGGAGGGCGCGGAGCTGCGGACCGGGGTCGGTGCCGAGGCCCTCCGCGAGGGCGCGGCGGGCCGACTCGTACGCGGCGAGCGCGTCGGCCTCGCGGCCGGTGTCGCGCAGGGCGCGGATGAGGAGGGCGTGCAGTGGCTCGTCGTACGGGTGTACGGCGGTCAGTTCCCGCAGTTCCGGTACGACGTCCAGTGCGCGGCCGAGCCGTAGGCGGGCCTCGGCCCGGGCCCGGGTCGCTTCCAGGCGCGCGGCCTCCGGGCGGGTGGCGGCGGTGCGGTCGGGGAGGTCGGCGAGGGCGGGGCCGCGCCAGAGGGCGAGGGCCTCGTCGAGGTGGCGTTCGGCCAGGGCGGGGGCGTCGGCGGCGAGGGCGTCGGTGCCGTGCTGGAGGAGCCGTTCGAAGACGAAGAGGTCGATGTCGCCCGGCGTGGCCGTGAGGCGGTAGCCGCCCGGGTCCGAGGTCACGGCGTCCTTGCCGAGGGCGCGGCGGAGGCGGCCGACGAGGGCTTGGAGCGCGGCGTGGGCGTCCTGGGGCGGGTCGTCCGTCCACACCTCGTCGATCAGCGTCTGGGGGGTGGCGACGCGGGAGGGGCGTAGGGCGAGGGCGGTGAGCAGGGCGCGGAGGCGGGGGCCGCCGACGGGTACGGCTGTGCCGTGCTCGTCCTCTGCCGTGGTGATGCCCAGGATTCTGTACCGCACCGGGTCATTGTCGCCCGGGTGGGTGCGACGGCTGTGGGGTTTTCGGGGCCGGGTGTTTCCGAGGCTGGCGGGGATGGCGGGCGTTGTCCAACTCGCGCTGCCAGGTGCCCGGCTTTGCGGCCCGGGCGGGTGGGTGCGCAGCCCGGCGGAGCGGGGTGCCGCTGCGCCCACCCGTGCCGCCTGGGGGCACCTCCCAGGCCCTTAAGGCACTGGGGGAGGCACGACTGCCCG
>NZ_JBEXSR010000085.1:0-13422 GCF_040613735.1 Streptomyces sp. NPDC006235
ACCTGCTGAGGTGCTGGACCGGCACCTGCACCACCTGCGGACGACCCCTCACCACCAGCAGAACCAGAGCCAGAACCTAACGAAGCACTACTAGGCGTCGTAGACATCCGCCTTCTTCGGCGAAGCCTCCTGCACCGCCCCACTGAGCGCCGCCGACCTGGACCCGAACTTCTCCACGTCCACCCCGTTCTCCCGCAGCACCTTCAGCGCCGCCGCATGCACCACCCGCAGCACAGGCGTCGCAGCCCGCAGCGCATCGTCGGCCATGAACCGGTGCCGCCACGGCTGGTCCGCCCACGCGTGCCGCAGACCGAACGGCTCCGGAAGCGTCAGGCTGCCGCCCAGCCAGTTCAGCAGCGGCGGATACCAGGTCAGCGGGGCACGCGCGGCCAGCCGCACCACCTCGTCGGCGTCGATCAGGGGCATCTTCACGGTGCGGGTCTCCCAGAAGCGGAGAGCCTTCTGGACCGTCTTCTCCTTGGCCGCCGGCTTCTCGTTGAACAGGGAGTTGACCGGCCCCAGCGCATGCCCGGTGACCTCGATGCGCAGCGTTTCGTGCAGCACCGTCACCGTGATCAGCATCGTGATGACCAGGTGGCCGTCCCACAGGGTCCACTGCACACCCAGATAGTGCCGGTCGCCGCTGCCGAACTGCTGCTTGTTGCAGATGTCCTGTATGGCGTGCGTCCGCACCGTGTACGCGTCGACGTCCGCGCCGCTCGGCCGGGACACCTCCGTCGCCTTCTCGCCGATCGGTGTGACGATCCAGTGCGTGATGGACGGCTTGGTGAAGCCGCCGGTGTTGATGGACGTGCGCTCCAGCATGCCCAGGCCGCCCTGGATCGCCACGATGACGTCCCAGCTGCGGAAGGGGTGGAACTCCTTGCCCGGCTCGGCGGACACCAGCTCCTCGGCCAGCTGCCAGCTGCCCCACCGCGTGCCCATGCCGAGTATGCCCTTGGGCCCGGCGTAGAAGACGGAGTTGGACCGCTGCTCGGCGGCCAGACGGGCCAGCTCCTTGCGGACCTGCTCGGCCGCGTCACCGGGGTTGCCCGGCACCGCCTCGGGGATCTTGGCGCCCACACCGCCGCCCGACAGCAGGCTCGACCAGCGCTCCCGCAGGTCCCGGGCCGTCCGCTCGCAGATCTGCTTGGCCCAGAACCAGCCGACGACCGGCATGACGACGGCCGCGCGCCCGTACAGGGCCCAGAATCCCTCGAACGGCATGCGGATCAGGAACAGCACGGCGAGCGCGCCCACCGCGACCAGCAGGGTCGTGGCGAGGGCGCCGACCCGCTTGTCCTCGCGCCTGGTCATGGTGGTGCGCAGCGTGAACACCAGCAGCCACACGAGGAAGCCGGGCAGGAAGAGCACCCCGCAGATCACCGTGACCGCCGACAGCCAGTTGTCGCGGTCGCGGCGGATGCGGTGGGCCGCCAGGCAGTGCTCGACGACGACCTGGGGCTCGATGCCGAAGGACTGGATGACCGGCTTGCGCCCGGCGCCCAGCATGCGGTCGATGACGGCGCGGGAGAAGGCCTCGCCGAAGTTGGGGCGGAAGATCTTCGCCCAGGAGCGCGGTGGGGTCACCTTCGACTGGTGCCACTCGTTGTCGGCGTTCAGGATCTTGGTGACCTCGTCGTCCCGGTACGCCGCCGCGGCCAGCGCGTAGGTCGCCGCGGTCTGGCCGCTCGCACCCGCCAGAGGCACCTGGGCCCCTGGGCTGAAGTCGAATCCGTCCGTCACTGCCGCCCCCATCGCTGCCGCTTCCGCATCAAGCGGCCTTCCCGAGTTCCGCGCTCCGCACACCTGTTGATCAGGTCATCAGCGTATCCGCAGGCACCGGCATCCGTCGGCGAGCGGTCCCCGGAACCGCCCGCCTGTGCGGAGGGAGCCCCCACCAGGGCCACTTGGCCCCCTCGGGCCCCAACTGGGGCCTGTTCTGTGACCTGATCCAAACGACAGGCCCTAGGAGGCTTTGCGCTCCTCTTCACGGATCCGGTCCGCCACCTGCTGCGGCATCGGCTCGTGCCGTGCGTACCGGCGGCTGAAGCGGGCCGTGCCGTGCGTCATCGACCGCAGGTCGATCGCGTACCGGCCGATCTCGATCTCGGGTACCTCGGCCCGGATCAACGTGCGCCCGCCGGGTGTCTGCTCGGTGCCGAGAACCCGGCCGCGCCGCCCCGACAGGTCGCTCATCACGGCGCCCACGAAGTCGTCGCCGACCAGCACCGACACCTCGGCCACCGGCTCCAGGAGATGGATCTTCGCGTCGGCCGCGGCCTCCCGCAACGCGAGCGCCCCGGCCGTCTGGAACGCGGCGTCGGAGGAGTCCACCGAGTGCGCCTTGCCGTCCAGGAGGGTCACGCGTACGTCGATGAGCGGATATCCGGCGGCGACTCCCTTGGCGGCCTGGGCGCGTACGCCCTTCTCCACCGACGGGATGAACTGCCGGGGCACCGCGCCGCCGACGACCTTGTCCACGAACTCGATGCCCGAGCCGCCCGGCAGCGGCTCCACCTCGATCTCGCAGATGGCGAACTGCCCGTGCCCGCCGGACTGTTTGACGTGCCGACCACGCCCGGCCGCCTTGGTCGCGAACGTCTCGCGCAGGGACACCCGGTGCGGTACGACGTCGACCTGGACGCCGTAGCGGCTGCGCAGCCGCTCCAGGGCGACGTCCGCGTGCGCCTCGCCCAGGCACCACAGGACCACCTGGTGGGTGTCCTGGTTCTGTTCGAGCCGCATCGTCGGGTCCTCGGCCACCAGCCGGGCCAGGCCCTGCGAGAGCTTGTCCTCGTCCGGTTTGCTGTGCGCCTGGATGGCCAGCGGCAGCAGCGGGTCGGGCATCTGCCACGGCTCCATGAGCAGCGGGTCGTCCTTGGCGGACAGGGTGTCGCCGGTCTCGGCACGGCTGAGCTTGGCCACGCACGCCAGGTCACCGGCGATCACGTGCGAGACCGGGCGCTGCTGCTTGCCGAAGGGGGTGGACAGGGCGCCGATCCGCTCGTCGACGTCGTGGTCCTCGTGCCCGCGGTCGGCCAGGCCGTGCCCGGAGACGTGGACCGTCTGGTCGGCGCGCAGGGTGCCGGAGAAGACGCGGATCAGCGACAGCCGGCCGACGTACGGGTCCGAGGAGGTCTTCACGACCTCCGCGACCAGCGGCGCGTCCGGGTCGCACGGCTTGAGCTCGCGCGGCTTGCCGTCGACCGTCGTCACCCGCAGCGTCTCGTGCTCCAGCGGCGTCGGGAAGCCCCGGGTGATCAGCTCCAGCAGCTCCACCGTGCCGAGCCCCTGCCGGGAGCCCTCGGTCGCGGGGGCGGCGGCCAGGACGGGGAAGAAGACCCCGCGTGCGACGGCCCGCTCCAGGTCCTCGATCAGGGTCTTGACGTCGACCGGTTCCCCGCCGAGGTAGCGGTCCATGAGGGTCTCGTCCTCGCTCTCCGAGATGATCCCCTCGATCAGCCGGTTGCGGGCCTCCTCGATCAGCGGCAGCTGGTCCTCGCCCGGCTCGGACTCCTTGCGCTCGCCGGTCGAGTAGTCGAACAGCTTCTGCGACAGCAGCCCGATCAGGCCGTTCACGGGCGCGTGCCCGTCCGGTGCCTCGGGTCCGCGCAGCGGCAGGTAGAGCGGCAGGACCGCGTCGGGGTCGTCCGCGCCGAAGGCCTCCGCGCAGATCCGGGTCATCTCCTCGAAGTCGGCGCGCGCCGCCTCCAGGTGGGTGACGACGATGGCCCGGGGCATGCCCACGGCCGCGCACTCCTCCCAGACCATGCGGGTCGAGCCGTCCACGCCGTCCGAGGCCGAGACGACGAAGAGGGCCGCGTCCGCCGCCCGCAGACCGGCCCTGAGCTCACCGACGAAGTCGGCGTATCCGGGGGTGTCGAGGAGATTGACCTTGATGCCGTCCCACTCGACGGGTACCAGGGAGAGCTGCACCGAGCGCTGCTGCCGGTGCTCGATCTCGTCGTAGTCGGAGACGGTGCCGCCGTCCTCCACGCGGCCCGCCCGGTTCACTGCCCCCGCCGTGAGCGCGAGGGCCTCCACCAACGTGGTCTTGCCCGATCCGGAGTGGCCGACCAGCACCACATTCCGTACGGACTGGGGGTGGTCGGCCGCCTGTGCCCTGCCGGCGGCCCCAGGGTGTGTCTGTGCCTTGTCGCCCATGATCCTGCCTCCCGTGCACGGTGAGGTCACTGTGGGCGCGGACACGCGGGATCCGCGTGCGGTGCGGCTCCGGCGACGCCCGCGGTTATTCGACCTTCCCACTCCCGTCACGGTGCGTCCATACGAAGGACGTGATCGCGCCCGGCCCCGCGCACCGGTGCGCCGTGACACGGGCCTCGGGTCCCGCCCGTCGCCCGCACGCGCGCGTGGCTACGATGGGCCAGCCGGTGGCCAGCAGGGGCCAGACGGCGACACCGACCCTCGGGAAGGCCATGCTGAACAAGTACGCGCGTGCATTCTTCACGCGTGTTCTCACACCGTTCGCCGCGTTTCTGATCCGGAGGGGCGTCAGCCCCGACACCGTCACGCTCATCGGCACCGCCGGTGTGGTCGCGGGCGCGCTGGTCTTCTACCCCATGGGCGAGTTCTTCTGGGGCACGGTCGTGATCACGCTGTTCGTCTTCTCCGACCTGGTCGACGGCAACATGGCCCGCCAGCTCGGCCGCTCCAGCCGCTGGGGCGCCTTCCTGGACTCCACGCTCGACCGGGTCGCCGACGGCGCGATCTTCGGCGGCTTCATCCTCTGGTACGCCGGAGGGGGCGACGACCTCGTCCTGTGCGCCGTCTCGATCTTCTGCCTGGCCAGCGGCCAGGTGGTGTCGTACACCAAGGCCCGCGGCGAGTCGATCGGCCTGCCGGTCGCGGTCAACGGGCTGGTCGAGCGGGCCGAGCGACTGGTGATCTCCCTGGTCGCGGCCGGGCTCGCGGGCCTGCACGCGTTCGGTGTTCCCGGCATCCAGTACCTGCTGCCGGTCGCCCTGTGGATCGTCGCCGTGGGCAGCCTCGTCACGCTGATCCAGCGGGTCGTCACGGTCCGCCGCGAGTCCGCGGAGGCCGAGGCCGCGGCAGCCGCGCAGGACGACGCCCCGCAGGACAATGAGGGCAAGCAGCACAACGCCTCCCACGGGAGCGAGGCGGCCACGTGAGCGCACAGGACCGGCTGACCGACGCGCTGTACGGACTGGGCTGGAGCACCGTCAAGAAGCTCCCCGAGCCGGTCGCCGTACGGCTCGGGAACACCATCGCCGACCTCGCCTGGAAACAGCGCGGCAAGGGCGTGCAGCGGCTGGAGAGCAACTACGCGCGCGTGGTGCCCGGCGCGAGCCCCGAGCGCCTCGCCGAGCTCTCGCGCGCGGGCATGCGGTCGTACCTGCGCTACTGGATGGAGTCCTTCCGGCTCCCCGCCTGGAGCAAGGAGCGCATCGAGGGCGGCTTCGTCGGCAAGGACCTGCACTACCTGACCGAGGGCCTGGCCGCCGGCAAGGGCGTCGTACTCGCCCTGCCCCACCTGGCCAACTGGGACCTCGCAGGCGCCTGGGTCACCACGAAGCTCGGCATCCCGTTCACGACGGTCGCCGAGCGCCTGAAGCCGGAGACCCTGTACGACCGGTTCGTCGCCTACCGCGAGGGCCTCGGCATGGAGGTCCTGCCGCACAGCGGCGGCACCGCCTTCGGCACCCTGGCCCGGCGGCTGCGCGACGGCGGCCTGGTCTGCCTGGTCGCCGATCGCGACCTGTCCGCCTCCGGCGTCGAGGTCGGCTTCTTCGGCGACACGGCCCGGATGCCGGCCGGACCGGCCCTGCTCGCCCAGCAGACGGGCGCCCTGCTGCTTCCCGTCACCCTCTGGTACGACGACTCGCCCATGATGCGCGGCCGTGTCCACCCGCCCGTCGAGGTGCCCGAGTCGGGCACGCGCGCCGAGAAGACGTCCGTCATGACACAGGCGCTGGCCGACGCCTTCGCCTCCGGGATCGCCGACCACCCGGAGGACTGGCACATGCTGCAGCGCCTGTGGCTCGCGGACCTCGACCCTTCGAAGGGGCCATCGTGAGGATCGGCATCGTCTGCCCGTACTCCTGGGACGTACCGGGCGGCGTCCAGTTCCACATCCGGGACCTGGCCGAGTACTTCATCCGCCTCGGGCACCAGGTGTCCGTCCTCGCCCCGGCCGACGACGACACCCCCCTGCCGCCGTACGTCGTGTCGGCCGGCCGTGCGGTGCCGGTGCCGTACAACGGCTCGGTGGCCCGGCTGAACTTCGGCTTCCTGAGCGCCGCCCGGGTGCGCCGCTGGCTGCACGAGGGCGCGTTCGACGTCATCCACATCCACGAGCCGACCTCGCCCTCGCTCGGCCTGCTGACCTGCTGGGCCGCCCAAGGGCCGATCGTGGCGACCTTCCACACCTCCAACCCGCGCTCCCGCGCGATGATCGCCGCGTACTCCATCCTCCAGGCCGCCCTGGAGAAGATCAGCGCGCGGATCGCGGTGAGCGAGTACGCCCGGCGCACCCTCGTCGAGCATCTCGGCGGGGACGCGGTGGTGATCCCGAACGGCGTGGACGTCGACTTCTTCGCCAAGGCCGAGCCCAAGGCCGAGTGGCAGGGGGACACGATCGGCTTCATAGGGCGCATCGACGAGCCCCGCAAGGGCCTGCCGGTGCTGATGAAGGCCCTGCCGAAGATCCTCGCCGCCCGTCCGCAGACCCGGCTGCTGGTCGCCGGGCGCGGTGACGAGGAGGAGGCGGTGGAGTCGCTGCCCGCCGAGCTGCGCTCCCGCGTCGAGTTCCTCGGCATGGTCAGCGACGAGGACAAGGCCCGCTTCCTGCGCAGCGTCGACCTGTACGTCGCGCCCAACACCGGCGGCGAGAGCTTCGGGATCATCCTGGTCGAGGCCATGTCCGCCGGAGCCCCCGTCCTCGCCTCCGACCTGGACGCCTTCGCCCAGGTCCTGGACCGGGGAGAGGCCGGGGAACTGTTCCCCAACGAGGACGCCGACGCCCTGGCCGACGCGGCGGTACGTCTGCTGGAGGACCCGGCCCGGCGCGCGGAACTGCGCGAGCGGGGCAGCGCCCACGTGCGCCGCTTCGACTGGTCCACCGTCGGCGCGGACATCCTGTCCGTCTACGAGACGGTGACGGCGGGCGCGGCGGCGGTGGCCGAGGACGAGCGGACCAGCGGGCTGTGGGGGCGGCTCGGCCTGGCCCGGGACTGACGAACACCCGGCCGTGTGAGCAGTCACTTGACCGGGCACCCGGCCGCCTGGGCCGGCACCGGTAGCCTCTGGGCCGTGACCGCAACCCTCATCTGGATCCTCGTCGCCCTCGTGGTGATCGGCCTGTATCTGAGCTGGACGGCCGGGCGGCTGGACCGGCTGCACGCGCGCATCGACGCGGCCCGCGCCGCACTCGACGCACAGCTGCTGCGCCGCGCCTCCGTCGCCCAGGAACTGGCCACCTCGGGGGTGCTCGACCCGGCCGCCTCGATCGTCCTCTACGAGGCCGCGCACGCCGCCCGTCAGGCGGAGGAGGAGCAGCGCGAGGTCGCCGAGAGCGAGCTGAGCCAGGCGTTGCGAGCCGTGTTCGGGGAGGTCCAGCAGGTGGAGGCGGTACGGGAGGCGCCCGGTGGCGAGGAGGCCGCCGAGGAACTCGCGCAGGCGGTGCGGCGCGTCCCGATGGCCCGCCGCTTCCACAACGACGCCGTGCGGGCCGCCCGTGCCCTGCGCCGGCACCGCAAGGTGCGCTGGTTCCGGCTGGCGGGCCACGCCCCGTTCCCTCTGGCCTTCGAAATGGACGACGAGCCTCCGGCGGCCCTGGCGGACCGGGCCGCCTGAGCCCCCGTCCACGCCCCGTTCCCCGGCCGTCCCCGGGCCGTCTGGCGGAAAAGGATCCACAGCGTTCCCATTGGCCCTTGCTGTGGCCTGGTCCCCTCGCGTTTCCTCGGTGCTGCAGAATCCCCCTTCCGTAGCGAGGTCACCCGTGTCCACCACCTCCCCCAACTCCCAGGCCCCCGAGACCGGCACCGCCCGTGTGAAGCGCGGTATGGCCGAGCAGCTCAAGGGCGGCGTCATCATGGACGTCGTCACGCCGGAGCAGGCGAAGATCGCCGAGGACGCGGGCGCCGTCGCCGTCATGGCCCTGGAGCGGGTCCCGGCCGACATCCGCAAGGACGGCGGCGTGGCCCGCATGTCCGACCCGGACATGATCGAGGGCATCATCGAGGCCGTCTCGATCCCGGTGATGGCCAAGTCCCGCATCGGCCACTTCGTCGAGGCCCAGGTGCTGCAGTCCCTCGGCGTCGACTACATCGACGAGTCCGAGGTCCTCACCCCGGCCGACGAGGTCAACCACTCCGACAAGTGGGCCTTCACCACGCCGTTCGTCTGCGGCGCCACCAACCTGGGCGAGGCCCTGCGCCGCATCGCCGAGGGCGCCGCGATGATCCGCTCCAAGGGCGAGGCCGGCACCGGCAACGTCGTCGAGGCCGTCCGCCACCTGCGCCAGATCAAGAACGAGATCGCCAAGCTGCGCGGCTTCGACAACAACGAGCTGTACGCCGCCGCCAAGGAGCTGCGCGCCCCGTACGAGCTCGTGCGCGAGGTCGCCGAACTCGGCAAGCTCCCCGTCGTGCTGTTCTCCGCCGGCGGTGTCGCCACCCCGGCCGACGCGGCCCTGATGCGCCAGCTCGGCGCCGAGGGCGTCTTCGTCGGCTCCGGCATCTTCAAGTCCGGCGACCCGGCCAAGCGCGCCGCCGCCATCGTGAAGGCCACCACCTTCTACGACGACCCGAAGATCATCGCCGACGCGTCCCGCAATCTCGGCGAGGCCATGGTCGGCATCAACTGCGACACCCTCCCCGAGACCGAGCGCTACGCCAACCGCGGCTGGTAACCCCATGAGCACTCCTGTCATAGGCGTCCTGGCCCTCCAGGGCGACGTACGGGAGCACCTCGTCGCCCTGGCCGCGGCCGACGCCGTGGCCAGGCCGGTGCGGCGCCCCGAAGAACTCGCCGAGGCGGACGGCCTCGTCATCCCCGGCGGCGAGTCCACCACCATTTCCAAGCTGGCGGTGCTGTTCGGCCTGATGGAGCCGCTGCGCGCGCGTGTGCGGGACGGCATGCCCGTCTACGGCACCTGCGCCGGCATGATCATGCTCGCCGACAAGATCCTCGACCCGCGCTCGGGCCAGGAGACCGTCGGCGGCATCGAGATGATCGTGCGCCGCAACGCCTTCGGCCGGCAGAACGAGTCCTTCGAGGCGGCCGTCGACGTCAAGGGCGTCGAGGGCGACCCGGTGGAGGGCGTCTTCATCCGTGCCCCCTGGGTCGAGTCCGTCGGCGCCCGGACCGAGGTGCTCGCCGAGCACGACGGCCACATCGTCGCGGTCCGTCAGGGCAACGCTCTGGCCACGTCGTTCCACCCGGAACTCACCGGCGACCACCGTGTGCACGCCCTGTTCGTCGACATGGTGCGGGCGAACCGGACGGCCGAGTCCTTGTAGGATTCCTGCGTTCGTTGCTGAGATGGGTTACGCGAAGGAGACAGGCAGATGTCCGGCCACTCTAAATGGGCCACGACGAAGCACAAGAAGGCCGTCATCGATGCCAAGCGCGGCAAGCTCTTCGCGAAGCTGATCAAGAACATCGAGGTGGCGGCCCGGATGGGCGGCGCCGACCCCGAAGGCAACCCGACGCTCTACGACGCCATCCAGAAGGCGAAGAAGTCGTCGGTCCCCAACAAGAACATCGACTCCGCGGTCAAGCGCGGCGCGGGCCTGGAGGCCGGCGGCGCCGACTACGAGACGATCATGTACGAGGGCTACGGCCCGAACGGTGTCGCCGTGCTCATCGAGTGCCTCACCGACAACCGCAACCGCGCCGCCTCCGAGGTCCGCGTGGCCATGACCCGCAACGGCGGCTCCATGGCCGACCCGGGCTCGGTGTCGTACCTGTTCAACCGCAAGGGCGTCGTGATCGTCCCCAAGGGCGAGCTGACCGAGGACGACGTGCTCGGCGCCGTGCTCGACGCGGGTGCCGAGGAGGTCAACGACCTCGGCGAGACCTTCGAGGTCATCAGCGAGGCCACCGACCTGGTCGCGGTCCGCACCGCCCTCCAGGACGCCGGCATCGACTACGACTCCGCCGACGCCAACTTCGTCCCGACCATGCAGGTCGAGCTGGACGAGGAGGGCGCCAAGAAGATCTTCAAGCTGATCGACGCGCTGGAGGACAGCGACGACGTGCAGAACGTCTTCGCCAACTTCGACGTCAGCGACGAAGTCATGGAGAAGGTCGGCGCGTAACGCCGTCGCGGACTCCGCGGGACCCAACGGGCCGACGGGACACACCCCGTCGGCCCGTCGCGTCGTCGGTGGCACCCGATAGCCTGCAGGAACAGGCGATCGAGAGGGAGGGCGCGTGCGCGTTCTGGGGGTGGACCCGGGCCTGACCCGGTGCGGTGTCGGCGTGGTCGAGGGCGTCGCCGGACGGCCGCTCACCATGATCGGCGTCGGCGTCGTCCGCACACCGGCAGACGCGGACCTCGGCCACCGCCTCGTCGCCATCGAACGGGGCATCGAACAGTGGCTGGACGAGCACCGGCCGGAGTTCGTCGCGGTCGAGCGCGTCTTCAGCCAGCACAACGTCCGTACGGTGATGGGCACGGCCCAGGCCAGCGCCGTCGCCCTGCTGTGCGCCTCCCGTCGCGGGATCCCCGTGGCGCTGCACACGCCGAGCGAGGTCAAGGCCGCCGTCACCGGCAGCGGCCGCGCCGACAAGGCCCAGGTGGGCGCCATGGTGACCCGTCTGCTCCGGCTGAGCGCACCGCCCAAGCCCGCCGACGCGGCCGACGCCCTCGCCCTCGCCATCTGCCACATCTGGCGCGCCCCCGCGCAGAACCGACTCCAGCAGGCCGTCGCCCTGCACACATCGAAAGGCCGTACGGCATGATCGCCTTCGTCAGCGGCACGGTCGCCGCGCTCGCCCCCGACGTCGCGGTCGTCGAGGTCGGCGGCGTCGGCATGGCCGTGCAGTGCACGCCGAACACGCTGTCCACGCTGCGCATGGGCCAGCCCGCCAAGCTGCACACGTCCCTCGTCGTACGGGAGGACTCACTCACCCTGTACGGCTTCGCGGACGACGACGAGCGGCAGACCTTCGAGCTGCTCCAGACGGCCAGCGGTGTCGGCCCCCGGCTCGCCCAGGCCATGCTCGCCGTGCACAGCCCGGACGCCCTGCGCCGGGCCGTCGCCACCGGCGACGAGAAGGCGCTCACGGCCGTCCCCGGCATCGGCAAGAAGGGCGCCCAGAAGCTGCTGCTGGAGCTGAAGGATCGCCTCGGCGAGCCGGTCGGCGCCCCCGCCGTCGGTACGGCCGTCAGCGCGGGCTGGCGCGACCAGCTGCACGCCGCCCTGATCGGCCTCGGCTACGCGACCCGGGAGGCCGACGAGGCCGTGACCGCCGTCGCTCCGCAGGCCGAGGCCGCCGAGGGCACGCCCCAGGTGGGACAGCTGCTGAAGGCGGCCCTGCAGACCCTGAACCGCGCCCGATGATCCGCACCGAGACTCCGAGGCACACTCCATGAACTGGGACGACACGACCGACGCCGATGCCGCCGAGCGGCTCGTCGGTGCGTCTGCCGACCGTGAGGACCAGGCCGTCGAGGCCGCCCTGCGCCCCAAGGACCTGGGCGAGTTCATCGGCCAGGAGAAGGTCCGCGAACAGCTCGACCTGGTGCTGCGCGCCGCACGCGCGCGGGGCGCCACCGCCGACCACGTGCTGCTCTCCGGCGCCCCCGGCCTCGGCAAGACCACCCTCTCGATGATCATCGCGGCCGAGATGGACGCCCCCATCCGCATCACGTCGGGCCCCGCCATCCAGCACGCCGGAGACCTCGCCGCGATCCTCTCCTCCCTCCAGGAGGGCGAGGTCCTCTTCCTCGACGAGATCCACCGCATGTCCCGGCCCGCCGAGGAGATGCTGTACATGGCGATGGAGGACTTCCGTGTCGACGTCATCGTCGGCAAGGGCCCGGGCGCCACCGCCATCCCGCTGGAGCTGCCCCCCTTCACCCTGGTCGGCGCCACCACCCGCGCGGGCCTGCTGCCGCCCCCGCTGCGCGACCGCTTCGGCTTCACCGCCCACATGGAGTTCTACGAACCGGCCGAACTGGAGCGGGTCATCCACCGCTCCGCGGACCTCCTCGAAGTCGAGATCGAGCCGGACGGCGCCGCCGAGATCGCCGGCCGCTCCCGGGGCACGCCCCGCATCGCCAACCGCCTGCTGCGCCGCGTCCGGGACTACGCGCAGGTCAAGGCCGACGGTCTGATCACCAGGGACATCGCGGCGGCAGCCCTCGCCGTGTACGAGGTGGACGCCCGCGGCCTCGACCGCCTCGACCGCGGCGTACTGGAAGCCCTGCTGAAGCTGTTCGGCGGCGGCCCCGTCGGCCTGTCCACGCTCGCGGTCGCGGTGGGGGAGGAGCGTGAGACCGTGGAGGAGGTCGCCGAGCCCTTCCTGGTGCGGGAGGGCCTGCTGGCCCGCACCCCGCGCGGCCGGGTCGCCACCCCCGCCGCATGGGCGCATCTCGGCCTCACCCCGCCCCGCTCCCAGACCGCCGGAAACGGACAACAGGACTTGTTCGGGGCGTGACGGCGCCGTCACCGCTCCGGGACGGCGAGGCCAGTGGCCGGAGCAGGAACCCCGGTGCCATGCTGAGCGTTGTTCCATGCGCGCGGACTCGCTTAGACTCCGCCGATGCCGCCTTTGTCGGCGGCGTACACACCCCCAACCATCTGGCCGCTCACAGCGCGGTCGTGTGAAGGAAGTACCGACCCGTGAGTCTCCTGACCCTCCTCCCGTTCATCGTGCTCATCGGGGCCATGTTCCTGATGACCCGGTCGGCCAAGAAGAAGCAGCAGCAGGCCGTGGAGATGCGGAACCAAATGCAGCCCGGCAGCGGTGTCCGCACCATCGGGGGCATGTACGCCACCGTCAAGGAGGTGAACGAGGACACCGTCCTCGTCGACGCCGGTCCGGGCGTCGAGCTCCTCTTCGCCAAGAACTCCATCGGCGCCGTCCTCACCGACGACGAGTACAACCGCATCGTCCACGGCGTCGAGCACGACCTGAAGTCCGACGCCGACCTCGTCCCGGACGACGCCTCCTCCCTCACCGAGACCGGCGACTCCGCCGCCGACGCCACCGCTGACGACAAGGCCGTCGACCTCGGCAAGAAGGACGCGGCCGACGAGCCGGCCGACGACGCCCCGGCCGGCGAGGCGAAGACGGACGAAGAGCCGAAGAAGACCGACGGCGACTCCGAGGCGAAGTAGTCGCGTCCCGGGGTGCGCGGGCCGGGCGCAGCTGGTCGCACTCGCCCGCGAAGACGAGCGGCGGATACGACTCGAGGTCCGCAACGAC
>NZ_JBEXSR010000086.1:0-12312 GCF_040613735.1 Streptomyces sp. NPDC006235
GCTGATACCGCCAGGGGGAGCAATTTGCAGTGACTCTGGTTCGTGCGATCCCCGCAGGCGCGGGGTCGTCTAGCACTCCTCGATGTCCTGGCCAGCAGGCTTCGGAAGATTCCCGCAGCGCGGGGTCGACCGCTACGAGCCGAGGGGCGCAGCGCACGAAGTCGGAAGGTCCCCGCAGGCGGGGACGGCATGCCCTGGTCCAGAAGCCCCTTGTCCTTTTCCGGAGCATCCCCGCGGGCGCAGGTCCGACGGTGCGGGGTGTGTGGGGGGCGCATGGCCCTGGGGAGGATCCCCGCGGGCGCGGGGCCGACCTGTTGAACTCCAGGCCGTGCGCCGTGGAGCAGGGAAGGATCCCCGCAGGCGCGGGGCCGACAGCAGCCCGCGGGCCTGGGCGGCGCACCACTCGGGAGGATCCCCGGGCGCGGGGGCGACGGTGCTGACCGTGGTGGCGCTGTCCTGCCTGGCGGAGGATCCCCGCAGGCGCGGGGCCGACAACCCCCAGGCCCCAGCCCCGCGTTGGGAACGCGGAGGATCCCCGCAGGCGCGGGGCCGACCATGGGGGTCATGGGGCACATCCTGCCATTCTGGAGAATCCCCGCAGGCGCGTTGCCGACTCGGGCGACGTGTAGACGGAGCCGCGGAGGAACGGAGGATTCCCGCAAGCGCAGGGCCGACGGGATGGGCTGGTGTTCGTCGCAGCGTGAGCCCGGAGGATCCCCACAGGCGCGGGGCCGACTGCTGCCCGTCCGGGGACATGTACACGTAGCCCGGAGGATCCCCGCAGGCGCGGGGCCGACTTCGCCGTCACGCGGGCCAGGTCGGCCTGCGCCGGAGGATTCCCGCAGGCGCGGGGCCGACCGCCTCCCGATCCGTGGCCGGTGGCCGCGGATCCGGAGGATCCCCGCAGGCGCAGGACCGACAGGTCCACCAGGTACAGGCCCGTGCGGCCCTCCGGAGGATCCCCGCAGCGCGGGGCCGACCCCGGCGAGTTCGCGAGGTTCCGCCGTCGCGTCGGAGGATCCCCGCAGCGCGGGCCGACAACGACCACGGCGAGATCGGGCCCGTTCTGGGCGGAGGATCCCGCAGCGCGAGGCCGACCCGGGCACGGGCTGACGGACAGCACCGTTCACCGGACGATCCCCGCAAGGCGCGGGGGCGACACGACCACGCCGTCGCCGCCGCGGGACTCGACCGGAGGATCCCCGCAGGCGCGGGGGCGACGCGCGGTGCTCCCAGTTGATGGCCTCCACCCGCGGAGGATCCCCGCAGGCGCGGGGCCGACGCAGCCCGCACGGCCACCAACACCCCCGTCCCCGGAGGATCCCCGCAGGCGCGGGGGCGACGTGGCACCGGCCGCGGAAACAGGCGCGGCGCGTGGGGAGGATCCCCGCAGGCGCGGGGGCGACACGGTGACGCCGTTGAAGCCGATCCACGGCGGCGGAGGATCCCCGCAGGCGCGGGGGCGACGGGTGTGGGGCGGGTCATCGCTCGGTGTCTCCGGGAGGATCTCCGCAGGCGCGGGGGCGACCATCTGCTGGTACTTGATCTGAGCCGTGATGGCGGAGGATCCCCGCAGGCGCGGGGGCGAATTGTTGATGGCGAGGCGGATGGTGGCGCTGCGCGGAGGATCCCCGCAGGCGCGGGGGCGACACCAGGGCCGAGTAGTCGCGGATCTGGAGTTCCGGAGGATCCCCGCAGGCGCGGGGCCAACGGCAGCAGGTGCCCGTACGTGTCCGACGTCGTCGGAGGATCCCCGCAGGTGCGGGGCCAACACCGGCGAGATCCAGCAGGTACCCGTCGTCGCCGGAGGATCCCCGCGGGCGCGGGGCCAGCGTGGTGTTCTCGTCAGCCATCGCGGCCGACTCCGGAGGATCCCCGCGGGCGCGGGGCCAACTCGGCGAGCTTCGTCGACGCGGACTTGACCTGCGGAGGATCCCCTCAGGCGGGGCAAACCGTAGGGAAGCCCCGCCCCGAGGGTCCGCCGGCCGGAGGATCCCCGCAGGCGAGGGGCCGACAAAACGACGGGTGGTCGGCCCCGGAAGTACTGCGGAGGATCCCCACAGGCGCGGGGTGACCTGCCCTGCCTGGCTTCGGCCAGTCCCTCCGCCGGAGGATCCCCTCAGGCGCGGGGGCGACGGTAACGGCAATCCGTCGTGGGACTGCTCAGGCGGAGGATCCCCGCAGGCGCGGGGGCGACGTCTCCTCGTCGATCTCGTAGATCTCCTCCATCGGAGCATCCCCTTACGCGCGGGGTCGACCAATGGCTCTCCGCCGCCCAGCACGGCGAGACCAGAGGATCTCCGCAGGCGCGGAGGCGACGACCTTGCTGACGACGACGATGCGGGGGCCTCCCGAGGATCCCCGCAGGCGCGGGGGCCGACAACTGGCGGGGCCTGCCCACCAACCCCAACATCGGAGGACCCCCGCAGGAGCGGGGCCGACCCCGAGGACGGCATGGACTACAAGTCGGCCCGCGGAGGATCCCCGCAGGCGCGGGACCGACGTCACGGCCTGGTCTCCCTTGTCCTGGCCGAACGGAGGATCCCCACAAGCGCGGGGCCGACCGATTCGCAGACGTCGAGTCCGACCTCTCCCGCGGAGGATCCCCGCAGGCGCGGGGCCGACTCGTTGATGTACTTGGTGGAGCCGTTGGCCATCGGAGGATCTCCGCAGGCGCGGAGCCGACAGGGCGGCCGCGATCCCGGGCCGCGTACCGATCGGAGGATCCCCGCAGACGCAGGGCCGACTGCCACGGGTACGGCTTCCACCGACCCCACCGCGGAGGATCCCCGCAGATGCGGGGCTGACAAGCCCTTACCGCCGATGCCTGCGGCCTCCAGCGGAGGATCCCCGCAGGCGCGGGGGCGACACCTGCCCGGACAGCCGGGAGGTGACGGCCCCGGGAGGATCCCCGCAGGCGCGGGGGCGACCTCGCTGGGGATGGGGCTGGTTCAGCTACGTCGGAGGATCCCCGCAGGCGCGGGGCCGACTGGTGCATCACCGGCATCCAACGCGTCCCGGCCGGAGGATCCCCGCAGCTCGCGGGGACGACCGGCCGTAGCCGACTACGTGGACCGTGCCGTCCGGAGGATCCCCGCTGGCGGGGGGCGACGGGCACGCCCTGGTCGTCGCTGAAGAAGTTGAGGGAGGATCCAGGCGCGGGGGCGACGATCAGGCGGGCGGCTTCGGCGGACGCCTCGGAGGAGGATCCCCGCAGGCACGGGGCCGACCCGCCACCATCCTTGGCGGGGGTACCAATGACCGGAGGATCCCCGCAGGCACGGGGCCGACTTGAGCCAGCCGAGGTCGTTGCGGGGGTTGCCCGGAGGATCCCCGCAGGCGCAGATCCTACCTCGCGATCGGTGCGCTGTTCTCTCGCTGGTACGGAGGATCCCCGCAGACGCGGGGCCGACGCCACCATCCAGACACAGATGTCGGGCACGGTGTTCATGCCCTTTCGGGGAGCGGGGCGAGGGTGAGCAGTCCGCATCCGTAGGCCTTGGACGGGCCGATGCCGGCCAGGAGGCGCTCGGTGAGGAGGGCCGGGTCGGTGATGCGCAGGCTTCCTTCGAAGGTTACGGAGTGCATGACGACGTGAGCTTCCTTCGCCGTGGCCGGGCCTTTGCCGAAGGAGCGGCGTTGGCGGGTGGTGATGCGGATGTCGCGGGGTGGTTCTCCGTTGGTGTCGTGGGTTGCGTCCAGGTGGGGGGCTGTGGGGACGTCGAAGCCCCAGCGTTGGGTGCGGGTGAGGAACCAGCTGAGCTGGGCCGCGGCGGTGCGGTGGCCGAGGCGGAAGCCGCGCCGGTCGCCGGCTTCGATGCGTGCTTGTTGGCGCGCGGTGGGTTTGTCGGGCCGGTTGGTGTTCTGGACGGGGTTGGCGGTGAGGCGGAAGGCGAAGCTGCGGCCTGGTGCGAGTTGCTGCAGGAGTGGGGTGTAGTCGCGTACGGCGTAGTGCTCGCCGTCGGCGCCGGGCCAGCCTGCCTGTTCGACGAGGTGGGTCCAGTCCGGTTTGTCGGTGGTGAGGACGAACAGGTGGGGGCGGTGGGGGTTGTCGGCGTCGAGCCGCCACAGGGTGCGGTTCTGTTCGGGCAGGCCGGGCAGGCCTCCTTGGACGGCGGCGTGCATGGCGCGGGGGCTGGCGAGGAGTGTGCGGCTTTCGGCGCGCAGGGGGTTGATGCGGATGCGGGAGAGATAGGGCATGTCGGTCACCAGCCCAGGAGGGCGAAAGGGTCGTGGCCTGCGGTGTTCGGAGGCCGTGTGGGGTCGGGTGTGAGGCCGGTGGGTGCGGCGAGGTAGGTGTGCCGGGTACGGCGGGTGGTGAAGGTCCGGCTGGTGGGGGCGAAGGACAGGGGGACGTCGTCGCGGACTTCATCTCCTGCCGGGTCGTCGAGGGTGGCGGGGAGGTCGATGGTGGCAGCGTTGCCGTTTTGGTGCCCCCAGCGCTTGCGTACTGCGGGGGTGGCCTGCCAGGGCTCGGCGCGCAGCGCGTCCTGCAATGAGCCGGTGCGCTGGCCCAGGGCCAGGGGCTGTGTGGGCGCGCAGGAGCGGCGGCCGAGAGCGAGGGGGAAGGCCGGGTGGCGTAGGGCGTGTTCGAGGGTGGTGATGAGTTCTTGCGGGCCTTCGACAGCTGCCAGGAAGACGGCGTCCTGGAGGTAGAAGCGCTGGGTGATGTGCGTGTGCTTGGCGGGTGAGGTGGGTTTTTGCAGGCCCTTGGCGGTGACGGCGGCTGACAGGAGCGGCTGGCCGCGGTGGTCGCTGACGGTGTGGTAGTCGCGCAGAATGCTGCCGGGCTGGTCGATGCGGATGCCGAGTCCCAGCCCGGCGAGGTCGTCCAGTGCGGCGTATCGCGAGCGGCCAGCGGCTGCGGCGAGAAGGCCCACGACCCCGGATTTGGTCGGTTCGGGTCGGGTCTCACGTCGGTTGAAGGTACTGCGGTCGCCCCATGACTGCAGCGGGGCGGCGAGCCGCAGCACCAGGACGGAGGTGGGGTCAGAGGGTGTCATGCCTGTGCCCCCAGGGCGTTGGTGATGCTGGCGTGCAGGGTGGTGCGCAGGTCGTCGAAGGTGACGGGTTCGCCGAAGGCCTGGGTGAGGGTTTCGGCGGTGTCCTTGGTGCGGGGTTCGCGGGTGGTGAAG
This sequence comes from Streptomyces sp. NPDC006235, assembly GCF_040613735.1. NCBI lineage: Bacteria > Bacillati > Actinomycetota > Actinomycetes > Kitasatosporales > Streptomycetaceae > Streptomyces > Streptomyces sp. NPDC006235. The sequence goes on from NZ_JBEXSR010000086.1 coordinate 5,136, forward strand.
GTGTGGCTGGCCGCTGCGTAGAGGGGGGTGTCGCCCCATACCTGTGTGGCGGTGATGTGCTCTTCGGCGAGGCGGCGGGCGGAGTTCGCCTGGATGCCGGCTTCCGCCGCGACGGGCTCTTCGAAGGCGGAGACCAAGTTGACGGGCTGGTCGGTGCGCACGACGACCGCGACGAGGCTGGGCCGGGTGCGGTGGGCGAAGGAGTTCTGGTAGCCGGTGGGGGCGGACAGGACGAAGCTGTCGACGAATCGGTCGAGGGCGTCGAGAGCGGCTTGTGTGTCACCGCCGAGGTTGTCGGTGAGCTGGGCGAAGCCGACGGTGGCGTAGCGGTAGAGGGTGGCGGAGTTGAAGCCGATGGTGCCGATCATGCCGGCGCCGGTCTCGCCCTTTTCGTTCTGGTCGTCGACGGCGGTGAAGTAGTCGAACTCGAGCTGCGTCTCGTGGGTGGAGAGCGCGTGGGCCACCTGCACGGCTGCGTCGACGTTGAGCTTGGGGATGTCGGCGACCATACGTCCGAACAGGGCGACGCCCACGGGGTGCCCGGTCTTGAAGGTCTGCGCGACGGGCAGTTCCTTGACTGCTTCGGTGAGGGCCTTCTCGTCCAGTGCTGCGAGGTCTGCGACATGGTCCGTGACGAGGGCGGCCACGGCGTCGAGCTGGGCGTTGCCGTAGAAGAGGAGGTAGGCGGTGTCACCGGCCTTCTTGCCCTGGCTCAGGCCGAGCTGGGCGAGCAGGGCGGCGGCGATCCGGCCGGCGTCGTCGCTTTCCAGGCCGGTGTTCCGCGAGATGCGGGCCATGAGTTCACCGGTGATGCGCTTAGTGCGGGTGGCGCGGTCGGGCTCGGGAGCTTGGGCGTCGAAGTGCTGGCGGGACGCGCGCTTCCATGCCTGGGAGGAGACGCGGGAACGGCGGACGCCGCCGTAGATGGCCTCCTTGGGGTTGCCCTGGTCGTCTCGGTTGAGGTTGGCGGGCGGGACGGTCTGGACGACGTGCACGTCGATGTAGAGGCGCTGGGTCATCGGGTTGCTCCAGGTCGTGTGAGAGAAGCGGTAGCCGCGTGGCGTGCGGGCGGCGCGGATGCGGGTGTGCAGGTGGGAAGGGGGTGTCCGCTGCGGGGCGGCGGACGTCGGGCGTGCTGGTGGTCTCAGCGTTCGGGTCGTGGAGCCGGTGCCGGCTGGGTCCAGGCGTAGTAGTCCAGGCCCCAGCGGCGGCGCACGCGGGAGCGGGACTCGGGCCGGTTCCAGTCGTGGATGTCCAAGGCCAGGCGGTCGTAGTCGAGGGGCTGCTTGATGTCCTTGAGCTGGGTGACCAGACCCCGAAGACGCATCCGCAGTGCCTGCGTCGACGTTGCGGAGAACGCCTGCTGGAAGCGGGAGTCGACGGCCTGGTCACTGGTGCGGTCGTGACGCCGGAGCTCGAGCATGGCCCGGCCGAGACCGACTCCGTCGCGGTGCATCGGCCGGTCCTGGCTCTGCTGGTGCAGCCCGTAGAGCGCGAGCGCGATGTGCTCGGCCTCCTGCTCGGCCGAGACCTCCCCGCGTCGGGCGGCGTAGTCGTCGACCGGGCAGGTGTAGAACGGGAACAGCTCCAGCACGGTTCCGGCGGGGCGGCCCAGACCTCGGCGCAGAACCGCGAGGTCCTCGCCGGGCGGGCGCTGCGCGGCCGCAGTGCCGTTCTTGCGGCGCCAGGTGCCGTCTGCGGCGATGTAGCGGTGCCAGATGCGCTGCTTCGTAGAGTCTTCTTCGGTCATGGCCGTGTCCAGACGTGATGAGGGACGCTGTGTCACCAAGGCGTGGGAGGACGCCCGCGGAGCCATGGCCGGATTCCTCCGGCCAGGGCATGACGGCTAGAGGGGGCACCGTGAAAGGTGCCTCGCCGCCTACCGGTTGTCGGGGGTGGGGCAGTTGCGTCGATGGGCGTCTGCGCGGTGGAGGATCTGCGCACGGCGCTTGAGGAAGGATGCCTCGGCCAGCGAGACGCGGTGCGTGCGCTCGGGCTTCCCTTCCCCCTGCGGGGCGCTTCTGCCCACGAACGCTCCGACAGGCACCGCCTGTAGGAGGCGGTCAGCGACCTCCCAGCTCCGGCGCCAGGCAAGCTGCTCCCAGGCGAGCTGCCCGGCCTCGATCCGTTCCAGGTCCTCCACCTCCCTCATCCCGGCCAGCAACCGCCGCACCAGCGGGTCCAGGGCGTGCAGGACGAACTCCCCGGGGCGCTGCCCCTTGTCCCAGGGGATCGGTTCGCTGCCCAGAGCACGCCGCAGATCAGCCGAGAGATGATTGACGGCCGTGGCCAACTGCTCAGCCTGTTCAGCTACTTCAAGAAGCGCTGAGCGGACGTCACTGTCGGCCTCGAGCGCGGCCAGCGGGAGGGGCAGCGCGTCGAACATCACGTCGTCGATGACGGCTGACTGATTGCCGTACGCGACACCGGAGAGTTCCACACGCAGCGGATAGGCCTCGCCAAGATCGTGTGCCAGTGCGCCGGCCTGGTCCAGGAGCTTGCTCGTGGCGAACCCGCTCGTCCTCTCCCCTGCTTCCCGGGACTGCCGCTCGGGTGCCAGCAGCGCATCGAGCCCGCGCCACGCGGCCTTGCCGGGCTGCAGGCGCAGGGGACGACGCGGGGATGTGATGCCGCCCTTGCTTCTCCCCGTGCTTCGGCTGCCGGTCGGTTCTACTCGCCACATGGTGTGCGGCTCGGTTTCGGGTGTGTGAGGCATCCGGTCCCCCGCAGCGACCAGTACCCGCGTCACCCGCAGGCCTTCGTCGGTCGTCTCCGGGAAGAGCCGGATCCGGCGGGACTGCCAGGTCCACAGGTCCAGAAGTCCTTCGGGTGCCCGCTCCTGCCACTGAGGGGTGCCGGCCGAACGCGGATCGTCGGGCTCGCGCCTCCTCCACTGCGGCAGGTCGGCCGACGTCGGAGGCGCCCCGACCGGGAGGTTCAGCAGCAGTGTCTCGAACAGCGTCCTGCCGACCAGCAAGGCCACGCCCATCTGCCCCAGCGGCCCGGTCGGATTGCCGACCGTCTTGCCCGCCTTCGCCTTCGGGTCGCCCACCGCGCCCGTCTTGATCGCCGCAGTGTCCCAGCACTGCGTGTGCAGCAGCCAGTGTGCCGCCTGTGCCGGAGACAGCGAGAAGGCGTCGCCCTCCGTGCGGGAAGCGAACAGCGGCACGTTGTTCCCGGTGGCGGCGGTCGCTACGATCAGCCCGGCATTCTTCGTCTCGCCCTTGGTGGTCCACAGCCCGGCGACCTGCCCGAAGGGCTGCACCGGATCGAACAGATCAAACAGCCCGCGATGCGTGTCCAGATACGCCTCGAGATTGCCGCGTTGCTCCCTTGACCAGCGCCGTGTGGAGAACCAGTTCATCCACTCGCGCTCGTCGGATGGGCGGCCCAGGGCGTCGAGAACCACGGCCAGCAGAACCTGCCGGAACACGGCCGGCCTCTGGGTGGGGAGCTCCACCACAAGGTCGCCGAATTCGTGTGCCTCCAGCAACGCGGTGCGCAGCGAGTGTTCCTGTGCCGGTCCCCCTGCGGCTGGCGGTAAGCGCAGCCAGGAGTCGTCCGTTAAGGAAAAGCCATGGCTCATCGGTCCCCCTCGATGGAAGCTTCTATGTTTGACGCTAGCAGTGGCCTGGAGGCGTCCACATGCTTTCTTCGCAATCAGGTGCAACAATCCGGCCGTTGACCCCAGCGACCGGACCGTGATGGCCCGGGCTGCGGGGATGATCCTCTTCTCTGTTTGCACAGCGGATCGGGCATCGCTTCGACCCCGCGCCACGCGGGGCACCGAGCCGCCGGGCCACGGCCCGGCGGCTCACCTCCACCCCCTGCGAGCCCACTGCAGCCCACGGCCGACGCCGGAACCTACGTCTGCCGCAACCCGAAGTCGTCGTCGTAGGACACCGTGACGTCGCCGAGTCGGGCCCTTCGCGACGCGTCCAGCACCAGTGCACGGCTGCGGCGCAACCACGTGTGGCCATGCCAGCCGGGCAACGGCCGCAGCTCCTGGGCTGCTTGGGTGAACTTCGACGGAAGCCGCACCACCGAGCCCAGCACCTCATCCAGCACATCGGGCGCCACATCGCCATTGACGCTCAAGGCCCGCCCCGCCAGCGTCCGGAAGACAGCATCGTCCTCGTCCCGGACCACCAGGACGACCTCGACCGACTCGTCACCGTCGCGCACAGCCGCCTGCAACGAAGCCTCGTCGCTGCCCGCCGTGGATCCGCCGTAGTGCAGACCCGCCAGCGTCCGCTTCTCGTGCTCACCATGCGGCGTCAGCAAGAACTTCCGCGCCTCCTCGGCACGGATCCGGTCCCGGTTCCCCTGCTCCCGGCAGGCCGCCTCACCAGCCTCCTGCCACGCCTCGGGCAGCAGTGACGCATCCGCCCCGTACACCTGCTCCACCAGCCCGGGCACGTCTGCCGGAACCGACCACACCTCGCCGGCGCCGGGCAGCACAGCAGCGGTCCGCAGCAGCAGATGACGTCCGTAGATCGCCTCGCCGGCAAACGCGAACGCCGGTTCACGGCCCTCACGCGGCTCAAACCCCGTAACGAACACCCGTGGCACGCGCAGCCTCGCCGGGCGCCACGTGTCCTCGTGCCGGTGCAGCCGCCCCACTCGCTGCAGCAACAGGTCAACGGGGGCCAGATCCGTGATCAGCATGTCGGCGTCGACATCGAAGGACTGCTCGGCCAGCTGAGTCGCCACCAGGATCAGCCGGCCGCCCCGGGGGCGCGGCGTCCTCGGGCCCAGCAGACGCAGGCACTCCTCCGTCAGATCGGCACGCCGGGCAACCGTGAAACGGGCATGCAGAAGGCGCACCTCGTCATTATCGAACCGCCCGCGCAACTCTTCGTAGAGACTCTGCGCCCGCGCAACGGAGTTGCGGATGACGAGCGCGGTCCCTCCGTCGAGGAGTTCACTCGCCAGCAGCTCCCCCACCCTTGCATCCGCCTCGGCCTGCAACCGCTCCCGCTGCTCACGCGAGGAGCCCGCGCCGGGCACCGCCTCGGGCACTACCTGCACCACCACGCCGAGGTCCTCACGCCAACTGTCCGTTGCATCCACTTGGAACTGCGGCTCACCCGAGGCTGACAACCAGGCCGCCGTGACACTCGGATACCCCAGCGGCGCCGGAACCTCGACCCGGAACTCCTCACGTGATGCCGCACCGGCCAGATAAGCCTCGACCAACGCTGTGCGCTGCGCGGGGGCAAGCGTCGCCGACAAGACCAGCACCGGCACGCCAGCCTGACCCAGCCAACGCAGTGCTTCCTGCAGAAACTGACTCATGTACACATCGCACGCGTGCACTTCGTCCAGAATCACGACCTTGCCGGCCAAGCCCGCCATCCGCAGCATCACATGCCGCGTACGGGTAGCCGCATACAGAAGCTGATCAACCGTACCGACCACGAACGGGGCCAGCAGCCCGCGCTTCGGCCCCAGAAACCACTCAGCAGGCCCCTGCCGCTCCGGCACGCCGCGCACCTCAGACTCAACCCCGTACGGGTCGTCGTCCAACCCGAACTCATCCACCCCGCAGAACGCCTCGTCCGCATACGCATCCGCGTCCTCCAGGAGAGCCTTCCACTCCCGGTTGAACGCTCTCTTGCCGTGCAACAGCACTACGCGGGAGGCAAGTTCCGCTTCGATCGCCTCCACCCACCGTCGCGTGCGGGTGAACATGGGATCACTGGTCGCCTGGGTCGGCATACCCACGAACACACCATCCGCGCCGAACCTGGCCGCCAGGACCTCCGCCGCGGCCTGAGCAGCCTCCGTCTTGCCCTCACCCATCGGCGCTGCGACCACCATGAGACCCGGACGGCCCATGCTGCGAGCCGCCTCAACCACCAGGGCCTGCGAGGGCCGCGGCGCGTAGCCGAACCGGTCCCGGAACGCCTCTTGCCCTGGCACGCCCAAAGCACCCCATCCACCGTGCAGCCCCAGAGCCTTCCACGCCGACCCCGCACGCTCACGGGAAGTATCCAGACTCACCAGCCCCAGATCGTCCAAGCCCACGAAGAAGCGCTCGTCACTGGCAATCCAGTCCGCCATGACCACCAGACCGCTGAGCTGCAACTGGAGCGCCCTGGACGGAACCGCCATCGGCTCCACCTCACCGAGCGACCCGAACCCGACCTCCTGGGTGAATACATCAAGCAGAGCTTCCTGCACCCGGTGCCACGCTCCCCTCCCCCGCAGCTGGCCCTTCGCCGAACGAGGCTCCTGCACATCCCGAAGCGAAGGAAACGCACCATGATGCCCAGCCACCAGCGGCCACACCCAGTCCAGCTGCTCCGCATCCCACCCGGCCTCGGCCAGCAACTCTCGCGCCAACAGCCCACCGGCCCAGTCGTGACGCCACCGCTTCTGCTGCTTCGCCCCCGCCACAGCAGCCGACTCAACCCACGTCAACCCCGATCGGCGTACAGCCTCCGCTCCCTCCGGCCACAAACGCTGATGTGCCGGCGTCGCCTTCCCGCAATCGTGAACCCCGCACAACCAGGCAAACAACCGCCGCCCACGGCCCGGCCCACCCGCAACTTCATCCAGTGCCGACCGCGTTGCCCGCGCGAGGAAGCCGTCCCACAGCAACTCAGCAACGGCCGCCGTATCCAAGAGATGCGCCAGCAGAAGGTTCGTCCTGCCCCCTGCTCGCTCCCGCGTCTTCCCCCACAACGTCTCCAGCGCCTCTACTACGAACGGCTCATTACGCCCGCTCAGACCTTGCACGCTCCCCACCCGTCGGTCGCCCGTCCAGAACTGAGCATCAGAGGCTAGAGGCCACCACTGACAGCATGGCCTGACCTGCAGAGTCACCCACACCAACCGACGCGAAGCGGACTGCCAACCCTCCGAGAGGACTTCCGTGGCGGGGGGCGATGTGCCCCTCCGCACAGGGCGACCTGCACACGCACAAACGTCGCCATGAACCCAGTGCCCGTAGTGTTGCCGTTCAACGGCACAGGCTACCGAGAGCCATGCCAGCCATTTCTGTGCCGCAACCGGTTCACGAACTGGCGCCTCTGGCGAATCGATCGGCTGACAGGAATATCTGGCTACGTCAGGCCGAATGTTGCTCCACCCGGAACCTTCGAAATAGGGTCAGCCCCGATCCGCACTGCGCAATGCAGAACATCGAATTTCACGAGACGTTCTCATGGGT
>NZ_JBEXSR010000087.1:0-10560 GCF_040613735.1 Streptomyces sp. NPDC006235
TACGACAAACAGCCCGACCGCTACCTCGCCGCCATAACCCTGGCCAGCACACTCATCTGGCTCGATGCGTGATCGATAAGACGCTACCTAGGGGCAGGACGATCCAGACGTGCCACAGGCGCTGGCCGCGCCGTTCAGCCCGGCGCCGGGGCATGGAGAGTCTTACGATCAACAGGACAGCTAGGCACCTGTTGCCGGTTGCGGCCGGTTCCGGTCAGTTGGCCGCGCACCGCACGGAGAGTCCGTGCCGGCTGTGTCCGGCACGGACCCTGATGCAGCCTCCCACCGGCTACACCACCGCCCAGTCCAGCCCGAGCTCCGCCAGCTGCTGGAGCTTGTCGGCGCTCAGCTTGGCGCGCCTGGTCTTGCTGTTGCTCAGAAACACGCCGAGTCGGACTTCTGTGCCGTCTGGCAGGACTTCGATGTGGGAGCGGCTGATGGGCCCTACGGAGCCGGTGCGGGTCTTGTACCGCGCGAGGTAACGCTCGGAGGGGGGCTTGTTGGTGTATCGCGTGCTTGCTGACTTGGTGCGTTGTGGGTTCGTTGAGAGTAGCCGGGTGCACGGTTCCAGCGGGTGGTTCGGGGTGTGAGCTGGGGTTGTGTCGTGTGTGCTGCGTGGGGCCGGGCTCGTTGTGGGTTTCGCTGGCGCGTAAAGGCTCGGTTGGTGTTTGTGCTGGTCAGCGCTGCTTGCCTGTTCGGTGGGCGGGGGTTAAGTTCTGTCTCTTTGGTTAGCGTCGAGTCCAGATGAGGATGCTGGCGGGTGGAGTGCGGCCTGGTAGGCGATGGCGAGCTTGTCGGTTCGTGTGGCCAGGCCGCGCCACTGCTTGAGGCGGTTGATGCATCGTTCGACAGTGTTTCGCTGCTTGTAGGCCTCAGGGTCGAAGCCGGGTGGGCGGCCGCCCTGGCGGCCTCGCCGCAGGCGGTGGCCGTCTTGGTCGGACGGCTGGGGGATGACAGCTCGGATTCCCCGGCGCCGTAGGTGGCTGCGGATGGCGCGGGAGGAGTAGGCCCGGTCGGCCAGCACGGCCAGGGGCCGGGTCCGTGGCCTTCCGGGGCCGCTGCGGGGCACGCGGATGCGGGACATCACCGTCTCGAAGGCGGGTGCGTCACCTGCCTGGCCTGCGGTGACGGTGAAGGCGAGATGCCGTGCGTGGCCGTCTGCGGCCAGGTGGACCTTGGTGCTCAGCCCGCCGCGGGAGCGGCCCAGCGCGTGATCGGCGGGCTCGCCGCAGTGGGCCGCCCCCTGGAGTGCTCCGGCAGCGTGCTGATGAGCCCGGACGACGGTGGAGTCCACTGACACCGTCCAGTCGATGTCGTCATCGGCGTCCGCTGCCGCCAGGACGGCGGTGAGGATCATCTCCCAGGTGCCGTCCACGGCCCATCTGATCAGCCGCTTGTGAGCAGTCTGGAACGGTCCGAGCTCGTCGGTCAGGTCCCGCCAGGGCGAGTTGGTGCGGCACTTCCACGCGATGGCCTCAAGGGTGCGGCGGTGGTCGGCCCATCGCCGGCCGGCGACTTCGTCGACGTCAGGTGAGGGTGCCGGACCTGGCTGCAGTTTGCCCCGATACGCCCGGTAGAAGACTGGCTGTTCTGACAGCCGCGAATTGCTCGGAGTGAGGCGACGGCTGCGGTCGACTTTGCTCTCGCATACGATAGTCCACGTATAGGGCAAAGAGGCAGTCATGGCTGAGAAACCGATCAACCCGTCCGTATCGGATGTGACCTCGTCAGGACCCGAGAAGGCCAGCGTCGGAATTCACGGCATCACCGAATCCGCGCGGTATTCCATGGCCGAAATGGGGCCGAAGCGGAGTCTGCAGACGCTGTTGAAGGTGAACCACGTCGACGGCTTCGACTGTCCGAGCTGTGCGTGGGGCGACCCCGATCCCGACCACCGGAAGATCGCGGAGTTCTGCGAGAACGGCGCGAAGGCCGTCGCGTGGGAGGCCACGCGCAAACGCGTCGACGCGGCGTTCTTCGCCGAGCACTCCGTCGCTGACCTGCGGGAGCGGGACGGTCACTGGCTGGAGTCGCAGGGCCGACTGGCCCAGCCGATGCACCTCGCCCCCGGCGCGACGCACTACGCGCCCATTTCGTGGGAGGACGCGCTCGCCCTCACCGCCGATCGCCTGCTCGGCCTCGCCGATCCGAACCGTGCCGTCTTCTACACCAGCGGCCGGACGAGCAACGAGGCCGCCTTCCTCTACCAGTTGCTGGCGCGCAGGCTCGGCACGAACAATCTGCCCGACTGCTCGAACATGTGCCACGAGTCGAGCGGCGAGGCCCTGAGCGCGACCATCGGCGTCGGAAAAGGTCTCATCACGATCTCCGACATCACCGATTACGCGGACTTGATCATCATCGTGGGCCAGAACCCCGGCACCTGCCACCCCCGCATGCTCAGCGCGCTCGAACAGGCCAAGCGGCGCGGCGCCCGCATCATCGCAGCCAACCCGCTCCCCGAAGCCGGGTTCGGCCGCTATCACAACCCACAGACCGCGCGCGGCCTGGTCGGCCCGGGCACGCAGCTCGCCGACCGCTGGCTCCCGGTGCGCATCAACGGCGATCTGGCCCTTTTCGCGGGCCTGAACCGCACCCTGGTCGACCGGGAGGACTCCCAGCCGGGCTCCGTGCTCGACCACCACTTCATCGACCGGTACTGCGACGGCTTCGAAGCGGCCGCCACGGCATGGCGTGCCCTGGACTGGTCGCAGATCGAGACGATGGCCGGCCTGCCCCGCCGCCTGATCGAGGACTGCGCGGCCGACGTGCTCGCCGCGGACAGCGTCATCGTCTGCTGGGCGATGGGCCTCACCCAGCACCGCAACGCCGTGGCAACCATCCGCGAGATCGTCAACTTCCTCCTGTTGCGCGGCAATATCGGGCGCCCCGGTGCCGGGCCCGCCCCGATCCGCGGGCACAGCAACGTCCAGGGCGACCGCAGCATGGGCATCTGGGAGAGGATGCCGCAACCGTTCCTGGACAGACTCCGCGACGAGTTCGGGTTCGATCCGCCCCGTGCCCACGGCCTGGACACCGTCGGCTCGATCAAGGCCATGCGCGACGGTGAGGTCGACGTGTTCATGGGCCTCGGCGGCAACTTCGCCGCGGCCACGCCGGACACGCAGGTCACGGAGACCGCGCTGGCCAACTGTGCCCTCACCGTCCACGTCGCGACCAAGCTGAACCGGTCCCATCTGTGCCACGGCACCGAGGCATTGCTTCTGCCCTGCCTCGGCCGCACCGAGCGCGACCGGCAGGTCTCCGGTGAGCAGTTCGTGACGGTCGAGGACACGATGGCCATGGTGCACTCGTCGCACGGACGGCTCCTTCCGGGATCACCGCACCTGCGCAGCGAGGTCGCGATCGTCGCCGACCTCGGGCACGCTCTCTTCGGCGACGACCTCGGCTGGCGCGGCATGCGCGACGACTACGCCGTGATCCGCCGCCACATCGAGCACGTCTGCCCCGGATTCCACGCATACGAGGAGCGCGTTCGGCAGCCCGGCGGCTTCATGCTCCCCCGGGCACCGCGCGACTCCCGCACCTTTCCCACGTCGACCGGCAAGGCGCAGTTCACGGTCAACCCACCGACCGCTCCCGAAGTTCCGCCGGGACACCTGCTGCTGACGACGGTACGGTCGCACGACCAGTTCAACACCACCGTCTACGGCCTCGACGACCGTTACCGCGGCATCAAGGGAGGACGGCGGGTCGTCTTCCTCAACCGGAAGGACCTCCGCGACCTCCACCTCCACGACGGCGACCTGGTCGATCTGATCAGCGTCAACCCGGACGGTGAACGCCGCGCCCCCGGCTTCCGCGCCGTCCGCTATCCGACGCCGCGCGGCTGCGCCGCCGCCTACTACCCGGAGACGAACGTGCTGGTCGCCCTGGACTCCACGGCCGACACTAGTAACACGCCGGTGACCAAATCCATCGTGATCCGCATCGAACCCTCCGACGGGGGAGCTTCGGTGTGACGGTCAGGTCAGAGGCGGGACTCACCCTGCTGTGAGGTCGGGGCCTCGGTCCTGGCGGCCCGGATCCGGAGACCAAGCCCTTGGTGGAGGTTCTCGCGGCCGCCAACGACGGGGGGTTCCTCACCGAGGGCTCTCAGCCCGACGAATGCCACGCACGGCGTGGTGGACTCCGTCGCCTTTCAGGCGACAGTCGCGGAGGATCTTCCAGCCCTTCATCCGGGCGAAGGCATGGGCGCGGACCTTGCGATGTGAGGCGTTGTGGTCCTCTTTCCATGCCGGCAGTTCGGTCTGACCGCGCGCGCCTCGATGCGGAATGACCAGACCGGTGCCCCGGTAGCCGCCGTCCGCGATCACCGTGGTCCTGCCGACGGCGTCCTTGGCGCCGGACGGCTCCCATGCCTTGCAGTCATTGCGGTTGCCGGGCAGCGGTCGACCGACCACGACGACGAGTCGGCTGTCAGCGTCGATCACGATCTGATGGTTGGTGGAGTACCGATAGTTCTTGGACTGCTCGGCTACCTCGTGGTCGCGGGTGGGCAAGAGGGTTCCGTCCACGATCAGCACGGTGTCCTTGGAGAACCGGCGCCGCGGCCGCAGAGACATCAGCGGGCCGAGTGGTCGATGATCCGGTCTGCCGCAGACTTCGAGATGCCGAACAGCAGGGCTAGCTGGCGCATCGTCAAGTTCGTGCGCCAGTAGGCCGTGACCAGCAGCACTCGGTCCGCAAGGGCAGGCTCCAGGGTCGTCCTCGGCCAGCCGCGTCGGCTCCCTCACGCCGTAGTGCGGTCACCAACTTCCCGAAGCAGCGCGGGCTCAGCCCGGAGAACGGGGCTATCCAAGACGGCTCCGACGCCGTGATCACACCAGTCACAACCGTGATCATCCAACCCGTGCCCGACAGCCCGTAACGTCGGCTTCGCAAAAGTGATCCGAGCGCCAAGCCGGTACCCAGGCCAATCAGGGCTACGCGGGCCGCTGTCCGCCATGCGGGCGCCGCTCCTGCGGCAGGCACGTCAGGCGGATTGGGGGCGACGGCCGAGCGCGTCGGCGGTCCGGCAGCAATAGCACGAGCGTGCTCCTCGCCCACGATGGCAAGGAAGCGACGACCGATACGGCTTCCCGACGAACTGGCGGTCCATGAGGTGCGGGCCCTGCTCCAGTAGCACCGCCCAGCCTCTCCGGTGAACATCCCGGACAGCATGTCCCGCAGGAGAGGCTCGCGAATGGTCCCGATCTCGTAGCGTGCCGCTCTTCGAGTTCGACGCCGCGGCATGGTGCGTGGCGCATCGCGGCACTCCGGCGTGGGAACGGCCGGCGGCGGCAGTGCTGAACCATGACTACGAATGGTGGCGTTGTGCCCGGTGTGCAGGTCTGCTCTCTCAAGGTTGATACGCCGCAGCTGATCCCGCCGGGGACCGCGTACAAGATCGTCCGTTTCCCCTTCGGAGCGGCGGAGTCGACGGACCGATTCGAGATGCATCAGGCCGTCCAGCCGGACGGCTACGTGGTGAGTGACTGGGCGACGGACGACCGTAGCGGCCTGGTCTGGCCGTCCAAAGCCGGCTGGGGCCACCTGCACGCGGTGATCCAGTGGGAGGCCGCCGGCGGCACGGGCGGCTACAGCGAGCTGCGTGACCAGTATGTACGTGACCCGCTGGGCCTGACGCCCCATCCCTACGACACCACGGCGACCGAGCACCGCACGCCGACACCTGGCGGCCAGTTCTACGTCAAGAACCACGGCTTCTTCGTCGATCCGGGCACCCCGGTTGCGCTCCGTGTCACGCACAACGACGCCAGCTCGCGTCTGTTGACCCTCGCCGAGTTCAAGCTCGTCATCCACCATGCCGCCTAAAGGCGACGGCGACTTCCACCACGGCGACAAGAACACCCAGCTCTGCTGGTGGTTCACGGGAGACACCTGCCTCAGCCGTGAGAGCTACCACCCGAACCAGACCGGGACCAGAGCCTACGCACAGGCGTTCATGACGGCCGGCCCCCTGTCAGCCGACACACGACAGGAGTGGTGAGCACGAGTATGTCCGACAACGGCACCGTGGCGCAGCACGACCGCGGCACGGTGCCGTCCCCAGGGTGTCTCGCCGCCATCATGGTGCCCATCGTCATGGTGCCCATCGTCATGGTGCTGATCGTGGCGTCGGTTCTCATGGTCATGCACTACCGCCAGGAACGCGCGAACGACCAGAACGAGGCAGAAGCCCTGGACAGGACAGCCGCCCCGGCCCGGTTGTACGCGCGTGATGTGGCGGCGGCCCCGGGCGGCTTTTCCGGCCGGGAAGCTGTGCGCGGCATCGCTGAGCGGCACGATGGCAGGCTCATCTCTTACGCGCGGTCGGAAGGCTCGTTGACCACCACCGTCCGCTTCTTCGGAGAGTACGAGGACACCAGCATGTTCGGCGTGTCGTACTCCCGGTCCTACCGCTGCTACTCCATCGTGCTCCGGAAGGGGGCCGAGGGGGTACCGCAGGCGAGGACGACTCCCCTTGAGAAGTGCGATGTGATCTGATCCAGGCGACTGCGAAGCTGACCGGATTCCCGGCCCAGCTACAGCCTCAGCCCGCTCCACGACGTCGTGCACACCTGGCAGGCCCGCCTCGGCTACTTGACCAGCCGGAACGCGGGGTGCCCAACCCAGGCACGCAATCCGCCGTTCCCAGCGCCATCCAGTCGTTGTCCGCGATCCCCAACAGCCCCCGAAGGCCAGCGACGACCGACGCCTGCCCGTCCAGCAGCTCGGCTTTGGCCACGCCCCCGATGGCGTCCATGACAGCGACGGTCAACAGGGCCGTGGCCACGTGGTCGATCTCGCGATTGCTGCCGGCGCTGACATTGACCGCGTGGGTCGGCCTGAAGCCGAGGACGGCTTCCACCTCGGGCTCGTCCGCGTGCTCAGCCTCGAAGATGCTCTCGTCGCCGACACCCGGCCCCATCAAGTAGACCAGGAAGGGCCGACGCCAGTCCTCGCGCTGCGGATTGAATCAGTCCTCCTCCCGCCCGTCCTCGACGCCCAGTCGCTCTGCGGGCACGTTGACGTCGAAGAACCCGGGCCGCTTCTCGGCAAAGTGGGAAGAGAGCCCCAGCATCAACGCGCGGAACTCCCGCAGTGCTGCCGGGGAGAGCGGTTCCGCCAACTCGATCACCAACGTCGGACCAGACATGCCGGGAGCCTAGTTTGATCGGCTCCGCGACCGCTCACATTGTTCCCAACCGAGTCCAGCCGGTCCGAGCACCGACGCCGCCAACCCGGCGAACCAATGCGGTCAGGGCACTAGATTTTGGGCCCGGGGTTCCTGGGTTGGCCTCCCATTCGGTGGTCGCTCCAGTCGATGCTGTCGTCGTGGGCCTTGCTCGACGCGAGTCCGAGGAACCCGAGTAGGGGAGCTGCGATCAGGATGGCTCCGCACAGGCTGCCGATTGCGACGTAGGCCGCGGCGGCGGTGACGGCCCAGAACATGACGTCGCACACGATCCGAGCCCACAGAGGAAACGGGGCGCGCCACGCGTGATAGGCGCGGTACACGCGCACGAGCTTGCCGGAGGCACGCTTGGAACGGCCAGCCTTTCTCTGACCTGTCCTTCCGGTGTGGCCGTTACCGTACGGACGTCCCTTTTTTCTCGCTCATGGGCTCTTTGTTTTATTTGAGTGCCCGAGACCATAACTGCTCTCTCCTCTGGGGCGGGCAGCGGTCGCTCAAGACCCGATGCGCGCGAGCGAGAGCGTGAAGCTGCGCGAACATTCGCTGTGTTCGCCGACCGGCCGGGTGGTGGTGCGCTGGGCACTGAGACGCTGGGAACACAGTCCTGGCACCTTCGCCTCACCGACGCCCCCGGCCAGGGTCTGAGGAGGGCTGGGCAGCCGGTCCGGGGCCGGGTGGGGTGGTCTCAGCCGTGGAAGTTGATGTAGCCGTTGCGGTCGGGGTCGTCGTTGCGTTTGGTGTAGGCGTGGACGTCGGCGCGGCTGCCTGAGGGCTTGTACAGGTAGACGGTGTCCTTGTCGTTGTTCCACAGGAAGTTGCAGTTGTCGAGGTAGACGACGTTGTGGGTGTCGGAGTCGGTGCCGTGGCCGCCGCGCAGCTTCACATAGTCGCCGGGCTGCAGGTAGTGGTTGGCGGTGAAGGTGAAGCGGTTGCCGGTGGCGTCCTTGACGACGTGGCCCTTGAGGTTGATCGTCGAGCGGGACGAGTAGTTCTTCACTGTCAGGTACTCCTCGTCGGTGTTGCCCGAGGAGCAGCTGTTGGAGTCCCGGCCCGGCGCGTCGTACTGAACTCCGCGGATCTTCAATGCCGAGCTGTACTCGGCGGCGTGTGCGGGAGTAAAGGACAGGGCGGTCAGCGCGCCGGCCGCAACAGCGGCAGCCTTGACGAGGTTCTTGTGCAGAGCGGGCTCCCCATGGTTGAGCGGGTGGTGTCGCCTGCACGGTGAAACGCGGGTCTGCCGAGCATCTTGGCTCGCCCGGCGGCGCTCATCAGGCTGGCCGCCCGGAATGGGACGCCGGCCGGCCGCCGGACCCGGCTCTCGGTGCCGTCAACGATCCCGGTCATCCCTGCTGCGCCGAGATGGTCGACGACCTCTGCCAGGGTTCGCAGCCGCACGTCGGGGTTGATGGAAGCGTCGGCCGTGGAGCCTGCCGCTGGAGGACCGAGTGCTGATGGTCGCCGCGTATTGGCGGACGAATCTGACAGTGCACCACATCGCGCCGCTGTTCGGGGTGTCCACGTCTGCCGCCGACCGCATCAATCTGTGGTCAGTACGGGCGTGGTTCTGCGCTTGATGTGCTGGTCGAATCAGGTGATGATCTGCCGATGGCGCCGTCGGCGTGACATCCAGCCTCCGCTGCAACCGGTCCGGGCCTTACGCGGCTCTGACGCTACAGATCTGCAAGCTGCCGGTAAGGAGACCGACGTGACCTCTATCGCCTTCGAGTGCCACTCGCCTCAGGCCTTGGCCGACCCTTACGCCGTCGACGGCACCGAGCCCGTCTGGCCGGCCGCGGCGGGGGAGCAGCAGGACACGGACTACCTGCTGCCGCCGCCCAGCCCCGCGCAACGCCTGAGCTTCACCCTCGAGCCACGCGACCGGCGACGTCTGGAACTGCACGCGGCCCTGACCGCAGCAGGCATCCCGCCCCTTCCGGAAGACCGCGACGCCATCGACCAGCTCAGCGCCCTGTCAGGCAGCATCAACGCCACCCTCCAGCGCTGGCTGCACCACACCACGGCATGCTGACGTAGGGATTCTCCCAGCCTGAGCCCGCGGCGGGGCGTCGGTTCGCGGCCCCGCCGCGCTCGCGGCCGGCAGGACGTCAAGGCCGGCGGGGACACGGTGGCAAGAGCGAGCGTGGGCCGGCGAGCTCGAACTCGCCGAGGTTCTCGCGGGCGGCGCAGGCCAGCACGCGGGGCGCTGGCGTGTCGGTTTGCGGGTGCGCCGCCGCCCCGGCCTCGGCGGGCGCTGGCGTGCCTGGAGTACCAGCGGCCCCCGGCCAGGATGCACCGGCCGGTGACCGCCGGCGCCTCCACCGCTTCTGCGAGCAGGACCTCCATGCGGGTGTTGCAGCCGTCGCGGTCGGCGTCGATCGACCCGCCGAAGGACTGCTCGCGGTCGTAGCCGGTGCGGTCCTCCGCGGCGACGGGCAGTCGGGCCACCCGCTGCGGCCAGCGGCATAGTGTCGGCGGCCGGGGCGGCCTGCGCGGCCGGAACCCGCCAGGCCGAACGTCACTGGCCACCGGAGCGGCGCGGTGCTGTCATGGTAGGGAAGACGACGTGGACGAGCCGGCAGGGGCGCGGCCGCCCCGTCGTACAGCGGAGGAGGCCGATGCCATGCTGTACCGCCGCACGGTCGGTGACGTGATGACCGAGGATGTCGTCACCCTCCGCCCCAGCACACCGTTCCAGGAGGTCGCCGCCCTGCTGGACGCGAACGACATCGTCGCGGCCCCGGTCGTCGACGAGGACGGCGCTCCCGTCGGTGTCGTGTCCGCGTCCGACGTGCTGCGGCACGAGACCGGCATGCCCGAGCCGCAGAGTCAGGACGGGAACGACGAGCGTGCCTGGGGCAAGGCCCGGGCCCGGACCGCGGGCGCGCTCATGAGCAGCCCCGTCTTCACCGCCCGCGCCGACTGGACGATCCCCCGGGCAGCACGGGAACTCCGCAGGCGGCACGTTAAGCAGCTGCCGGTGGTCGGCGACGACGGGCTCCTCACCGGCATCGTCACCCGCAGTGACCTGCTCGACGCCTTCATCCGTTCCGACGTCGAGATCCGCGGCGAGGTCGAGCAGGACGTCCTGGGGCGCATCCTCGGCCTGGACGAGGGCACCGTCGCGGTCGAGGTCCGGGACGGGGTCGTCACCCTTCGGGGTCACGTCCCGGAACCGCGACTCGTTCCGGTGGTCGTGGGCCTCTGCCAGGGCGTCGACGGTGTCGTCGCCGTGGACGCCCACCTCGCCGCCGCCCGGGCGGGCTACTAGGCAGTGTCTTTCCGATCATCTGATCGTTGGGTCGGTCGTGAGGGATGGGGAGATATCTGACGCTGCGTGGACGGTGATCGAGCCTTTGCTG
>NZ_JBEXSR010000088.1:0-10158 GCF_040613735.1 Streptomyces sp. NPDC006235
CACGATCCACGGCCGCGACTGACGTTTCCCCACGCCTCGACCAACGAGCAGACAAGCCGACGGTCACTTGATCAACAACTTCTGTTAGGACCTCTTAGGCCCGCTGCCAGGCCGGAGAAGGCCACGCGTGCCGCTGCCGCGGGGGCGCGGCCGGTGTCGGGGAAGAGCCCGACCGCTGCGCCTCTGTCGCGGAAGGCTGCGCCTGGCGGGTTCCAGCGGCAAGTCGACGCCGGTGCCCAAGGGCAAGGCATCCAAGAGCGGGGCGAAGACCGCGGGTGCGGCAACGGCCCGGGTGGAGTGGTGTAACACCGACTTCGAAAGCATCCTCGCTACCCGGTTCATCGAGTGCGATGTCAGGTCGGTGCCGATCTACATCCGCATGGACGGCGCGATCCAGGCCACTGCCCGCTTCATGTTCCTGCGGATGCTTCAGCTCGACGGACAGAAGAGCTTCACCGAGCACCTGACGATCGAGCCCGCGCAGCAGATTCCCCCCGCGTTCCGTGAGATCAACTTCGTGGGTGTGGAGCACCTGTGCCAGGGGTCGTGTACGCCGCAGGAGCCCGATGACAGCGCGTGGAAGGGCAAGACGTGGTGGGTGCCGGGCGAGATGCATTCCGCGTCGCTGACCACTCCGTACACGTGGGACGCCTCGGTTGCCGGGAAGACGTTCCTGTACAAGCCGGATGTGAAGATCGACGCGCACATTCTGCCTGCGGACGGGAGGATCCGCCCGTTCATGACCGGCTACCAGTGGTCTTTGGACTACGACGGCGGCACGGAGGATCTCGACCAGATCCGACGCGACACCACCAACGCCGGGCCGGGCACGGGCTGTGTGTTCGTCAACCACGCACCCACCTACATCTTCAACGCCAAGGCCTTTCCGCAAGCCGCGGCGCACGGGTGGCTGATCCAGAAGGCCACTCCCAAGCACCCGGGCTCGATGGCCGATCAAAAGCCCCTGTACTACATGGGCGACAGCGCGCAGAACACCCGTAGCCGCAACCGGATCTGCCCCACCGGGTGGGCCGAGGCGAACGGGGACGCCTCCGCCCTGGTGGACGCGGCCGACGCCCTCAACTGTGACGAGTTCGCGTTCGCCTCCTCCTACAACAGCGGCGGCATGTCGTCCGCTGAGGGCGGCCTGAACCCCGCCCTGCTCCCGGGCGGGACCACGCCGACGGGTGCGGCGTGTATTGGCACCTACGCCAAGAAGCACGGCAGCATGGTCCACCTGTTCTCCCTGAACGGCACCGACCCCACGTTCAGCGAGGTGTGCGGCCGGTCGGCTATCTCCGGCATGCACAACCAGGAATCCATGGGCAACCACTTCGCGACGTTCATGCGGGACATGCGGATCATGGACAAGGACGCGTACTGGCTGGACACGCGGATGGATGACGGCGGCACCTGCACGTACGGCATCGGCGGCGGTAA
Organism: Streptomyces sp. NPDC006235; assembly: GCF_040613735.1. Classification (NCBI taxonomy): domain Bacteria; kingdom Bacillati; phylum Actinomycetota; class Actinomycetes; order Kitasatosporales; family Streptomycetaceae; genus Streptomyces; species Streptomyces sp. NPDC006235. Next base: position 1,441 of record NZ_JBEXSR010000088.1, read on the forward strand.
GCCGGTGATCTGCAAGCTGGCCGCGAAGTAACACCCCTTTCCACAAAGGCATTGGCCCCCTCTGCGATCAGGGTGAGGGCCGGTCTGATGTGCACGGCAGACGGTCAGGCCGGGGCGATGAGGACGCTGGGAAGGTCAGCGGTCTTCACGGCGTCCTGGTCGATGGTCACGCCCGTGTAGGCGCCCACGGCGGTGAACACCAACTCGGGCAGACGCTCGCCATGCTCCTCGAAGTACGCGACGACTTCGGCCTCCCTGGCCTCAGGCATCGACGGGAATACCGCGCCCGCGGCGCTGAGGGCGGCATCGAGGGCCGAGCCCTGCCCGGTGTCGGTGCCGAAGTCGGCCCGGTACGCGCAGGCATCGGGCGCATGGATGATCAGGGGCGGTGGGCTGAAACGGTTGGCGGTCAGGCAGAGGATCTCTTGGCCCTCGCAGGGAAGCATCGACTCGGCCTTGCCTTGGTAGCCGGTCGCCCAGGTTGCCATGCCCCAGTCCTCCAGCACGTACGTCCACTCACCCCACGTGCCGTACATGGCGCGGTTGAGATGGGGGGAGGGCTGGCCCGGCTGCCCGGCCGGTGCGCGCAGCTCCCGGTACGGGGTGTGCGCGGCTAGCTCGTCGAGGTCGGCGCCCAGGTTGATGAGGAACTCGTCCGTCTCCACGCCTCGGGCGAGGGTCAGCGAGATGCCGCCGAGCATGCCGGGCACGGTCGATAAGGGGGTGTGGTGGTGTGCGCCTATCCACGCGATGCCGTCACTCATGCCGGTCAGACTATCGGCCACCACTGGCGGCGGTCTTGGCGGTGGCAACGGGCCCGGACCACCGCCTGCGCAGGTCGTGATGGCCAGCCGCGGCGCCCGCGGCCTGTACTTCCGCTGTTCATCGCGGTCGACCACTACACCGATGAATCCGTCCTGACCGCTGTGAAATACGACGAGTACGCCAGGTTCGCAGGGGCAGGAGAGGGACACCGACAACCGAGAAGCTGATGTGGCGTGCCCGCTGGTCCGCCCCGTCCGAGGAGTACGAGCGGGTCCATCCGCCGACCCTGCTCGTCTTCCACCAGTCGGGCGACCACGCTGGTCTTGCTACGCGAAAACGGCCGCCTCCGCCATGCCTTCTTCCCTCCTGGGGGCGGCGGGGTGTCGTTGATGCTCATCGGGAGGCCTCTGCCGTGATGCTGGCGGCCGCGTCGACGGCGGTTAGGTCGCTCGAATGGATGGAGAAATCTGACCAGATTCCTCAGGGTCTACACGGGAGAAGGCTCCGACAGGGCATAGTCGCCCATGGAGACCCTGGACAACCGGGTAAGAATCTGTCGGAAGGCCTCATGAGAATCGCCATCGAGGGCGCCTCAGAGGAGTTCGAGCGGAAACTGCTCGACATCCTTGCCGAGCACCGACACGAACTGACCGTCACCGCGGACACCGACTGGACCGTCGAGCGGGCCGCGCGCTACCTCCGCTCGCTACCCGCCGGCGCCCGCCGATTCGCCGAGATGGTCGTCATCGAAGGCGATGGCTACATCGACGCCGACCAGCTGCGCCAGGTGCTGGGCAAGCTCAACGGGCCGACCGTCGCCCTGTCCCGCGCGATCCCGCGCGGCGTGCGCGAAGGCTGGTGGCCGGAGGGCACCCGCGCCCCCATTACCGCGGTGTACGACCCGGACAACCCCAGCTGGCACAAGAACATCGCCTACCAGATGGACCGGGATGCCGTGTTGCCGGTCTTCCGGGAGGCCATAGTCCGCATGGACACCACACAGGGGGCCGACGGCCGGGGGGTGCGGGGCTAACCCCTCACCCCGGGACAGTCGGCGCCGGTTCGTCCAACCGGCGGGCTGTACCGGTTGATGGAGGTCACCTGTGTTCCCCGCCCGCAGCGCCGCCCGCTCCGTTCGTGGCGGCCGTCATGCGCAAGGCGCACCCTTCGCTCCTGACCGATGCCCGCCAGCTGCCGCACCCCCAACCACGGCCTGAAAACCCCGAATCTGGCTTGGTCTCAGGTCAGCGGGGTGTTGGCCAGGACACGGCGAAGAATATGCCAAGAGAGGTCGGATTCGGTGGCGAAGGGTTGCTGCTGTTTGGATTTCTCATCGATGTAGTTGAAGGTGTCGCGGCTGTAGCTGTCGCCGTCATGGTCGTGGACTGCGGTCTGCTCGGGGTTGAGGTAGACGTGGAAGCTGGCGCCGAATTCGGCGGTGGAGTTCATGTAGCCGGGGCCAGTGGTGCCGTCGCCGCCGTCCATCGGGCAGTACACCCGGTGGACGGCGTAGTTGTCTTTGGAGAGCCAGGCGCACTGGCCGGGGGTGAGGGTGAGTAGGCCGAGCTTGCGGGCGTCCCACTTGAGGTGTTCGTAGACCATGACGTCGAGCTGGCCGGCGAGGCAGAAGACGATGCCGGTGGTGTGGCCGTGGGAGTGGATGGGCGAGTAGTGCTGCGCCGGCCAGATCTCCAGGACGACGGGCGAGCCGATATTGCCCTTCGGGTGGTCATCGGGGTGAAGGTGGCCGTGTTCGGTGGCCAGGTCGTCGTACTCGCCCCGGCCGGTGCAGGCGACGCGAATGTACGGTGGATGAGTCTGGTCACGCTTGTACTTCTCCAGCAGGATCTGGCGCAGCAGCCCCATCTTGTCGCCGGGTTCGGCGGCGGGGGCCAGATGCTTGCGCATCGCTTCGACCTCCCACGCGGACAGGCGCAGGTCCTCGGCCTTGCGTGCAAGGTCCATGACGGCTGGCGGGATCATCAGCTGGCGGGCGTACTCGTCGAACGAAGTGGCCTGCCCGATCACCAGTGACGGGAGGGCCTCGGCGCCCTTGAGGCGCAACTGACGTTCCTCTTCCTTGGTGATGTGGAAGGGATACATCGGCCCGCGGGGCTCCAAGGGACCGGCGGGGGTATGGGCGGCGGTCAGGCTCATGGGAAGACTCCCTCGTGTTTTGCGGTGAACGCAGCTGATGCGGGCCCTGAAAGAACTGCGGAACGCCGTCAGTGGGTGGCCGCCGTTGCATCGCGGCCGACGCTTGGCGGCCACCGCTGATGGACCGGCACTCGTCAGGTAGAACTTCCGCGACAGCGGCGTTCGTGCTCGTGCGGAGTCAGCCCTGGTCCTCGGACGAGGGATAGATCCGCCACAGCTGGGAGAGGTTGGGTCCGCCCCACATGCGGGTCAGGCCTACCAGCCGGTCGTTGCCCTGGAGGTGGTCCGCGATGGCCAGTGCGTAGCGCGGGTGCACGACCGAGACCAGGTAGAAGTCGTTGCCTCGCTCTGCGTGGGAGACCAGCCGCCAGTGCTGGTTGAGGCTGTCCGTGCGTTCTCGAAGGGTCACAGTTTCGGGCGGGTTGGCACCTGCGGTGAGGCAGCGGTGGTTGGCGTACGACTCGATGCGCACGGTGCCGTCGGCGTTATGCCGCAGGAACCACCGGTGCGAGTTGTTGTCCTTGGCGAAGGGGTCCTGTGCCCAGGTCTGGGTGTGGTTTCCGACACCGTCGTGCCAGTCGTTGCACATGAAGTAGGTTCCGGTGACGTGGTGGGTCATCATCACCGATCCGCCCGCGAGCAGTACGAGGTCGCTCAAGTCATGCTCCTCAGCTTCGGGTGTTCTTCGCAGGAGCGGGAGCCCCTGCAACTCAGCGTAAAGAGTCGGCGGTTGCTCCCCAGCGTGGCTAACCGGCCGTTTCTCGAGGTCATAGGGCTGTCCGGGAGATCTCGAACGGGGAGACGGCGCTACTCGAACTACCTAACTGAGTGTCACCCACACGTCCCGCTCGCGGCTGCGATGGTGTGGCAGCGCACCGCCGGATTCGAACGGGCAGATCGAACGCCAGCGGCAGGCGAAAGCGGCAAGAACGAGAAACTGACAGCTGTCCCGACGAGCCGCCTGTCTCATACTGCGGGGCGACAATCAGCTCACCTCGAGTTCGCGCACCCCGCGCGCACAACCAACCCGTCTGTCGACCGCGGAGTGGGCGAGGAACGTGAGGCTCGATGGAAGTCGTCGGATATGTAGCCGCCGGGGCGGCGTTGGGAGGTCACCGTGAATGAGCCCGCCCGCACAGGCACAGCCCTGGTGCACGCTGAGTACCACCTCTTTCAGATCACGGACCCGCAAGGGCCTGCGGCCGACGACCTCGACGCTAGCCGCACCGGTCTGGTGTCGGCCGATGGCGGAGCCATCGAGGTTAGGACCGGGATCCACACCGGAGACGTCCATGTCACGGTCGAGCCGCACTCCCAGAGGCCCGACTCTGCCCCGGGCTGGGAAGAGATCGCTGAGATTTCATGCAGCTCTCCCTCCGGGGAGTTGCTCGTGGCGCCCTTGATGGACGATCCGGCGGATCTGCCCTCGCTGGCGTCTCAAGGCCCCGGCTCGTATCGGCTGCGTGTCCACGCGCGTGGCCGGGACAGGGCCGTCGACCAGACGGTGGTGGACGAAGTCGTGGAGTCGTATCTGATCCAGAGCTGGCCCGCCGCACACCAGGACGCTCTCCTGGTGAAGGCGACAGACGCCTACGGCTCCCAGGTACGAGCTCAACAGGCCGACGACACCATCGTCATCGACCACGAGGACTCACTCGATACCCAGATCGGCCTGGAACGCGACATCCTGCACCGGGCCGAACGGGGCGACTACTCCTGACCGCGATCACGCACGTCTTCGGTTGGGGCGGCCGTGCCGCCCCAACCGAAGACGTAGGCGAACTGGAGCAGTTCGCTGAACGAGCCCGTGCATGGTTGGCGGTGAGACGTCGAAAAATCCGCTGGGGAAACGCTGTTCACATCCGCTGTACTGACGTCAGGCCCGTGACCTGCTGGTGAGACGGCAGGCTGGCGATCGCTCGAACGGTGTCGCTCATGTGCTCGCGGCGGCCGAGGTGACGGGCCAGTTCTCTTCAGATGTGCGATGCCGTGCTCGCTGCGGATACGGCGTGAGGAAGCGCCTCGCGCTGACGCTCGTGCATCTCGATGGCATCAGCCCAGCCACAAGACATCGACCAGCCTCGACGAACGCACAACCACTCGGCGAAAGATAAGGGGGTTCAGACGCGGGGCAGATGGCGGCTCACGAGGGCCCGCAGCTGCTCCGCGTCCTGCGGAGAGCGCAGCCCGCGCTTGGGCAGCACCTCCACGAGCAGGATGTTCGGGTCGCGGCTGAGCAGCACCACGTGGTCGCGGGTCTCGCGGTAACCGCGGAAGACTGACCAGCGCAATACGAGCGTCGCGTGCGCGGTCTCGGCCGCGATCCCCGTCTCGCTCACGGACGTACGGTACTCCCCTTGCCAGGAGACTGTGCGCAGCGCGTGGTGGGCCTGGAGGTGGGGGATCGACCAGATCCAGGCGGCGCAGAAGACGGCGGTCACGAACGACAGCGCGGAGCTTTCCGGTGCGGTCACCACCAGCACGGCGCCAGCCCCGAACAGCCCCGTGAAGCCCCACCGGACCAGGTGGAGGCGCCGACGGCGCTCACGCAGCCGGACGCCCGCGAGGATGTCGGCGCGCGTAGGCCGGTAGACCAGCTCGATCGTGTCCTGTCTTCCGTCCCGCCCCATGCCCACGACCATGAACCGGGATCGTACTGCCCGTGCCGGCTGTCGTGATCAGCTACATCTGTCAACGCTGGATCTCGGCGTTCGTCAGCGCGAGGAGAGCCCGCAGGAGCGTGGTCGCGTGGCGGGCGTTCATGCGGACCTTCGTCAGGATCCTCCAGCACTTCAGGTCCGCGAAGCCGTGCTCCTGCCACGCCACTTCCCTCGTACACCGGCGCAGCTCACGGCGCCAGATGTGCTGCTCTCGGTCGCGGCAGGTTGCCGATGTCATGGGGAGCAGGGTCAGCAGCCGAGAGCTCGCGTGCCCACGACACGGCGCTCCGTTACGCAGAGACGGATCCACGGCGCGTCCGGGCCGCCGAAGCGTGTCCGGCGGCCCGGCGGGCGGCGAATCGACTGTCGGCGCAGGGTGATCAGCCCTGCTTCGCCTTGTTGCTCTGCGCCTTCAACGACGCCACGATCTGCTGCGTCAGTTTCTTGGCACTCGCGGCGCCGTTGTCGCTGCCGTCCGTGGACAGCACGATAACGACGGCTGTTCCCACACGGGTGGCGATCAGCGTGGTGCCGCTCTCCCAGGCGCTGTCGGTGAGCGTGATGGTGTAGGCCCCGTCCCCGAGCCCGGCCGTGGAGGCGCCGGTGACCTTCACCGTGCTGTGGGTGTCGGAGTCCGTGTAGTTCGGGCATGCGGCGACGACCTTGGCCAAGTCCTTCACCACGTCAGCCGCGGTCCTGCCGCGGTAGACGTCGATCTCCTGGTCGAGTTCGGCGGACGTGTTCTTGTTGATGTAGGAGTTCTGCGCGAACGACACCCCCTCGACGCCGGTGAGGCTGATCCAGCTAGTGGATCCGAGGCCGGCGCAGTGGGGTTTGGCGGCGCTCTTGGTGCTCGGCGTCTGGTACGTGTTTCCGGTGTCCCTGGCGAGGCTGGGATCGGCGGCGAATCCGGACGGGAAGTACGACGCGGGCGCCAGGGCCTTCTTCAACTGCGAACCCGTCAGCAGATTCGCGTTGGGATCCTTGGTCGCGGCGGGCTTGGCGGCTGCGGTAGAGCCGCTGGAAGAAGAACCGGAGGAGCAGGCGGCGAGGGCCAGCGGGAGTGCCGCCACGGCGAGCACCTTGACGGCAGGGGACGCGAGACGCATCAAAATCCTTGAGAAAGTCGCACACTGCGCCGCGCCAGGCGGGGAGGGGGGTGCGTGCGAGCCCGAAAGGCGGGTACGTCCGAAACCGGGCGGGCGGGGCCGGAAGATCACCGAGCCCAGGCAGATCTTAGAGGGCCGATGGGCACCGAGAGATGTCCGGTCGATCAAGTCTCGGTCAAACAAACCTTCCTTATCTGGAAATTGCCGCGCCTTGGGGAAAGGGAGAGGGCTGGCCTGAGTTCGTCCGGATAACGGCTCGTGGCCGTAACGCGGCGCACCGCCAGTGATCGCCGACTTTGAGACGGACGAGGAGACCGGGACCGGGGGCTGAGGGCTGGGTCGAGCCAGCTCAAGGCTGTTCTGAGCAGACCGGGCCGCTGCGTACGTCGTTGAGGTAGTTGGCGTAGGTGCGTTGCCTGGTCCAGGCGGAGGCTCCGGAGTCCTAGGCTTCGGCGAGCGGGACCAGGTGGTCGATGTCGAGGCCGCGGGGGCCGTCGATGACGGTGTCGTCGTACCAGGAGTGCCAGCGGCCCCCCCGGACAGGGTGCACCGGCCGGTAACCGCCGGCGCCTCCACCGCTTCCTCGAGGTGAGGACTTCCCGTCCTGTCGCTGCCATCGGTCACTCCTCCTGTTTTGCCTGCTTGAGGTCCTGCACGTACTCGTCCAGCGTCGAAGCTCTCGTTCCAGAACCGCTCGAATCCGCCGGTCCACTCGTGGACCGGTCGCAGCCCGCAGGCGTCCAGGCCGTAGAGGCGCTGCTTGCCTGCCTTGCGGTCCCGCACCACTGGACGGCCGCCGGCACCTACGCCGGCGGCTTCCCCGGGGCGAAGACCCAGCCCGGCACCGACGTCACCTTCACCGGCACCGACACACTGCGCATCAAGAACGGCAAGTTCGTGGAGTACTGGCTGAACTCCGACACCCTCCAACTCCTCACCCAGCTCCACGCCCTGTAAAGGACCACCCGCCCGCTGCCCCGCCGCCCTCACCGACCGCATGGTCGGTGAGGGCGGCGGGGCGCGCGTGGCAGGCTTCCTCGGCCGTGGGACGGAGCTGCGGCGGCGGCAGCGAGGCTCTGAGGGTGTGTAGCTGACCTTGGCCGGGACCTGCTTGATGGCGTCGACGATGGGAGGTGTTCGAAGTCTCACCCCACAGGCACAGGAGCCGAAAGGCTCAGTGGTGGTCGTGGATCGCTCTGAAGCTGCCGACAAGCGCGAAAGGCACCACAGCCCCGTCGAAGACCGTCGTGCCGGGGATCGCGCTGCTGGAATTTCGGGGCCCAATAGTCGCGATTGCACCGCCATTGTCGCAGGTGATCCCAGTGAAGAATTCGACAGTCCTGTCACTGTCGTTTCGGACGTTGAAGCTGGTGGCGGGACTACTGATCACGGCAGTGCACACACCCGGCTCGGCTGAATACGTTCGCTCGTTGACGTGGATCCGTCCCTCGTCGTTCCTGAAGCCGTTGTGCGTCTGGCCGTCGCCTCCGAAGGGAACCGAGGCAGCGGCCTCCTCCACAGACGGGGCGGCATGTGGGACGGAACTGGAAGCCGAGGCGTAGTTCACACCGGTTGCAACCAGGGCCGTGACACCCACCGACGCAGCGATCGCGACAACGGCACGCCTACGCGCTCCGCCTCTCCTTCTTTCAGGCATTCCGTTCCTCCATCTCTTAGTGATGTCAGCTGAGCAGCCGACCATGAATGAAAATACTTCTACCCTTATCTGTCGCCACTTCAGAATGTGGCTGAGGGGGTGACAAATGAGGCCGATTGGGTGTTCGAAGGCCCAAGGATGCCTTCGTGACGGGCTATCACATCGCCGACTCCAGAGGAACATTGGCCGGGGCGTTGAGCCACCCGGGGGACTGGACTGACACCCCCTCACACTGCTGATGGCGTGTCATGCATTGACATCACTCCACACAAGGGCTAGGCAGTGTCTTTCCGATCATCTGATCGTTGGGTCGGTCGTGAGGGATGGGGAGATATCTGACGCTGCGTGGACGGTGATCGAGCCTTTGCTG
>NZ_JBEXSR010000089.1:0-9692 GCF_040613735.1 Streptomyces sp. NPDC006235
TCCTGCACACCTACAACCACCACCGCTGCCACACCGCACTCGGCGGCCAGCCACCCATCACCCGCGTGAACAACCCTGCGGGTCAATACACCTAGGATCCGCAGGGCCCTGTGATCCATAGGACCCTGTGATCCACAGGATCCTCTAGCCGTCGCCCTCTTCCGCATCGGGTTCCGCCGCGAGGACGAGGATCGCGATCTGTACGCGGTTCTCCAGTCCGAGTCTGGTCAGGATGCGGTTGACGGTGCTCTTCACGCCGGCTTCCGTGAGGCCGAGCGACCCGGCGATCCGCGCGTTCGGGAGCCCGCGGGCGACCAGTTCCGCGACATCCCGTTCGCGTCGGGTGAGCGCGGCCAGCGGGTCGCCCGGGCCGCCGGGCGACCCGTCGGCCGGTGACGGGCGGGGCCGCACTCCGGACAGCAGTGGCGGCGGCAGGTCGGTGAACGTCCGGATCAGCCGCCGTGTGACCGTCGGCGCGAGCATCGCCTCGCCGGCCGCGACCACTGCGATCGCCTCGGCCAGCCGTTCCGGCGTGGTGTTCTTCAGCAGGAACCCGCTGGCCCCGGCGCGCAGCGCGGCGTGCACGTACTCGTCGAGGTCGAACGTGGTCAGCACCAGCACGCGCGGACGGGGCCCCTCGTGCGGCCAGCCCTTCAGGATCCGCGCGGTCGCCTCCACCCCGGTCATGCCGGGCATTCGTACGTCCATCAGCACCACGTCCGGGCGCAGTTCGTACGCCGCCTCGATTGCCCGCGCGCCGTCCGCCGCCTCGCCCACCACCTCCACATCCGTGCGCCGCCGCAGCATCACCCGCAACGCCGTCCTGACCAGCTCCTGGTCGTCCACGGTCAGCACCCGCACCGGCGGCGTCATCGGCACTCCTCCGGCCCGTACGCTCCCTCTGCGAGCACGTACGGGCCGCCGTCCTGCGGCCGGAACGTGGCCACGACCCGCCAGCCGCCGTCCGGGACCGGTTCCGCGCGCAGCGTGCCGCCGAACAGCGCGGTGCGCTCACGCATGCCGATCAGCCCGAGCCCGGAGCCGGGCATCGGGCAACGGTCCGGGGCCGGCGCGGCGTTCTCCACCGTGACGGTCAACCGGCCTTCACGGCAGGCCAGTCCGACGCGTACGGGTACGGCGCCGGCGTGTTTGCGTACGTTGGACAGTGCCTCCTGGACGACGCGGTACGCCGAGACCTGTACGGCGGGCGGCAGCTCCGCGACCGGTCCGGTCACCGTGAGCGTCACCGGGCAGCCCGCCGCCCCCGACTCCCCGGTCAGCCGTTCCAGGTGGCGCAGGGACGGCTGCGGGAGCGGCGCGGCGCCACTGTCCGGCGTCGGGTCCGCGAGCAGCCGGACCAGACCGCGCATCTCGTCCAGCGCGGTGTCCGCCGCCTCGCTGATCGCCGCCACCCCCTGACCGGCGGCGCGCGTGTCCTCCGGCAGTACGGCGGTGACCGCGTGAGCCTGCAGGGCGATCGCGCTGACGTGGTGCGCCACCAGATCGTGCAGATCCCGGGCGATCCGGGCGCGTTCGGCGGCCACCGCGCGCCGGGCGCTGACCCGCTGCTCGGCACGGAGCCGTTCGGCCAGGTCGCGCAGGCGCGCGGCGTCCGCGTACAGCCGACGCCGTGACGCGCCCAGCAGCCATACGGCGGCGGCCAGCGCGGCGGCCACCAGGTAGTCGGCGAGGCCGAGGGGAATGGCCGTGTCGGCCGACGAGAACACGTTCAGCCGGCCGCCCGCCGCCTCCGGGGCGACCAGCGTCGCCGTGAGCGCGACGGGAGCGAGGAGGCTGCGGGGCGCGGGCGTGTGCCGTGCCACCGAGTAGCAGGCCAGGAACACGGACTGGGCGTTGTCACCGGCGGGGTCGAGCAACTCGCCCGCCAGATAGCAGGCGGCCGTGGCGGCCAGTACGGGCCCCGGACGCGAACGCCGCCACACCAGCGGCAGACACGCCCCGACGAGCGGCACCATGACGGCGGCGGAAGGGCCTGCGCCGTCGGGCAACGGCTGGCTCAGCCGGAGCAGCACGGCGATGCCGGTGAAGACGGCAGCGACGAGCGCGTCCGCCGGGCGGCCGGCCAACCTGCGGCGCAGCGTGGCGGTGGAGGCCCGCGCGGAACCGGCCCACGCCCGTAAGGAGCCGCGCGGTACCCGTAAGGAGCCGCGCGGTACCCGTAAGGAGTCGCGCGGCCCCCGTGAGGACCGTACGGACCGGTCCGTTCCGTGCCGCCGCCGCGAGCCCCCCGTCATGCCCAACCCCGTCCCCGTCCCCGTCCCCGTCCCTGTCCCTGTGTCCCCGTCCCCGGGCCCCGCCCGCCGGGCGGTCTTCGTCCCCCGCGGTCCCGCCCGCATCGTATGACCGGTGATCCCGGGAGACGCAGGGCACGGAACGAAAGTTGCGCCGCCCGCCCCTCCCGGCGGACGACGCCCGGCCAGGGCCCCGCTCCTAGCGTCGGTGGTGCTTTCCGCATACAGCGTCCGTACCTCTGGAGGATCCCGTGTCAGCCACCCCGCCCCGACGACCTTCCCAGCCGCGCCGCCGCCACGTCACGCTGGGCATCGCCGCCGCCCTCGTCCTGGCGGTCGCCGTGCCGCCGGCCGTCACCCACGCCGTCGCGGGGGTGAGCGAGGACGGCGGTTCCGCCTCCGCCGCCACGCGGGACACGCCGTTCCAGCGCGACGCCGACGCCGTACGCGACACCGGCGCCATCGGCGTGCAGGCCCGGGTCAGCGGCGGCCGGTCTGCTCCCGCCACCGTGACGAGCGGCACCGCCGACCTCCGTACGGGCCGTCCCGTGCCCGACGGCGGCTACTTCCGGATCGCCAGCAACACCAAGACCTTCGTGGCCGCCGTCGTGCTCCAACTCGTCGGCGAGCGGAAGGTGGCGCTGGAGGACACCGTCGACAAGTGGCTGCCGGGCGTGGTGCGCGGCAACGGCAACGACGGCCGGAAAATCACCCTCCGCCAGCTGCTCCAGCACACCAGCGGCATCCACGACGACTACCCCGGCATCGACACGGCGCAGGAGTACTACGAGGTCCGCTTCCACCCGTTCACCCCCGAGCAACTGGTCGAACGGGCCATGCGGCACCGCCCGGACTTCCCGCCCGGCAAGGGCTGGGGGTACTCGAACGTCGGCTACATCCTGCTCGGCATGGTCATCGAGAAGGCGACCGGCCACACCTGGCACGAGCAGGTACGGGACCGGCTGCTGAAGCCCCTCGGGCTGCGGCACACGTACTACCCGGGCGACTCCCCCACCGTCCGGGAGCCGCACGCGCGCGGGTATCAGCGGTTCGCCACGGTGCCGAAGCTCGCTGACGTGACCCTGTACCAGGACCCCAACGCCTCCGGCGGCCTCATCGGCACCACGGCGGACCTGAACCGCTTCTTCCGCGACCTCCTCGGCGGCAAGGTCCTGAAGCCGGCGCAGCTCAGGGAGATGAAACGCACGGTCCCGTTGAACGACGAGTTCCAGGTCCCATACCCGGGCGCGCGGTACGGGCTCGGGCTCATGAAGAACAGACTGCCGTGCGGCGGCTGGTACTGGGGCCACGGCGGGGACGAGATCGGCTACATGAGCCGGAACGCGGTGAGCGACGACGGCCGGGTCGCCGTCACCGCCTCGATCTCCACCGGGTGGGCCACCTCCGTCCAGGACGCGCTGCGGCAGCACCGGGCGGGCATGCGGCTGGTCGCGAACGCGCTGTGCCGCGACGGGGTCTAGGGGTGTCTCCCTCCGGGGCCCCGCTCAGGGGCGCCAGGAGCGCGAGGGGGCGGCCGTGCGGCCGACCGCCGCCGCCAGTTTGCGGAGGCGGCGCCAGTCCAGGCGCGGCGGCGCCTCGGGGACCCCTGGGCGGTTGCGTGGCACCCGGACGCGCAGGGCACGGCGGGTGATGCGGCAGTGGACGGGGGCGGGCAGGGTGAGTGCCTCGCCGTCCAGGCCGACCTCCAGGTGCGGTGCGTCGGCCTCGACGACCACGTGCTGGGCGGTAAGCATCGTGAGGCCCTCCGGGCGCGGGGCCAGCAGGAGTTCGGCCGCTTCCACGGCACTGTCGACGCGGACGGCGAGCACGCCCAGCTTCCCGGAGTCGAGCCGCTGGCGCCGTCCGAAGCCGAACGGATCGTCCATGCGGTACGGGTTGTTGCTCACCAGCACGGCCTGCGGATCCGCGATGACGGTGCCGTCGGCGCCGGCGGTCAGCCGCGGGCCGCTCTGCCGGGTGAGCAGTTCGGGCAGCCGCTCCAGCGCCGCGCCCACCTTGTCCTCGCGGTAGCCCGGGCTCTGGACGACAGCCCCGTACGCGCCGAACGACGCGTTGTTGACGAAGGGGCGGTCGTCGGCGAAGCCGAGGTCGACGCGGAGTTCCACCCCGTCGGTGAGGGCGTCGAGGCACGTGGACGGATCGTCGCGGTCCAGGCCCAGGTCCATGGCGAAGTGGTTGCGCGTGCCGGCCGAGATGACGAGGAACGGCAGGCCGTGTTCCGCCGCTACGGCGGCGACCAGCGCCTGCGTGCCGTCGCCGCCCGCGACGCCGAGCAGGTCGGCTCCGTCGGCCACGGCGGCCTTGGCCAGGGCGGTGACGTCCTGGTGCTGGTCCGGGTCGAGGAGGACGACTCGGGCGCCCAGCGCCTCGGCCTTCTCCTTGATGCCGAACTTCCCGACCTTGCCGCCGCCGGAGCGGGGGTTGAGCAGGAGGAAGGGGCGTTTCGGCGGTGGCGTGCGGTACTCCTTGACCCGTACCGGCCGCAGGCCCGTGCTGCGCAGGGCGTAGCGGCCGCTCCAGACCGCGAGGCACCACAGCAGCAGGGATGCGAAGACCACCCAGAGCAGATTCGCGACCGCGAAGAGCGTGACGACGGCGACGGGGGTGACGACGGCCAGTGCGGCCGCCGCCGTGCGGACCGGTCCCCGGCGGGACAGGACCCACCAGAGCGCGGCCGCGGTCAGGGCGAGTCCCGCCAGGCCGGCCGCGAGCAGCAGCAGGCCCTTCAGGCCGCCGGTCACCAGGGGCAGCAACGCCGCCAGCGCCACTGAGGCCAGGGCTCCCCTGGCCGCCCATCTCTGCCGGCGGTGATTCCGCTCGCTCATCGCCGATCCCATGTCGTCCTCCGCTCGAAGGCGCGGGCGGACCTTCCGGACCGCGCCCGGCCGTGAAACATCGTGCCCGCCGACGGATCGGCATGGCTACCGCCATCCCTGATGACTCCCCCGCCCTGAGTGACGTCAGACGCGACGATCTTCGGGGGCGGAGCCATCGGTAGCGTACGCGGCCCCGCGAGCGCGGTTCCGCGCACCGGGGCACATCGGCGCCCGTCCGCGCCACCGCTGTCTGCAGTAGACGCGCACTCCCTCTTGACCTGGTTAGTCTCATTACGCAACTCTGCTCCCTGCCACAGTTCCTGTCGACGAGGAGGCCGGCACGCGATGGAGTGGACGGGCGCGCGGTACGCGGACGGACCGACGGTCGAAGTGAGGACGTGGATCGACGCTCCGCCGGGGCGGGTGTGGGCGCTGGTGTCGGATGTGACGCGGATGCCGGAGATGAGCGAGGAGCTCCAGTCGGTGCGGTGGGTCGACGGGGCCTCCGGTCCCGTGGTCGGAGCCCGGTTCGTCGGGCGGAACAAGCACGAGGCGTTCGGCGAGTGGGAGACGACCTCCACGGTCGTCGCGTGCGAGCCCGGCCGGGTGCTCTCCTGGGCGGTCGGGGATCCGGATGAACCCAGTGCCGTCTGGCGGTTCGTCCTCGCACCCGTGAACGGAGGGACCGAGTTGTCGCAGTGGATGCGGATGGGGCCCGGGCGCTCCGGGCTCTCCTTCGCGATCGACGCCATGCCGGAGAAGGAGCAGAAGATCGTGTTCGTGAGGTTGCGGGAGTTCGAGCGCGGCATGACCGCCGCGCTGGAATGCGTCCGGCAGTGGGCGGAGGCCTGATGCGGACGGCGACGACCGTCGAGGCGTCGGGCCTCGGCTCCTGGTCCCGGCAGGCCGACTTCATCGTCGAGGCCGAGAAACTGGGGCTCGACGTCTGCTGGGTGGCCGAGGCGTGGGGTTCCGACGCCCCGTCCGCCCTGGGCTTCTACGCGGCCCGTACGGAACGGATGCTGCTGGGCTCCGCGGTCATGCAGGTCGGGACGCGCACGCCGGTGGCGCTCGCCCAGACGGCGATCACCCTGTCCAACCTGTCCGGGGGGCGCTTCCTTCTCGGGCTCGGCCCGTCCGGTCCTCAGGTGATGGAGGGCCTGCACGGGGTGCCCTTCGCCCGCCCCCTGGCGCGTATGCGCGAGACGGTGGAGATCGTGCGGCAGGTGCTCGCGGGCGGCAAGATCTCCTACTCGGGCTCGGAGTACGAGATTCCGCTGCCCGGCGGGGAGGCGGTGCCGATGCGCCTGTCCCTGCGGGCCGAGCACGCCGTGCCCGTCTACCTGGCCGCACTGTCGCCCGCCATGCTGCGGCTGACCGGCCAGGTCGCGGACGGCTGGCTCGGCACCAGTTTCGTACCGGAGGGCGCGGCGGACGCCTACTTCGCTCCGCTGGACGAGGGGCTGGCCGCCGCCGGCCGCGGCCGTGACGGCTTCGACGTCTGTCAGGGCGCCGAGGTCGCCTTCGCCCCGGACGAGGAGGCGCTGGGCGCCATGGTCGCCAGCCGGAAGAAGGAACTCGCCTTCAGCATGGGCGGCATGGGCTCCGCGTCGGCCAACTTCTACAACCGGGCCTACAGCCGGCAGGGCTGGGCCGAGGTCGCGGCGGAGGTGCGGGAGCGCTGGCAGGCGGGCGACCGGGACGGTGCGGCCGGTGTGGTCACCGACGAGATGGTGCTGGCGACCACGCTCATCGGCACGGAGGAGATGGTGCGGCGGCGGCTGCGCGTCTGGCGGGACGCCGGGGTGGACACGGTCCGCCTCTATCCGGCCGGTGAGACCTTGGACGACCGGCTCGCCACCCTCGGCCGGGCGATCGAGCTGGTCCGTGAGGTCGGCGCCACCGTGTGAACACGGTGGCCGGGTAGGCTCCCTTGCCGATCATCGGACGACATGAAAACAGGGGGGCTCCGTGCGGGCCATGGCTACCGTGACGACGACCGCGCTCGCGTGCTTTCTGGCCGGCGCCGCACTGACCGGGTGCGGCGCCGGTGGCACCGGTGAGGAGAAATCCGCCGGTGACATCCTGGACGAGGCCAACGCGACGATGCGCCAGTTGAGTTCGGTCACCGTCGCCATCACCAACCGCACGAAGAGCGGCGGTTCGGTCACCAACCGCCTCGAGACCGACCTCGACAGCCGGTGCAGATCCAGGACCACCTGGTCCGGGGGCGGCACGCTGGAGCAGATCCGGATCGGCGAGACGGACTACGTCCGGCCGGACCGGGCCTACTTGCAGAAGTGGAAGAACTACCCGGGCGCCACCGGCGAGCAGAGGCTGTGGGTGAAGACACCGGTGGACCCGGCCGCCCGGGGCGGCGACGGACTCGCCTCGTGCGAACGGCCCTTCGACTCGTTCGGCACGGCACGCAAGGGCGGCTCCACCCACGTCGGGGGTACGAAGGCCCTTGAGCTGATCGTGACCGACCAGGCGGACAAGAAGGGGACGTACACCTTCTACGTGGCGGCCGAAGGCAAGCCGTACCTGCTCAGGACGGTCTACAAGAGCGCCGCACAGTGGACCACCACCTCGTTCAGCGACTTCGACGAACCGCTCGGCATCCGGGCCCCGAAGGCGGGCGAGGTGCTGAGCGTGCCGGGCGGCAACTGACCCGGCGCCACAGGAGAGCGGGCGAGTGCCGACAGCGCTTTCCGTTGGAATTCCGGCAGCAAGTGGCCGAGCGGGGCGAATCCACTCACAAGGGCTTGACGGGGCGGGATGCGCTCGGCCTACTTGAAGGCGCAGCCGGCCGTGTCGGGGGTCTGGTCCGGCGTCGGCCTCTTGGGCCGGATCGCTCCGTCCTCCCCCGCCGATGCGCAGGTCAGGGGTCTGATGGTGCGGCGACGATGGGCAGCGGCGGTGGGCCTGGTGGCCTGCCTGCTGTTGCTGCATCTCGCCGTCCCGGGGCTCGCGCCGGGCGGGCGCGCGGCTGCCGCCGCGGTCACGGCGGCGGTGAACGCGGTGGAGCCGGGGGCGGCTTCGAACGCCGGGGGTGAAGGGACCGGAGCCGAGGGGGCCGGCGTCGAGGGGACCGGAGCCGAAGAGGCCGGAGCCGAAGAAGCCCGAGCCGAAGAGGCCGGAGCCGAAGGGACCGGAGCCGAAGAGGCTGGGGAGTCCTGTCCGTGTGAGGAGGAGCCGTCGGTCCGGCAGTCGGCGGCGCGGACGCCGAGGACGGCGGGAGCGGCCCGGGCGGGCGCCGTGGTGACCGGCACGTCCTTGGTGGACCGGGGTGGTGCGGACGTCCGGGCGGCGGGAACGGGCCGGCGTCCAGGGGTGGCCGCCGCCCCCAACGCCGCCCAGCTGCAGGCGTTTCGCTGCTGAGCGACGGCAGTACCGACCAGGGCCTGCGCCGTGCGGCCCGAGTACTGCCTGGTGCCGGTACGCGGTGAAGCGCAGGCCTTCGTGTGTCCCCATGCCGATGACACAGGAGGCGGAGTTGCCCGGAAAGCGTGTCCTGATTCTCAAGCCGGACGAACTGAGCCCGTCCGACCAGAAGATGTGGCGGGAGATACGGACGGAGTCCGGTGCCCCGACGAATCCCTTTCTCGACCCGGCGTTCACCACGGCGGTGGGGCAGGTCAGGCCCGCGGCCAGAGTGGCGGTGTTGCTCGACGACGGCTCCCCGGTCGGGTTCTTCCCGTACGAGAGGGGGCCATTGGGGCAGGGCCGGGCCATCGGGCTCGGCGTGTCCGACAGCCAGGGGGTCGTCTTACGCCCCGGGATCCGGCTCGACGCCCGCAGGTTACTGCGGTCCTGCGCGCTGTCGTCCTGGGAGTTCGACAACCTCGAAGCCGGTCAGGGGGTGTTCGTGCCGCACGCGGTCGAGGAACTCGCCTCCCCGGTCGTCGACATCGGCGAGGGGTTCGAGCAGTACACGCGGTGGCTGCGCGCGAAGTCGCCGAGTTTCCTCAGACAGACCCTGGCCAAGGAACGCAGGCTGGCACGGCAGGTCGGCGAGGTGCGGTTCACGTACGACGCCCGGGACCCGGGTGCCTTGCGGGCGCTGATGGAGTGGAAGTCGGCGCAGTACCGGCGGACCGGCCGGCGCGACCGGTTCGCGCAGGAGTGGATCACCCGGCTGGTGGGGCTGCTCGGCCGGAGCGAGGATCCGGAGTGCCGTGGTGTGCTGTCCGTGCTGTACGCGGCGGACCGGCCGGTGGCCGCGCACTTCGGTCTGCGCTCGCGCACGGTGCTGTCCTGGTGGTTCCCGGCGTACGACCGCGCCTACGCCAAGTACTCCCCCGGACTCGTGCTCCAGCTGAGGATGCTTCAGGCCGCGGCGGCAGACGGCGTCGAGACGGTCGATCTGGGGAGCGGTCCGGCCCGCTACAAGGAGTCGCTCAGGACCCGTGACCTGCGGGTGTACGAGGGGGTGGTGGTACGGCCGGTGCCGGGCGGGGCCGCTCACTGGCTGAGCCGGGAGCCCGCACGGGCCGCCCGTCGCTTCGTCCGCAACCGGCCCCGCCTGGCCGGCGCGGCGGCGCGGGCACTGGAGGAGGTGGGGCGGCTGCGCGGTCACTGAGACCGGCCCGGCCGGGCGCCC
>NZ_JBEXSR010000090.1:0-9599 GCF_040613735.1 Streptomyces sp. NPDC006235
TACCAGGAGCCGTACAGGGCCCGCTCGCGCTCCACGAGCAGGGGCAGTGGCTCGGAGGTGGTGACCAGGTCCCGCAGCGGATGGCGGGCCAGGACGTCGTCCACCTCCGGCGTCAGCGCCGCCGCCAACCGCGCCGCCGCCGGGCGGTTCTCGTCTCGCAGGGCGGCGACGGCCGCGAGGATCACGTCCCGGCGGCCCTCCTCCTCGGGCACCCCGGCGGCCGCCCTCTCGTACAGCCGCGCGCCCTCCTCCAGCACGATGTCCGTGTCCATGCCGGCCGGGATCTTGATCTGCGCGTGATGGCGCCAGGTGCTGACCGGGTCGCCCCACGCCTCCACCGTGAACGACCACAGGCCGGGCTCCCCGGCGGTGACCTCGGCGCCCCACCGGTCCGTCCCCGGAGCCAGCTCACGCATCGGCGTCCACGGGCCGGGACGGCCCTCCGGATCCTTCAGGACGACATTGGCGGCGACCGCGTCGTGCCCCTCCCGGAACACGGTCGCCGAGATCTCGAACGTCTCGCCGGTCACGGCCTTGGCCGGCCGGCGTCCGCGCTGGACGACCGGGCGGACATCGAGAACGGGTATGCGCCCGACGGCGGTCGCTTCGCCCGCGGGGGGTGGTTGCGCGATCTGCGGACCGGCGTCGGCCGGGCGCGCGGGACGGGACTCGCCGCCGGGCGCGCGCGCCCCGGTGCGGCGGGTGGGGGGTGGTGACGAATGGTGCTTGGCGGGCATGACCGCTCCTGTCCGCGTCAACGTGGGTGGGCGGATGTCTGTGGGGAGGTGGGTCCTGCATGGTGCTCCTGAGAGGGGTACCCGGAGGAGCCTTCCCACCCTATTCGGGTGGGCAATCCGGCACTTTGTTAACTACTCACGCGTATGTCGACACACAAGACCGGCCTCGTCCGCGACGGACGAGGCCGGCCCCTGCGCGTGGCTGCTCCTTCGCCCTAGCCCTGCGGCACCCGCAGTAACTTGTCCGGTGAGCCGGGACCCCGGCCGGAGATCTTCCCGGTCGCCGCTCCCGCGGTCAGAGCCCTCGTGACCTGGGCCGGAGCCGCTTTCGGATGATCGGCCAGATACAGCGCGGCCGCGCCCGCGGCGTGCGGTGCCGCCATCGAAGTACCCGAGAAGGTGACCCGTGCGGTGTCGCTCGCGGCTGACGCCGAGGTGATGCCCACGCCCGGGGCGAACAGATCGAGGGCCGGACCGTGGTTGGAGAAGGCCGGTTTTGCATCCCTCCGGTCGGTCGCGCCGACCGTGAGCGCCTGCTTGACGCTCGCCGGGGAGTACAGGCCGGCCGGCCTGCCGTCGTTGCCCGCGGCGACCGTGTAGGTGACGCCGGAGGCGATGGAGGCGCGGACGGCGGCGTCCAGCCGCTCGTTGCGGGGGCCGCCCAGGCTGAGGTTGGCGACGGCGGGTTTCCTCGCGTGCCGGGTCACCCAGTCGATCCCCGCGATCACCCGGGCCGTGGTGCCCGCCCCCGCCGCGTCGAGGACGCGCACGGAGACGACACGGGCTTGTTTGGCGACCCCGTGGGTCCTCCCGGCGACCGTGCCGGCGATGTGCGTGCCGTGGCCGTTGGCGTCCGACGCGACCTTGTCGTTCCCGACGAAGTCCCAGCCGTGGCTCGCCCGGCCGCCGAAGTCCCGGTGCGTGGTCCGGACGCCGGTGTCGATCACGTACACGCTCACCCCGGAGCCCGCCGAATCGGGGGAGGTGTAGCTCCGGTCCAGCGGCAGGCCCGTCTGGTCGACGCGGTCCAGGCCCCAGGAGGGTGGCTCGGCCTGGGTGCGCTCCAGCCGTACGCGGGTGTCCTGGACGACCGAGGCGACCCGGGGATCGGCGGCGAGCCGCCCGGCCCGTCTCTCGTCCGTCCTGATCGCGTAGCCGTTCAGGACCGTGCCGTACGTGTGGCTGATGTGCACCCCGTACTTCTCGGCGAGGGCCTTTCCGGCCGCCGATGCCGCCCGGGTGCCCTCCTCCAGTGTCACCAGGTAACTCCCGTTCACGGAGCCGGGTTGTCCGGCACCGAGTATCCGCCCCTCCGGTACGGCGTGCGCGGGCAGGGTGGTGGCTGAAAACGCCGCGGCACAGATCGCCGCCGCCAGGCCCCCCGTCCAGCGCAGACGCCGTGTGCGCGTCCGTGCCATGGTCCGAGTTCCCCTCCTCGACTCGGCGTACGGCTGCCGCGCGGCGCCGCGTACGGCAGGCACGGGCCCGGTACGCCAGGGGCAGCCTCTCGTGGCGTGTGAAGCGCCACAAGGACGCCTATGGGGGCGGAATCGGCCATATCCGCGGATGGGGCGGTTCCGGACGATCGGGGATTGGGTGCAGGAGCTTCACCGGTGGCGGCACCGACGCCGGTACTGTCGTAGGTGACGTCGATGAAGCCCTGTGTCAGAACCCTGCGTCATCCTGCGAACGCGCCGAGGTGGAACCCGTGAAGGCGATCCGTCGATTCACCGTCCGACCCGTTCTCCCCGAACCCCTCCGGCCGCTCAGTGATCTGGCCCGCAATCTGCGCTGGTCGTGGCATGCGGAGACCCGTGACCTGTTCCAGTCCGTCGATCCGGAGCGCTGGGCCGCCTCGGGCGGCGACCCGGTCCGGCTGCTGGGCAGCGTGCCGCCCGCGCGGCTCGCGGACCTTGCCCAGGACCGCCGCTTCCTGCGCCGCCTCGCCGCGGTCGCGGGCGATCTGAACGACTACATGACCGGCGAGCGCTGGTACCAGGCCCAGCCCGACGAACTCCCCGCCGCGATCGCCTACTTCTCGCCCGAGTTCGGCATCACGGCCGCCCTGCCCCAGTACTCCGGCGGCCTCGGCATCCTGGCCGGCGACCACCTGAAGGCCGCCAGCGACCTCGGTGTCCCGCTGATCGGCGTCGGCCTGCTCTACCGGCACGGCTACTTCCGCCAGACCCTGTCCCGGGACGGCTGGCAGCAGGAGCACTACCCGGTCCTCGACCCCAACGAGCTGCCCGTGGTCCTCCTGGAGGAGCCCGACGGCACCCCCGCCCGGGTCGCCCTCGCCCTGCCCGGCGGCAGGCAGCTGCACGCCCGGATCTGGCTGGCGCAGGTCGGCCGGGTCCCGCTGCTGATGCTGGACTCGGACGTCGAGGAGAACGACCTCGGCGAGCGCGGCGTCACCGACCGGCTCTACGGCGGCGGCAGCGAGCACCGGCTGCTCCAGGAGATGCTGCTCGGCATAGGAGGGGTCCGGGCGGTGCGCACGTACTGCCGGCTGACCGGGCACCCCACGCCGGAGGTGTTCCACACGAACGAGGGACATGCCGGGTTCCTCGGCCTGGAACGGATCGCCGAGCTCTGCGCCGAGGGCCTGGACTTCGACTCGGCGCTGGAGTCGGTCCGCGCCGGGACCGTCTTCACCACCCACACTCCCGTCCCGGCCGGCATCGACCGCTTCGACCGCGAGCTGGTCGCCCGCCACTTCGGCCCCGACGCCGAGCTGCCCCGCATCGATGTCGAGCGCGTCCTCAAGCTGGGCATGGAGACCTACCCCGGCGGCGAGCCCAACCTGTTCAACATGGCCGTGATGGGCCTGCGCCTGGCTCAGCGCGCCAACGGTGTCTCCCTGCTGCACGGCAACGTCAGCCGCGAGATGTTCTCCGGCCTGTGGCCCGGGTTCGACGCCGACGAGGTGCCGATCACCTCCGTGACGAACGGTGTGCACGCGCCCACCTGGGTCGCTCCGGAGGTGTTCCGGCTCGGCGCCCGGCAGGTCGGCGTCCACCGCGCCGAGGACGCCCTGACCGTGGGCGGCTCGGACCGCTGGGACGCGGTGGCGGACATCCCCGACCAGGAGATCTGGGAGCTGCGGCGGGGGCTGCGCGAGCAGCTCGTGACGGAGGTGCGGGAGCGGCTGCGGGCCTCCTGGCGGCAGCGCGGCGCCGGTACGGCCGAGCTGGGCTGGATCGACGGCGTGCTCGACCCGGACGTCCTCACCATCGGCTTCGCACGGCGCGTCCCGTCGTACAAGCGCCTGACGCTGATGCTGCGCGACCGCGACCGGCTGATGGACCTGCTGCTGCATCCCGAGCGGCCGATCCAGATCGTCGTGGCCGGCAAGGCGCACCCCGCGGACGACGGCGGGAAGCGGCTGGTGCAGGAACTGGTGCGGTTCGCGGACGATCCGCGGGTACGGCACCGGATCGTGTTCCTGCCGGACTACGGCATGGGCATGGCGCAGAAGCTGTACCCGGGGTGCGACATCTGGCTGAACAACCCGCTCAGGCCGCTGGAGGCCTGCGGTACGTCCGGGATGAAGGCGGCCCTCAACGGCTGTCTGAATCTGTCCGTCCTGGACGGCTGGTGGGACGAGTGGTTCCAGCCGGACTTCGGCTGGGCCGTCCCCACGGCCGACGGTGTGGGGACCGACCCGGACCACCGCGACGACGTAGAGGCCGCGGCGCTGTACGACCTGCTGGAGCAGCGGGTGACGCCGCGCTTCTACGAGCGCGGCGGGCAGAGCGGGCTGCCCGACCGGTGGATCGAGATGGTCCGCCAGACCCTGAGCCTGCTCGGGCCGAAGGTGCTGGCCGGACGCATGGTCCGGGAGTACGTGGAGCGGCTCTACGCGCCCGCTGCGCTCTCCCACCGGTCCATGGGCCCGGACGCGGCGCGCGATCTCGCCGAGTGGAAGACCAGGGTGCGGGCGGCGTGGCCGGGGGTCACGGTCGACCATGTGGAGACGTCGGCGTCGGAGGCGCTGGCGGAGCTGGGTACGACGCTGGGGCTTCGCGTGCGGGTCGGTCTCGGTGAGCTCGGGCCGGACGACGTGGAGGTGCAGGCCGTTTCGGGCCGGGTGGACGAGGAGGACCACATCGCTGACGCGGCGGTCGTCCCGTTGAAGCCGGTCGGGTCCCCCGGGCAGGACGGGCGCTGGGTTTATGAGGGGCCCTTGTCGCTGGATCGCACCGGGCCTTTTGGGTATACGGTGCGGATCCTTCCCGCGCATCGGCTGTTGGCCTCTAGTGCGGAGTTGGGGCTTGTGGCCGGGCCGAGCGAGGAACTGGTGGAGGCTGCGGGGTTGTTGATGCGTTGAGTGTTGTCTGCGGGTGCGTGGGGGCTGGTCGCGCAGTTCCCCGCGCCCCTACGGACGCTGCCCCTCGGTCAGTCCAAGAGTCCCTGGTTGGCCAAATCCCGCAGGACGGTGCCGCACCTGCGTGCGTACGCGTGCTGGAAGCCCCTGGTCGCCGGGCCGCCGGCCCTTGCGTACCACTTCGCGCCGCGGCTGAAGGCGTTCACGGTCAGCCAGACCGTGCCGTCGCCCGTGCGGTCGACCACGAAGGACTCCTCGCCGCACTCGGGGTGGCCGGGCAGCGTGCCGTACGCCCAGCCCGCGCGGCGGGGTTCCTCGATCGTCCACACGACACGGCAGGGGGCCTTGATCATGCCGGCGAGGGTGACGGTGACGTCGACGCCGGGGGCGGCCCGGTCCGCGCCCGCGTCGATGCCGACGCCCAGGGCGCGGTGCATCTCCCAGGTGAGCACCGCCTCCGAGGCCCGGCGGAAGACCTCCTCGCCCTCGCCGAGGCGCGTGCGCACGTTCATGGGATGGAAGCCCGGCGGGCAGAAGCCCTGGTCGCGGGTGGCGCCGACATCGGCGTAGGTGAAGTCCTTCGGATCCGCATAAGACACGGTCACCAAGAGTAGGGCGGTACCCGGGTCTGCCTTCGGTCCGGGTACCGCCCTCGGCCGTGCCTCGGTCAGCCGACGTTGACGGCGGACCAGGCGGCCGCGACCGCCTTGTACTCGGTGCTGGACGCGCCGTAGAGCGCCGAGGCCGCGTTCAGGGTCGCCGTGCGGGCGCCCGCGTACTTGGTCGTCGACGTCATGTACGTCGTCAGCGCCTTGTACCAGATCTGCAGCGCCTTGGTGCGGCCGATGCCGGTGACCGTGGAGCCGTTGGACGTCGGCGAGTTGTAGGTCACGCCGTTGATGGTCTTCGAGCCGCTGCCCTCGGACAGCAGGTAGAAGAAGTGGTTGGCGGGGCCGGAGGAGTAGTGGACGTCGAGGCCGCCCAGGCCGGCCGACCAGGCGTCGGCCGAGTCGCCGTCCTTGCTGGGCTTGTCCATGTAGCGCAGCGGGGAGCCGTCGCCCCGGATGTCGATCTCCTCGCCGATGAGGTAGTCACCGACGTCGGAGGCGTTGGCCGCGAAGAACTCCGCGCCGGCGCCGAAGATGTCGCTGGTCGCCTCGTTCAGGCCGCCGGACTCGCCGCTGTAGTTGAGGCGTGCCGTGGCCGCGGTCAGGCCGTGGCTCATCTCGTGGGCTGCGACGTCGAGCGAGGTCAGCGGGTGGGTGTTGCCCGAGCCGTCGCCGTAGGTCATGCAGAAGCAGCTGTCCGACCAGAAGGCGTTGACGTAGTTGTTGCCGTAGTGGACGCGCGAGTAGGCCGCCTTGCCGTCGTTGCGGATACCGCTGCGGCCGAAGGTGCTCTTGTAGAAGTCCCAGGTCACCTGGGCGCCGTAGTGCGCGTCGGCGGCGGCGGTCTCCAGGTTGGAGGGGTTGCCGTTGCCCCAGACGTCGTCGGCGCCGGAGAAGAGGGTGCCGGTGCCGGAGGTGCCGCGGTTGAGGTTGTACGTCTTGTGGCCGCCGCGCGTGCCGTCCGTGAGGTTGTACGAGGAGCCGGACTTGGTCGTGCCGAGGGTGACCTTGCCGCTGTAGGTCGTGTTGCCCGTGCCGGTCTCGATGCCCTGGTACTCGTAGAGCTTCTTGCCGGTGGCGGCGTCGGTGACGACGTGCAGTTCGTTCGGGGTGCCGTCCTCCTGGAGGCCGCCGACGACCGTCTCGTAGGCGAGGGTGGGCTTGCCGTCGGCCGCCCAGATCACCTTGCGGGGCGTGGAGTTCGCCTCGGTCTTCTCCGAGCCGGCCGCCTTGGCGAGCGTCACGGCCTGCTTCTCGGCCTTGGCGGCGGTGACGGCGGGCTTGAGCGAGTCGACCGCGAGTTTCGCCTTCGTCGCTCTGGTGACGCCCTTGGTCGCGCCGGACTTCGACGCGTGCACCACGAGGTCGCCGCCGAGGACCGGCAGGCCCGCGTAGGTGCGCTCGTAGCGGGTGTGGACCGTGCCGTCGGCGTCCTTCACGACGTCTCTGACGACCAGCTTCTCCTGTTCGCCGAGGCCTATCTGGTCGGCGGTCTTCGCGGCGTCCGCCTGCTGTTCCTTGATCAGGGCGGTGCGGGCGGGCGCGGAGAGCAGGACGGGGGCGGCCGCGAGAGCCGGCGTGGAGGAGGCGTCGGCGGCGGCGCTGCTGCCGGAGGTCAGACCGGTGGTGAGCAGGGCACCGGCCGCGACGGCGGTGGCGATGGCGAGCGTGGTGCGCTTGTGACGCGCGTAGAGAGAGGTGGACACACAAGCTCCTCGGTGTGGGGGAAGTGCTGTGGTGCTGTGCGGCGGGTGGGGGAAGAGTGGCACTTGAGACGCGTACATGTCAGGACTGCGCGTGATGTTGGCCGGAAATCGACGACGAGGTGGATGCCCGGACACGTGAAGCGGGCGCCGTCCCGGGGGAGTCGAACCCGCCGGGGCGGCGCCCTGTCCTGGACGGACCGCGAACGGGCCTACGGGAAGGTGAGCTTCCAGCTGTTGATGTATCCGGTGTCGCGGGCCGCGTTGTCCTGGACCCGCAGCTGCCAGACGCCGTTGGCGGCCTCGGACGAGGCGTTCACCGTGTAGGTGGTGGCGATGTTGTCCGTGCTGCCGCCGGTGCCGTAGCCCTTGAGCGTGTACGCCGTGCCGTCGGGGGCGACCAGCTCCACCTTGAGGTCGCCGATGTAGGTGTGGACGATGTCCACGGCGACCTGGAGGTCGGTCGGCGCGTTGCCCGTCCGGCCGGAGACGGTGAGGGGCGAGGTGACCGCCGCGCCCCGGTCGGGGATCGCCACGTCCGCGGTGTTCTCGAAGGACGTACCGCCGCCGCCTCCGCCGCCGGAGCGGGTGCCGACGTTCACGCCCGCCCACGCGTCCTGGACCGCCTTGTACTCGGCGCTGTCGGTGCCGTAGAGCTCACCGGCCGCAGCGAGGGTGCCGGTACGGGCGCCCGCGTAGTTGGTGGTCGAGGTGAACTTGGTGGTCAGCGCGCGGAACCAGATCTTCTCCGCTTTGTCCCGGCCGATGCCGGTGACCGGAAGGCCGTCCGAGGTGGGCGAGTCGTAGCTGACACCGTTGATGGTCTTGGTGCCGCTGCCCTCGCTCAGCAGGTAGAAGAAGTGGTTCGCGGGGCCCGAGGAGTAGTGCACGTCGATCGAGCCGATGCCCGAGTACCAGGCGTCCTTGGACGCGCCGTCCTTGCTGGGCTTGTCCATGTAGCGCAGCGGGGTGCCGTCGCCGTTGATGTCGATCTCCTCGCCGATGAGGTAGTCACCGAAGTCGGAGGAGTTCTTCGCGTAGAACTCGACGGTCGCACCGAAGATGTCGCTGGTCGCCTCGTTCAGACCGCCGGACTCGCCGCTGTAGTTGAGGCCCGCGGTGTTGGAGGTCAGCCCGTGGGTCATCTCGTGCGCGGCCACGTCGATCGACGTCAGCGGGTTCGCGTTGCCCGAGCCGTCGCCGTACGTCATGCAGAAGCAGCTGTCCGACCAGAACGCGTTGACGTAGTTGTTGCCGTAGTGGACGCGGGAGTACGCGCCCACGCCGTCGCCGCGGATGCCCGAGCGGCCGTGCACGTTCTTGTAGTAGTCCCACGTCAGCGCGGCGCCGTAGTGCGCGTCGGCGGCGGCCGACTCCAGGTTCGAGGGGCTGCCGTTGCCCCAGACGTCGTCCGGGCCGGAGAAGAGGGTGCCGGTGCCGGAGGTGCCGCGGCCCAGGTTGTACGTCTTGTGGTTGCCGCGGGCGCCGTCGGTGAGGTTGTACGCCGACCCGGACTGGGTGGTGGTGAGGTCGACCGTGCCGGAGTACACCGTGTTGCCGGTGCCCGTCTCGATCGCCTCCCACGCGTACAGCTTCTCGCCGGTGGTGGCGTCGGTGACCACGTGCAGTTCCTGCGGGGCGCCGTCGTGCTGGAAACCGCCGACGACGGTCTCGTAGGCCACGACCGGCTTGCCGTTCCCGGCCCAGATCACCTTGCGGGGCTCGCGGTTGACGCCGGGGCTCTTGGCCTTCTCGGCCTTGCTCGCGGCCAGGGCCTGCCGCCGGGCCTGCGCGGCGGGCACCGCGGCCTTCGTCGTGGCCGGCTTGATCGCGGCGCGGGTGGCCTTCACGACGGAGGCGGTGGCGTCCGCCTTCGTGCTCCGGACGACCAGGTCACCGCCGAGGACCGGCAGGCCGTCGTAGGTGCGCTCGTAGCGCGTGTGCACGGCGCCGTCGCGGTCCTTGAGGACGTCGCGGACGACCAGCTTCTCCTTGGCGCCGAGGCCCAGGTCCTTCGCGGTCCGTTCCGTGCCGGCGTCGGCCGCGCGGATCAGCGCGGCGCGCTGGGCGGGGGTGAGCCTGACCGATTCCGAGCCGGGGTTCGCCTTGCTCGCGGCCGACGGTGCCGTCCTAGGCAGTGTCTTTCCGATCATCTGATCGTTGGGTCGGTCGTGAGGGATGGGGAGATATCTGACGCTGCGTGGACGGTGATCGAGCCTTTGCT
>NZ_JBEXSR010000091.1:0-7857 GCF_040613735.1 Streptomyces sp. NPDC006235
GATGATCCCGCCAGCGGCCACCCCGCTTCGGTGTCCGGTCCGGGAGCAACGGCTCGATCCGCGCCCACTGCGCGTCAGTCAACGGCACACCCGGATCAACGACCGACTGATCCAAACGAAACTGCCTAGCTCGATTTGTTCACGAGAAGCGACAGCACCGACTCCTGTCATCGTCGCCCAGAAGACTGAAGCCGGTAGTCACTGTTCCCGTTCTCCATGTGTGAACGGGCCGGTCGCGGGGGCTACGCATTTGTCGACGACGGTCTTCTCGCCGGCCGCCGAGCCGTCCAAGCAGAGCCGTCCGCCTTGGTCGCGCAGGTCGAGAAAGAACCGCGTGGTCGTACCGGACTGCTTGAGGTCGTGGATACGCTCGTCGATGTAACCGAGGTCGTTCAGGATCGTCCTGACCTTGGTGGGGGTTGGGTCCGCCAGATCCCAGAGCGCCTGGGCGATGCGCTGTTCATGGAGGTTGCTCGCGCACCAGTCGCGAGCGTTCAACTCCACCTCCGGCCCCGCCGTGGGCGCGATCGGCTCGATCGCGTCACTCGGCGGTGTCGCCCCCGACGGCAACGGCCCCGCCGGACCGGTCGGCGGCGCCGATGGCAGACCCGTCGGCAACATCTCCGCCGGACCGGTCGGCGGCGCCGATGGCAGACCGGTCGGCGGCGCCTCTGGCGAAGCGCTAGGGGAACACTGCTGCGCGACCTTTCTCAGCATCTCCGTGAAGGCCGCGCTGGGCCGGGCCCCGGCGGTGTCTGCGGGATTGCTTCGCGGTCCGCCAGAGCCGGTCTTCTCGGTGCCGCAGGCGGCGAGCGCCAGAGCGGCGAGAGCTGCTATCGCAAGCGTGGGCCGCGGGCGGCGCGGGGAGTGGGCAGCCGTGCTGGTCAGGGCAGGGGTTCGTCTCATGCGCCAAGTCTCCGAGCGAGCCACCGCCTCCACGTGAGTGCGCGTACTCACGTGAGTAGGGGTACTTGCTCAAACTTTCCATGAGATGTGACCAAACGTCAGCGAGGGGAGACAACCAGTGCTGCCCGTTCTCGCGGACATCGACTTCCGCCCTGGCCATGCCTTGTCCGCGCCGGAGCCCGCTTCGAGGGCGGTCACCTTGTCGAACGCTCCGAGACCCTCGCGGCGTGATCGAAGTCGCGAGGATCGGAGTGGCCGTCAGGTGTGGGACTACTGCACGCAGCCTGCTGCGGGTGTGAGCGCCAGTAGCATTCCGCGCGGGGGTCGCCGGCGATCTCCAGGCGGGGTCAGCAGCCAGTGGCGCAAGTCGGCGTCGTCGGCGCGGCTGAAAGTTTCCGCGTAACGGGCGGTAAGGGTGTCGGTGATGGGTGCGGCCTCGGCTGAGGCTGGAGCGATGCCGGCGTCGAGTGCGCGGCCGACGCTGTCACGGACGATCTCGGTGAGGTCGTGATGCAAGCCGGTGACGTCACCCTGGGCGCGCTCGGCCGCCTGGTACTCGGCCATGCGGCGGACGGCGGCGCGGAAGTCGGGGTCCTGGGTGATTTCGGCGAGTTCCACCCAGGCGTCGACCTGATGGGGCTCGGGGTCGTCCGGCAGTTCGGGCATGGCCGAGCGGATCATGTCGACGAAGGCGGCGTTGGCGTCGAACCTGCCGAAGGTGTCGTCGATGAAGTCGGTGACAAGGCGTCGGCGTTCGGCGTCGGAGAGCTTGGCAAGCTTGTGTATGAGGTCCATTTCCTCGGGGGTGGAGCCCCGTTTGGGCCACCGCTCGCAGCACCGCGCGCCGCAGTCGGAGGGTGCGGATCCGCACCTTGAGGGCATCGGCGTGTGCGGCCGCGACCTCGGGCACCGAGACCTCCCGGTCCAGCACCTGCCGGATGACAGCAAGGTCGAGCCCGGTCCTCCGGGCCAGGACCCCGATTGTGAAGAGCGTGTCGCCGTCCATGCCTGCGCTTGCTCGCCCGGCGGTCGAGCGGTAGACCACAGGCCACAAGACCGCCACCGAGGCCAACAAGCCGCCGTTTTCAACCCAGAGACGTTGGCCGTCTGGGGGGCGGGACAGCCCGCAGCAACTCCCACAGCGGTCGTGAGCCCGACGCCCACACGGCCAGCGTCTGGCGGTCCACCACATGCAGCCGCTGCTGCTTGGCGAAGTCCACGGCCGGCGCGGTCACCCTGCCGTTCGTCACAATCACCGCGACGTCCGCCCCGTGCACCGGCCTCGCTGTCCCGTTGAGCACCTGCAGATCCGGCGTGCCCACTGCCGAGCCCCGCACGCCGTGGCGGCGGTGCTTGCACTGGATCACCCAGCGCCGCCCGAGCGGATCCGTGGCCTTCACGTCCGCGCCCAGGTCACCGCCTCCGCCGACCCGCTGCGCGTCCCGGCAGCCGTCCCGGCGCATCAGGTCCCGGACCGCCTCCTCGAACTTGGCGTGGTGCAGCGCGTCCAGCTGCTCCAGCCCGTAGCGCAGGCCTTGCGCGCGGACGGCGTCCCAGCGGGCCCGCTGCTGCCGGTTGTAGAGCCACCCGACGCCCGCCAGCACGGCGAGCACCAGGGCCATGAGGAGCACCCACCAGTGGGCCAGCAGCCAGTTGACCACCATCACCACCAGGCCGATGACCGCCGTCGCCACCACAGCAAAGACGATCAGCTGAGCATCCCGCTGCTGCTTCCGCCTGCTCGGGCGCCGCGTGCGCCGCCGCGCCGGCGGACGCCGACGGGTCATCGGTTCCCCTCCGGAGACGGGAACCGGACCGGGTACGACACCGTGGGCCGCGGCTGCTGAATCTGCGGCGGCGGGGCGTTGTCGAACCGGATCGGATACTGCACCGTCGACTGCGGCCGCGGAACCTCGCCCCCGCTCCCCGCCGATGCGCTGCCGTTGCCCAACGCCACCACGGCTAACGCGAACCCGGCAAAGATCGTCACCTCTCGTCTGGCACCCGGCGCCCACCGCGAGTGGCCCTTAACCGGCGTCCCATCGGAGCGCACATAGTCCCGTACCCAAGGCATACAAGCCTCCCCCTCGAAGCCACATGACCAGGACCGCCCATGGTGACAGCAGGCACTGACAACCGGTCCCACCAGCACCACACACGGCGATCAAGTGCGCCACGTGACTTGTCAACTGCGCCTTCTCCGGCTCGTTGAGCGAGGGGACCCATCGCCTGGCCCGCACCAAGGCAAGCAAGACCAATGGGACGAAGTAGCCGCCTGGCCGGATCGGGAGCGGTGCCCCCGGCTGTCAGCTGCGGGGTGCGGTGCGCTGCGACTTGAGGGCCGAGGCCAGGGCGCGCAGGGCCGGGACGGCAGCTGACAGCGCGGTGCGTTCGTCCTCGGAGAGCGTCGCGAGCGAGTCCGCGAAGAGCTCGGCCCACGCCTGCTCGATCATGGCCATGCCCTGAATGGCCCCCATGGTCGGGAAGAGTTGAACGGCACGGCGGTCATGCGGATCCGGCTCCCGGCGGACCAACCCCTGCGCCACCAGGCCGCGCACGGCGGTGCTGACGTTACTCGTATGCAGCCCCAGCTCCTGGGCCAGTGCGCCAACGCCGATGCCAGGTGAATCCAGCACCTGGCGGAGCACTTCGAGGTCGGAGGGGGGCAGCGGGGGCAATTCGGCTTCGCTGACGCCGCGCAACCGAAGCACGCGCCCGAGCGCGTAGAGGGCCGGAGTCAGATTCCTCGCCTCACGCAAGAGTGCCGCATCGCCTGCCGCTTCGGTTGCGTCCATGCAGCGATCGTAGCTCATGCTTATAGTTATATAATTATAAGCAAGCCTGGTTCGTCGGCACTTTCAGGAGAACGAGATGCCCATACCGCCCACCGGCACGGCGCAGAGGCCAGCGGCGCTGCTCACGGCAACGCTGGCACTGCTGTCGTTCGTGTTACCGCTCGCCACGGACATGTACCTCCCAGCCTTCCCGGCGATGGCCGATGACTTGGGCACCGACGCCTCCGGTGTCCAACTCACCCTGACCGCCTTCTTGTTCGGCACCGCAGCGGGCCAGCTGGTGCTCGGTCCGCTCTCCGACCGCTACGGACGGCGCATGCCGATCCTGACCGGCGCCGCGGTATGCACCCTGGCCACGGCGCTGTGCGCGGCGGCTCCCAACCTCGGGGTGCTCATCGTGCTGCGTTTCGTGACCGGATTCAGTGGCGCGGCCGGCCTCGTGGTGGGCCGGGCCGTCATCTCCGATGTCGCGACCGGTGCCGTCGCGGCCAGACTCTTCGGCGTGCTGATGGCCCTCGGTGGCATAGCCCCGATCGTGGCACCCCTGGCCGGCGGCGCCGTCGTGAGCAACGCGGGCGGCTGGCGGGGCGTTTTCTGGATCCTGGCGGGGGCATCGCTGCTGATGTTCCTGGCCGCGCTGTCCTTCATCCCCGAAAGCCTCCCCGAGGAGCGGCGCCGCCCCGGCGGTGTTGGAGCCACCCTGCAGGCCACCCGGTCCGTGCTGGCCGACCGTGCCTACGTCGGCTACACCCTCACCTTTTCCTTCGCCTGCGGATCGCTGTTCTGCTACATCGCCGGCTCGGCGTTCCTGCTCCAGAACGTCCTCGGCTTCACCGTGAGCCAGGCCTCCGTCGCCTTCTCGCTCGGCGCCCTGACCGCAACCGTCTCCAGCACCGTCAACACCAGGCTGGTCGGCCGCTACCACCCGCGACTGCTGCTGCGTATCGGCCTGGCCACGATCCTGGCCGCCACCACGGCGGCGCTGCTGGTCACCCTCGCCGGTCAGCTCAACCGTGTCCTCGCCCTCGGGCTCATCGCGATCGCCTTCCTCGGCATCGGCCAAGTCTTCGGCACCGCCACGGCACTCGCCATCGAGCGAGTCCCCCACGCGGCCGGAACCGGCTCGGCCGTACTCGGCACCTTGCAGAGCGTCCTGGGCGGCGTCGCCTCACCACTGGTCGGCCTGGGCGGCGAGGACACCGCCGTGCCACTCTTCATCGGCATGGCCGGTTGCTCCCTGATCGCCGTGCTCGCACTGCTGCTCACCAGGGTTGACACACCCCCGCCCGGCAGCGCCCGCGACGACATGGACAGTTCAGCGAGCACCGCTGCTTGAGGCGGTTGATGCACCGCTCGACGGTGTTGCGCTGCTTGTAGGTCTCGCGGTCGAAGGCTGGTGGCCTGCCGCCCCGGCTGCCCCGACGGAGCCGGTGGCTGCGCTGGTCTGCGGGGACGGGGATCACTGCCCGGATGCCGCGCTTGCGCAGGTGCTCGCGGATCGCGCGGGAGGAGTACGCCTTGTCGGCCAGGACCAGGTCCGGCCTGGTGCGAGGTCGGCCTCGCCGACGGGGAACGCGCAGGCGGGCCATGACGTCGGTGAAGGCAGGTGCATCACCGGCTTGTCCGGCATCGCGTTGTAGCCCATGGTGGTGTTGATGTCGGCGTGTCCGGCGATGACCTGGGCGATGTGGGGTGGCAGCCCGTTGCGGATCGCGTCGGTGATGAAGATCCGCCGGAAGTCGTGCGGGTCGAAGTGCAGGGGGAGTCCGCTGGCGTCGGTCAGGCCGGTCGCTTCCAGGACGTCGTTGAGACATGCGCGCAGGAACTCGCCGGTCATGTGGGAGGGCTCGCCGCTGCGGTCGTACTGGAACAGCAGCGGCATCGGCGGGTTCCACACGCGCTCGTTGTAGGACCGGGCCCGGGACGCCTCGCCGGCGGATGTCGGCTTTATCGGTGAGTTCTGACACCGGTTGTCGATCGGCGGCGACAACGCCCGGTGTGGGCGGAGAGTGGTATCGCTGAGTTTTGACACCACTTGGGTGCTTGCAGTGGGAGGCTGGGAGTGCTCTGCATGGTGAGGGGGCGCCGGTGCCGGCGAAAACCAAGGTCGGTCTGTACGCGGCGATACTCCGTGACAACGGGAACAGGCCCGCTCGCAGGCAAGTTCACCCCCGTACGCGACGCGTGGTGGGCGGCCGCATGCAAGGCCCACGGTGACCGGAAAGGCACCCGGGCACTGATCGAGGTCCTGCTGCTGGGTCGGCATCCTCACCACGAGTACCTGGTGACCGGGCTCGCCGCCGCCCTGGGGGCCGGCGCCCTGACCGCAGACGCGGTCGCTCTGGAGGCACGCAAGGCCGCCGAGGCCGAGGAAGCTCCGCCCGCTACGGCAGATCCGCAGCCGGACCGCGCGCGGGTGACGTTCCTGACTGAACGGCGGCCGGCCCACCTGCCGCCCGACAACCGGCCGTTGCCGTCGGTCGCGGCTTACGTCCAGCTGCTGCGCCCCAGTCAGCGGCCGAACTGTTCCGCCGCCGAGGGGGAAACGCTATGACGACGTTCAAACGCCACCGCGGACTGACCGAGCAGGCCGCCGATACCGCCGTCGACGGGCATGCCGCATGCTGCGGCTGCCCACCATCAGGGCCCAGTTCCCGGAACTCTCCGAAGCAGCCGCCCGCGACCAGATGTCGTACCGCGGTTTCCTCGCCGAACTGCTGATGGCCCAGTGCGACGACCGGGCCCGCCGCCGTTCGGAACGACGGATCAAGGCCGCCGCCTTCCCCCGGGAGAAATCACTGCGGGAAGAAGGCTGTGCCGCTCTTCCTGATCGGCGACTCGGGCACCGGCAAGTCGTGGAGCTCGACCGCAGGGGTGCTGAGCTGCTGTTCCAGGTCCTGACGGAGCGAGAGGAGAAGAACAGCGTCGCCATCGCCTCGAAACGAGAGCTTCAGCGGCTGGACCAAGACCTTCACCGATCCCCGGCTCTGCGCGGCCATCGTCGACCGCCCCACCTTCGGCGGCAACCTGATCCAGACCGGCACCGACTCCTATCGCCTCGCCATCACCCAAGCCCGGGCCGCAGCCCAGGGCACCACCGCGGGCTGACTTCGCCCCAGGCCCTTCCGCCACAGCTGGCGCATCGGCCGGCCATCATCACGGCGCTCACGACGGCTCAGTCACGCTGCCCGGTTCGACGCTCGTAGTCGGCGAAGCCGTCCTCAATCGTCGGCAGTACAAGCTCCACCCGGAAGTAAGGCACGCTCCACAGCGGACTGTCGCGAAGACCCTCGAACAAATTGGACCACGAGGTCAGGTCGTTGGTCGTCGCCACTAGAACATCGGACGGAGCGGCGGCCCAGGCTTCAGCGTCGAACCATCGGACCTGGACAGTGTCGTGTTTGTCCAGCAGCGGTTGCACATGATCGGCGATGATCTGCTGACGCTCGGGGCGCCCCAGCGCGAGCCACGAGGGCAAAGCCGTGAGGTGCACGAATATGGTGAACCGCGGTTGGATGGCAGTCATAGCCCCATTGTGGATCAACCGACGTCGGCGAACACCCTCCTCAGCGGATCGCCGTCAGGCCATCATCACGGCATTGAAGGGGAACCCTCCGTCCGTAATGGTGTGAGTTCTCACCTACGAAGCCAGGATGTCGATCGCGTCGAGGACGTCCTCGGCCGGCGCCGTGCTCCAGCCATTCGGGGCCGCGAGGTCAGCGAGGTGACATGCGCTCTCGACCGCCTGTTCGGCTGTCTTCTCTACCCCGGGCCCGGCCTGCGCAGACAACTCCATGACCACACAACGACCGTTCCGCTCGAGCCGGTGCAGCTTTCCCGACGCCTTGTCCGCCGGCGCGGAACCCAGCCGCAGCCTCACGGGCGCGCCCGTACCGGTGCGGGCCTGAACACCCACAGTGCGCCTGACCCATCCCCAGAACTCCCCGCCCGGCTCGGTCTGCACGTCCAGTGCCTGGGCGGCGCGGGCGTGATCTCCCGCAACTTGGCGGTAAAGGAGGGTTGAACGACGGCGTCGGCTGCCTCCCTCCAGTGTGGCGCACTCCTAGGCAGTGTCTTTCCGATCATCTGATCGTTGGGTCGGTCGTGAGGGATGGGGAGATATCTGACGCTGCGTGGACGGTGATCGAGCCTTTGC
>NZ_JBEXSR010000092.1:0-7017 GCF_040613735.1 Streptomyces sp. NPDC006235
CAAAGGCTCGATCACCGTCCACGCAGCGTCAGATATCTCCCCATCCCTCACGACCGACCCAACGATCAGATGATCGGAAAGACACTGCCTAGGACAACTGCCCCCGCCCCTGCCGCGGCAGCCCCAGCTCCACCGAAGCCGCCGAACTGCAGTACTCCCGCACCGCGCTGGTCCGCGCCACCACACGCCCCCGGTGCACCACCACGCGGCTGTACGCCAGCGACAGCGCCCCCGCGAGCCCGTTCCCGCGCACGGCGAGCAACTCGGCCGGGAAACCCGCCTCCACCCGCACCTCCGGCAGCCCCAGCACCGCCCGCGCCGACCCGCTCACCGCGTCGTACGCCTCCCCGGGCGACAGGCCGTAGCGCGACGCCAGCAGGAACGCCGCCTCCAGCGGGTCGCCGCGCCCCACGGGGTTCGACACGTCCCGCAGCGCCCCGCTCCCGGCGGCCACCCGCACCCCGGCCGCGCGCAGCAGCCGCACCGGAGCCGCCCCCCGCCGGTCCACGCCACCGCAGCCGCCCTGCGGCAAGCACACCACCGACACCCCGGCCGCCGCCAGTTGGTCCGCGGTCCGCGAGGCCACCTCGGAGGGCAGCCGGCCGAGATCGCCGCACGGGCTGAGGGTCACCCCGGGGCGCAGCCCGCCCGCCATCGCCGCGAGCCGGGCCAGCCGCGCCGGATCCCCGGCGTCCGTGTGCAGGTCGACGGGACAGCCGTGCTCGGAGGCCACCTCCAGGACCGCCTCCACGTACCCCGTCGGATCCGGGTCGAGATCCGGCCGGCCGCCCACCACCGAGGCGCCCATCTTCACCGCGTCCCGCAACACCGCCAGCCCGTCCGCCCCGGCCACCCCGGTCAGCACCCGGGGCATCGCCACCGCCGTCAGCTCCGCCAGCCCCCGCAGCGCCCGCCGCGCCTGCAACACGGCCGCCAGCACCCCCAGCCCCTGCACGTCCCCCACCCGCACATGGGCCCGCACCGCCGTCGCCCCGTGCCCGAGCTGGAGCAGCGCGGCCTCGGTCGCCCGCCGCTGGACGTCCTGGGGCTCGTACGAGACGGGGCCCTGGGCGTCGGCCGACAACGCCGTGTCGGCGTGCGCGTGCGGTTCGGCCGGGGCCGGCAGCAGCAGATAGCCGCCGAGATCCACTCGCTCTCCGCACGCGCGCGTGCCGCCCGCCGCCAGGCTGCCGGCCGTGCCGACCGCCTCGATGCGCCCGCCGACCAGCCGTAC
This sequence comes from Streptomyces sp. NPDC006235, assembly GCF_040613735.1. Taxonomy (NCBI): domain Bacteria; kingdom Bacillati; phylum Actinomycetota; class Actinomycetes; order Kitasatosporales; family Streptomycetaceae; genus Streptomyces; species Streptomyces sp. NPDC006235. The sequence continues at coordinate 1,235 of NZ_JBEXSR010000092.1, forward strand.
GTCCACGGTCCGGCCGTCGGTGAGCCGCGCACCGCACAGCAGCAGCGACGACGGGTCGGCCGGTCCCGGCGAGGACGAGGGGGGCGGTGGCTGCGGCTGGCTGTCGGGCATCGCGCTCCTGGGGCTCGGCTGCGCACGCGAGGACGCATGATCACTCAGAGTGAGTCGAGCCTAGGACGGCCTCCCGTCCGTCGCGGGGAGGAGCGCAATAGTCGTACCGGCGTGGTCCGCCGTGCGGAACGAGAGGCGCGCGCGAGGCTGCTGTGCGGACGGTGGTGCGGCCCGGGCGGGTACCCCGAAACGGATTTGGGCGAACGGCCGCGGAGCGTGTAATGTCTTCATCGCTCGCCCCAATAGCTCAGTCGGCAGAGCGTCTCCATGGTAAGGAGAAGGTCAACGGTTCGATTCCGTTTTGGGGCTCTGGTGTGGCTGGTTCCCGTCGCGAGGCGGGGGCCCGATCACATCAAAGCGGTGTAGCTCAGTCGGTAGAGCAAGCGGCTCATAATCGCTGTGTCACCGGTTCAAGTCCGGTCACCGCTACTGACAGTAGCCGATTGCGGGGTCGGTCCTTCGATCGGCTACTCTTCTTGCGTTAAACAGTCCATCCGTTCGTCTTAGGAGCACTCACGTGGCTGCCACCGACGTCCGCCCGAAGATCACGCTGGCCTGCGTGGAGTGCAAGGAGCGGAACTACATCACCAAGAAGAACCGGCGTAACAACCCGGACCGTCTTGAGATGAAGAAGCACTGCCCGCGTTGCAACGCGCACACCGCGCACCGCGAAACGCGATAAATCAGGCTCGTACACGAGGCCGTTCCCGAGTGATCGGGGGCGGCCTCGCGTCGTTGAATGACCCGTACCGTTCAGTAGCGGAACCAGGAGGTGCCGGGCCATGGCGCTCGACCAGTCCTTCGTGGGGCGGACGTACCCGCCCACCGAGCCCTACGAGGTGGGCCGGGAGAAGATCCGTGAGTTCGCCGAGGCGGTCGGGGACGCCAACCCGGCGTACACGGACGCGGAGGCCGCCAAGGCGCTCGGCCACCCCGATGTGATCGCGCCGCCGACCTTCGTCTTCTCGATCACGTTCAAGGCCGCCGGGCAGGTCGTCCAGGACCCCCAGCTCGGCCTGGACTACAGCCGCGTGGTGCACGGCGACCAGAAGTTCGCCTACCGCCGCCCGGTCCGCGCCGGTGACCGGCTCACGGTCACCTCCACCATCGAGGCGATCAAGTCCCTCGCGGGCAACGACATCGTGGACATCCGCGGCGAGGTCCACGACGAGGCCGGCGAGCACGTCGTGACCGCCTGGACCAAGCTCGTGGCCCGCGCGGCCGAGGAGGCGTGAGCGATCCCATGACGGCGAAGATCTCCTACTCTGACGTCGAGGTCGGCACCGAACTGCCCGCGCAGAGCTTCCCCGTGACCCGCGCGACCCTCGTCCAGTACGCGGGCGCCTCCGGCGACTTCAATCCGATCCACTGGAACGAGAAGTTCGCCAAGGAGGTCGGCCTGCCGGACGTCATCGCGCACGGCATGTTCACCATGGCCGAGGCGATCCGCGTGGTCACCGACTGGACCGGCGACCCGGGCGCGGTCGTCGAGTACGGCGTCCGTTTCACCAAGCCGGTCGTCGTCCCGAACGACGACCAGGGCGCCGTGATCGAGGTCGCCGGCAAGGTCGCGGCCAAGCTCGACGACAACACCGTCCGCGTGGACCTCACGGCGACGAGCGCGGGGCAGAAGGTGCTCGGCATGTCGCGTGCGGTCGTGCGGCTGGCCTGAGACGGCAGACGACCTGGTAAGGGGCGCTCTCCAGGGTGAGGCGCCCCTTATTCGCACCTGGCCATCGACACTCGCTTGACGTAGTTAGTGATTGAGTACTAACTTACTCGCATGGCCAGGATGAGTGCGGAGGAGAGGCGCGAGAGCGTCATCCGCGCGGCGACGATCGAATTCGCCCGCGGCGGCTACCACGGCACGTCCACCGAGGCGATCGCCCGGCGGGTCGGTGTCTCGCAGCCGTATCTCTTCAGGCTCTTCCCCGGCAAGAAGGCGATCTTCCTGGCGGCGGCAGAGCGGTGCGTGGAAGACACGATCCGCACTTTCGCGGAGGCCTCCGAGGGGCTGTCGGGCGAAGAGGCCCTGCACGCCATGGGAAACGCGTACACCAAGGTCATCGCGGAGCGGCCCGAGCGGCTCATGATGCAGATGCAGATGTACGTCGCCGTGAAGGCGGCCGAGGAAGAGGGCGACCAGGAGTTCGGCGAGTCGGTGCGCGCCGGCTGGATGCGGCTGTGGGACACGGTTCATGTGCCGCTGGGTGGCGACGTCAGCGAGACGACGACCTTCATGGCCTACGGGATGCTCATCAACTGCCTGGCGGCCATGGGCTTCCCTCCCGAACACCGCGTCTGGGAGGGGCTGTACCCGTCGGCGCGGCTCAAGGGCCGGCTGGAGATCTGACAGGGAAGGCGGGAATGCTGCCCTTTTTCATGATCTCAAAAGTTAGTGATCAATAACTAAGCCGATCAAGCGAATCACCTCTCTGGGGGAGAGATGTCACAGCAGACCGCACGCCGCGGGGGAGCCGCCTGGGCCCTCGTCATCACCAGCGTCGCCGGATTCATGGCGGCCCTCGACAACCTCGTCGTCACCACCGCCCTGCCCTCCATCCGGGAGGACCTCGGCGGGGGACTGCACGACCTGGAATGGACCGTGAGCGCCTACACGCTCACCTTCGCCGTCCTGCTGATGTTCGGCGCGGCCCTCGGCGACCGGTTCGGCCGCCGCCGGCTCTTCATCGCCGGGCTCGCCGTCTTCACCGGCGCCTCCGCCGCGGCGGCCCTGGCACCGGGCATCGACTCCCTCATCGCCGCCCGCGCGATCCAGGGCGCCGGCGCGGCGGTGATGATGCCGCTGACACTCACCCTGCTCACCGCAGCCGTGCCCGCCGCCAAGCGGGGCATGGCGTACGGCATCTGGGGAGCCGTCAACGGACTCGCCGTCGCCTCCGGGCCGCTGGTCGGCGGCACCCTCACCGAGCACATCTCCTGGCAGTGGATCTTCTGGCTGAACGTCCCGCTCGGTCTGGCCCTGCTGCCCCTCGCCCGCCTCCGCCTCGCCGAGTCCCACGGCACCGGCGCCCCGCTCGACATACCCGGCACCCTGCTCGCCAGCAGCGGCCTCTTCGGCATCGTCTACGGCCTGGTCCGCGGCCCCGTCGACGGCTGGACCGGCTCGGTGGTCCTGACGGGCCTGTTCGCGGGCTCCGCACTCCTCACCGGATTCGTCCTCTACAGCGCGCGTGCCGCCAACCCCATGCTCCCGATGCGGCTCTTCCGCTCCCGGGCCTTCGCCGGCATCAACGCGGCGAGCCTGCTGATGTTCCTCGGCATGTTCGGCTCGATCTTCCTGCTCAGCCAGTACATGCAGGGCGTCCTCGGCTACTCGCCCACCGAGGCGGGCCTCAGGATGCTGCCCTGGACCGGCATGCCGATGCTGGTCGCCCCGATCGCAGGCATCCTCGCCGACCGCATCGGCGGCCGCCCGGTCGTCGCCGCGGGCCTGTTCCTCCAGGCCCTGGGCCTCGGCTACATGTCGGTCGTGGCCACGGCGGACGCCTCCTACGCCGCCCAGCTGCCCGCCCTGATCGTCAGCGGCATCGGCATGGCCCTGTTCTTCGCCCCCGCCTCGCACCTGGTGATGTCCAGCGTCCGGCCCTCGGAGCAGGGCATCGCCTCCGGTGCCAACAACGCCCTGCGCGAGGTGGGCGGAGCGCTCGGCATCGCCGTCATGGCGTCGATCTTCGCGGCGCAGGGCGGCTACGAGACCGGCCAGACCTTCGTCGACGGCATGCGCCCCGCACTGGTGACGGGCTCCGCGGTCGTCGCCCTCGCGGGCGTCGCGGCCCTGCTGATCCCGACCCGGCGACGCGCCGAGCCGCAGGCCGCCCCGGCCGAACCGGCCCCCGTCCTGGAGACCGCGTCCCACTGACCGCGACGACCCGAAGGAGAACGGTCATGCCCACCCTTCCCTGGACCGTCCCCAACACCCCGCCCCGCGACATCGAGGTGCACGTCTTCGCCTCCCGTTTCGAGACGCGCACCCTGTGGGGAGCGCTGAAGTTCCTCGCCGGGACGCCCGCCGTCTGGCGCCAGGTGCGCCGCAGCCCCGGCGTCTACGGGGCGACCCTGAAGGCGAAGCCCCTCCGACGGACCTTCTGGACGCTGTCCGCCTGGGAGTCCAAGGCCGCACTCCAGGACTTCGTCCGCGCGGGCGCTCACGGACCCACTGCCCGGGGCCTCGCCCCGCAGATGAAGGACGCGAGCTTCACCACATGGCAGGCCGGCAGCGACGACCTCCCGCTCTCCTGGCCGGAGGCGATGCGCCGCCTGCCCTGAACGACACCACGCGCGCGTGCGGCCCCCGTCTCCCGGACAGGGGCCGCACGCACGCGTGCCGGAGCCTGTCAGTGCCGTCTCGTACTCTTGAGCCCGTGCTGGAACTCCACGACGCCCCCCTCGCCCCGCTGACCACCTTCCGGCTGGGCGGCCCCGCGACCCGGCTGGTCACCGCGACGACGGACGACGAAGTGATCGCCGTCGTCCGCGAAGCCGACGAGACGGGCACCCCGCTGCTCGTCATCGGCGGCGGCTCCAACCTGGTCATCGGCGACAAGGGCTTCGAGGGCACCGCCCTCGTCATCGCCACCAAGGGCTACTCCCTCGACGGCACGAGACTGGAACTGGCCGCCGGCGAAGTGTGGAGCGACGCCGTCGCCCGCACGGTGGAAGCGGGCCTGGCCGGCATCGAGTGCCTGGCCGGCATCCCCGGCTCGGCCGGCGCGACCCCCATCCAGAACGTCGGGGCGTACGGCCAGGAAGTCTCCTCGACGATCACGGAGGTCGTCGCCTACGACCGCCGGACCGGCGAGACGGTCACCCTGGCCAACGAGGACTGCGCCTTCTCCTACCGCCACAGCCGCTTCAAGTCCGACCCCGAGCGCTACGTGGTCCTGCGCGTCCGCTTCGCTCTGGAGGACGCCGAGGGCCTGTCCGCCCCCCTCAGGTACGCCGAGACGGCCCGCGCCCTCGGAGTCGAGGCCGGCGACCGCGTCCCGCTCGCCTCGGCCCGCGACACCGTGCTCAAGCTGCGCGCCGGCAAGGGCATGGTCCTGGACCCCGAGGACCACGACACGTGGTCGGCGGGCTCCTTCTTCACCAACCCGATCCTCACGGACGCCGATTTCGCGACGTTCCGCGCGCGGGTGCGGGAGCGCCTCGGTGAGGGGGTGGAGCCGCCCGCGTATCCCGCGGGGGCGGGCCGCACCAAGACCTCCGCGGCCTGGCTGATCGACAAGGCGGGCTTCACGAAGGGCTACGGCGACGGGCCGGCCCGCATCTCCACGAAGCACACCCTGGCGCTTACGAACCGGGGTACGGCGACCACGGAGGATCTGCTCGCCCTGGCCCGCGAGGTCGTGGCCGGGGTCCGCGAGGCCTTCGGGATCACGCTGGTGAACGAGCCGGTGACGGTGGGAGTGAGCCTGTAGGCACCCGGCGTCGGTGCCGGGGCCGGGGCCGGGTGGGTGCGCAGCCCGGCGGAGCGGGATGCCGCTGCGCCCACCCGTGCCGCCTGGGGGCACTCCCAGGCCCTTGAGGCACTGGGGGAGGCACGACTGCCCGCAGCTAGGCGGTTTCGTTTGGATCATCGGGCGGACCAGAGGAAGATGCCCGCGATGTGGAGTCCGGCCAGGTAGATGGTGGCGGTCTTCTCGTAGCGG
>NZ_JBEXSR010000093.1:0-6043 GCF_040613735.1 Streptomyces sp. NPDC006235
CCTCCGCCTTGCAGCTGCACGCACCAGACCCCGCTCACCGGCGCTGATCAGCGCTGTCGGTTCCCTGCGACCTGATCCAAACGACAGGCCCTAGCCGTGGGCAGTCGTGCCTCCCCCAGTGCCTTAAGGGCCTGGGAGGTGCCCCCAGGCGGCACGGGGTGGGCGCAGCGGTACCCCGCTCCGCGGGGGCTGGGCAACGTCCCGGGCTCAGCAACAACGCCGAGCACCTCGAAACTCTCAGAGCGCGCTCAGTGCCCTGCGTGCCACCTCCCTGCCGATCGGCAAGGACGCCGTGGCCGCGGGAGACGGCGCGTTCAGTACATGGACCGTACGAGGGCCCTCGCGGAACAGGAAGTCGTCCACCAGCGTGCCGTCACGCAGTACCGCCTGCGCCCGGACCCCCGCCGCCGTCGGCACCAGGTCGCCCTCGGACACCCCGGGCAGCAATCTCCGCACCGCCTCCGTGAACGCTCCCTTGGACAGCGACCGCCGCAGCTCCCCCGCCCCGTACCGCCAGTGCCGCCGGGCGATCCGCCAGGAGCCCGGCCAGGCCAGCGTCGCCCCGAGCTCCCGCGCACGGACCGTCCCCCAGCCGTACCCCTCGCGGGCCAGCGCCGGCACCGCGTTGGGCCCGATGTGGACACCTCCGTCGATCCCGCGCGTGAGATGGACCCCGAGGAAAGGGAACGCCGGGTCGGGGACCGGGTACACCAGGCCCCGCACCAGCTCCGGCCGGGCCAGCTCGTAGTACTCGCCCCGGAACGGCACGATCCGGACGTCCGGGTCGTCCCCGGTCAGCCGGGCGATCTCGTCGCTGTGGAGGCCCGCGCAGTTCACCAGGACCCGCCCGCGCACGACGTCCCCGGTGGCCGTGAGCACGGCGACGCCCCGCTCGGGGCGGCGGTCGACGCGCACGACCCGCGTGCCGTAGCGGATCTCCGCGCCCGAGCCGTGGGCCAGCTGGCGGGCGACCGCGACGAAGTCGCAGATGCCGGTCGTCCCGACGTGTATCGCGGCGAGGCCCCGCACCTCCGGCTCGTACTCCGCGATCTGGGATCCGCCCAGTTCACGGACCGGAATGCCGTTCTCCCTGCCGCGCTGCACGAGGGCGTGCAGGCGGGGCAGCTCCGCGCGGTCGGTCGCGACGATCAGCTTGCCGGTGACCGCATGCGGGATGCCGTACTCGGCGCAGAACTTGACCATCTCCGCGGCGCCCCCCACCGCGTAGCGCGCCTTGAGGGAGCCGGGGCGGTAGTAGATGCCGCTGTGGATGACGCCGCTGTTGCGGCCCGTCTGGTGCCGGGCCGGGCCCGGTTCCTTCTCCAGGACCGTGACACGTGTGCCCGGTGCGGCCCGTGTGATCGCGTACGCCGTCGACAGACCGACGATCCCTCCGCCGATCACCAGCACGTCACAGTCGTATGCGATCTCCGGCACCCGCGTCACCCGCACCACCTCCCGCTTTCGATAGTGCACTGCGCCACTGACAATGCCTTCAAACGCGGGGACGGCGGTATGCCTGCCCGGTTAGGCCGGAGCCATCAGCAGCGGCCGTGCGCGTTCGCGCAGCTCGACCACCCGTGGCTCGTCGCCGTACGGCTCCAGCCGGTGCAGGAGGTCCTTGACGTACTCGGTGGTGCGGGCCGAGGAGATGCGTCCGGCGACCTCCACCGCCCGCACGCCCTGCTCGCACGCCGCGTCCAGGTTTCCCGACTCCAGTTCGGCGACCGCCGAGACGACCAGGCGCAGGCCGTGCGAGCGGACGAACTCCTCGGTGGGCTTCGACAGCGCCTGTTCCGTGAAGCGGCGGACCTGGCGGGGCGCCTTGAGGTCGCGGTAGCACTCGGCCGCGTCGGCGGCGAAGCGGTCGTAGGAGTAGAAGCCGAGCCAGCTCGGGTCGTTGTCGCCGGGGCGGGCGCGCTCCAGCCAGCTCTCGGCCGCCTTCAGGGCGCCGCCGGCCGCCTGGGCGTCACCCGCACGCGCGTGTGCCCGGGCCTCGACGAGGCGGAAGAAGCTCATGGTGCGGGCCGTGGCCAGGCCGCGGTTGCGTTCGAGGGCGGCCTGGGCGAGGTCCACGCCCTCGTCGCCGAAGCCGCGGTAGGTGGCCTGGAGGGACATGGAGGCCAGGACGTAGCCCCCGAGGGGGACGTCCGCCGCCGCCCGGGCCAGGCGCAGGGCCTGGATGTAGTAGCGCTGGGCCGCTTCCTGCTGGCCGGTGTCGAACGCCATCCAGCCCGCGAGCCGGGTGAGTTCGGCGGAGGCGCCGAAGAGGGCCCGGCCCACCTCGTCGGAGTAGGAGCCGAGGAGAAGGGGCGCGGCCTCCACCCTCAAGCACTCCGGGACCATCGACGAGCGCCAGTCGCCGCCGCCGTACTTGGAGTCCCAGCGCCGCGCGTCCTCGGCGGCCTCCCGCAGCTTCTGCACATCGCTGTGGCCGACTTTGAGCGGTGCGCCGGAGTCCTCGCCGAGGCCCACGTCACGCGCGACCGAACTGTCGGCCGGGGTTATCAGCCATCGTGAGGCGGGCGTCGCGTACGCGCTCACCGCGAACGATCCGGCCAGCGACTGCCAGATGCCGCCCCCGGCGCGGCGGCCCGCGAGGTCGAGACGGTACAGCTCCGTCGCGGACTTCACCGCCTGTCCGACGTCCCGCGGGAAGGCGAGGCCGACTTCGGGCGCGGGGTCCGCGTCCGCCAGGCCGATCTCGTGGAGCGGCACCGGGCGGCCGAGTTTCTGGCCGATGGCGGCGGCGATGAGGTGCGGCGCCGCACCCTGCGGCACCATGCCCTTCGACACCCAGCGCGCCACCGACGTTTTGTCATAGCGAAGCGTCAGTCCTCGCTGAGCGCCAAGATCGTTGACGCGCCGCGCGAGGCCTGCGTTGCTGATTCCCGCGAGGGCGAGAACGGCGCCGAGTTTTTCGTTCGGCCCGCGTTGCTCCCTGGACATGCGCCACCCCTCGACACAGACGGCTGCCGACGTTGGCATAACCACGCGGCATTCGTAAACCCAGCGTAGTTCGCCGCATCCCAAGCGTTAAGGGGCATTGTTCCGGTTGGCGGGATTGTGGTCCGTACTGAAGTGCGGTTCAGATACAGCCTGTTGCGGTGTGCTCCCAGTGTGTGGCCGTGCGCCTGTCCGTGCGCTCTTCTCCGGCCATCGCGGGAGCGGTTCCATGGTCGTTGCGTGGGTCGGCCCGCTGTACTGGATCCAGTGGGCTGGGGGACACCGCCGCCTTCATCCCCGCGGGCGGCGGAACGGTCCGGGAGGCGTACTCCGTCTCCCGGGCTGCGCGACCGCGCGGCGGTCCGCAGGGTCTGTACGGAGAGTGTTCGACGCTGCGCGCGGGATGGGGATTTGGCCGAAAATCGACTCCGTCGGCGGTGGGGTATCAGGCCTCCTACCACGGTAGTTGAGGGCGCGTCGGGCGTATTCGGGGCGTGTATCGGGGGCGCATTCGCGCCGCAGTCGTACTGATGACGTGTCGCTGACGTGTCTTGCCTCCTGGCCGTCCCTCTGTTCTTGCCGTCTCCGCCGCCGTTTTCTCTTTCCGTCTTCATCGTCGTCTTCGCTGTCCTCCTCGGCGTCGCCCCAGGGGTGTTCGGGGTCGTTCGGGGTGTCCGGGGCGGCGTGGGTGGCTCCGCCGGGGCGCGTTCGGCGGAGCGCAAGCGGCGCGGGCGCACTCTGGAACGCTTCCTTCATGGCAGCATGGTGAACCGGTTCGTACGGTGCACTGGTTGTCCACAGCCTGTGGAGGCGGCGATGCGGTGGTTGGTGGGATGGAGCAGCACCGCCGCGGGAGCCGTCGCTGCCGGCTCGGCGGGGGCCACGGGACCCGACGGTGAGACCCTGCACCCGGTGGGCTCCCAACTCCTGTGGGGCGATCCCGATCCGCTGTGGGCGGTCGGTGACTGGCGCCCCGACGAAGTGCGGGTGGTGAAGGCCGACGACCGGACGCGCATCGCCGTCCTCGGCATCTGCGGGGCCACCGACGAGCAGCTGCGCGTCGCGCTGTTCGCCGCGCGCGGCGGGGCCCTTCGGCATCTGACCGCCTGGCCGGGGAGTTATACGGCCATCGTGCAGGTCGGCCGGAGGCTGACCGTCTGCGGCGACCTCGCGGGCGCGCGGCCGGTGTTCTACACCCCCTGGGCCGGCGGCACGGCGTATGCGACGGCCGCGCTGCCGCTCGCCGACCTCATCGAGGCCAACCTCGACTTCGGGCACCTCGCCGCGCTGCTGGCCGCCCCTGACGTGCCGGCGGCGCTTCATGACTCCACGCCGTACGACGGCGTGAAGCGCATTCCGCCGGGGCATGCGCTGATCCTTCGCGCGGGGGCGCGTGAGATCGCCGGGTACGAGCCGGTCGCCTCGCTGGCGGTGGCGGCGCCCTCGGCCGACCCCGACAGCGCGGTCGACGCCGTGCGCGACGCGCTCGTGGAGGCCGTACGGACCCGGCTGTCCGCGCCGCGGCACGTCCCCGGGGCGGACATCGACCCCGGGCCCGTGCCCGGCATGGGGCCCGCCGAGCGGCGTGCCGCGCGCGGGATGCCGGTGCCGGGGATCGGGGCGGATCTGTCCGGCGGGCCCGCCTCGGGGACGCTGGCGCTGCTGGCCGCGGGGCTGCCCGGGAGGCCGGGCACGGTGCTGGGGCACGGCACGGGCGCGGGGGAGCGGCTGCTGGCGGTCACGTTCAACGACCTGGCCGTCGGAGGGCGGGAGGCCGAACTGGAGCGGGCGGGCGCGCTGGCCGCGAACCCGCGGCTGCACCATGTCGTCGTGGCCGGCGGCGAGGACACCCTGCCGTACGCCGACCTGCAGGGCCCGCTGACCGACGAGCCGGGCGCGTCCTTGGTGACGGCGGCACGGCACCGGGCGCGGCTCGCGGCCGGCAGCGCGGACCACTTCACGGGCTACGGCGCGCGGCAGGTCCTGGACGCCCATCCCGCGCGGCTGGCCGACCTGCTGATGGACCGCAAGCGCCGCCACCTGGTGCGGCCCGTCGCCGCGCTGGCCAGGACGGACGGCTCGGTGCTGGTCCCCGCGCGCGTGTACGCGGCGGCGCGGCGGCTGTCCCGTACGCCGTACCGGGCGGGGCTCGAAGGCCTGGCCGAGCGACTGCTCGAGCACCGTACGGACGACGGCCCGGACGCGCCCGGGGGCGCGGTGGAGGCCTCGCTCGCCGCGCTGACCTGGGGGAGACCCGGGCCGGCGGCGCGCTGGCTGACCGGTGAGGCGCTCGCTGAAGTATCGGTTCGTCTTCAGGCGGCGACGCACCGGTCGGAGCTGGTGGGGCCGGGGCAGCGGCCGGGTGACTTCCGTGCGCGTGCGGCGCTGGCGCGGTATGCGGCGGACCTGCGGGTGCTGGAGCAGGCCGCGGAGATCCGCTTCCAGCGGCTGCACGCGCCGTTCCTCGACAACCAGGTCGTGCGCGCGGCCCGGGCGCTGCCCGAGGCGCTGCGGGTACGGCCGGGGGCGCGGGCGGCCATACTGCGCACGGTGCTGGAAGGGGCCGGCGTCCGGGACCTGCCGCCCGGGTGGGGCGTCCCGACCCAGGCGACGGCGGCGGCCGCGGCGCGCACGGGGCTGAGGGTGGCGGCGGACTCCCTGATCGCCCTGTTCGACACGCCGCTGCTGGCGGAGGCGGGGCTGGTCGAAGCCCGGGTGGTCCGCAAGGCCCTCCGTTCCGCGGCGGCGGGCGAGCCCCTCCCGCTGGACGGTCTCGCCGACCTCGTCTCCCTGGAACTGTGGCTCCGCCGCCTGCTGTCCCGCCGCGGCACCTGCTGGACGGGAACACCGGCCCGCCAGCGGGCTGTGCCGTCGGGGATCGCGCCGCAGCGGGGGGCGTTGGGGGCGGGGGCCGCGGGGGTTCGGCGCGTGTAGCGCCTGCGCGGTGGTGGTGGGTCGGGGCCAGCGCCGGGGGGTGTCGTCCTCGGAACGGCGCGATGGGCTCGGATACCGACTGACTGTCCGTTGACGCGCCAACCGCTGCGGGCGGACACCCCCCGACACGTCCCCTTCCGTGCGTACGCGGCTGCGGGCGCGT
>NZ_JBEXSR010000094.1:0-5376 GCF_040613735.1 Streptomyces sp. NPDC006235
CTACGACAAACAGCCCGACCGCTACCTCGCCGCCATAACCCTGGCCAGCACACTCATCTGGCTCGATGCGTGATCGATAAGACGCTACCTAGGGGACCTTCGCAGCAGCGTTTCCCGGCTTCAACCCCCCGATCCCAGCTGTTGGAAACGGTGCGGACGCGCCGGGCGCCCCGTGCCAGCCGTGAGGTGTATGCCCGTGACGAAACTGGGCCCAGTTCCCGTAAGGGCAGTGAAGAAACCAGGCAGATCGACCGTGTGTTCTTCGAATCGCTGGGCACGAGGAGCGACGGAGGTTGATAACTATGGTTCCCCTGCTACTCGTCCTGCTTCTGGCTCTGATCCTTTTTGGCGCGGGCTTCGCGATGAAGGCACTGTGGTGGATCGCGGTCATCGTGCTGGTCGTCTGGCTGCTGGGCTTCGTGATGCGCACTGCGGACACAGGCGGCCGCAAGGGCCGCTGGTATCGCTGGTAGACCACCGAACAGCAGCGAACCTGTGGGTCCCGGGAACGCCCGGGACCCACAGGCATGTCCCGGCCCAAGCTGGGGCCCCGAAGCAGCGGAACCTGGTCGGCGAACGCCTGCCGCTGCAGTACCAGGGCCGTCTTTATACTCCAGTTGCACTTCGCTATCGCCGCTGGTCAGAGGATGTTCTCTGAGCATGCTCAGCTGATGCGTCGTCATGCGGTCGAAGTTCGTGACCGGCGGTGCGGCGTTTGTAGTGGCAGCGCATGGCTATCACCTGGTGGCGACGGCGCCACTGGGACCAGGTCAGTGTCCGATCAATGTGGCGGCGGTGGTGGTTTGTCCTGGGGTGGCAAGTCGCCAGGAGCCTGCGGATCTCTGCCAGGCCGAGCGGGACGAGGAAAGATCCGTTTCTGCGGCCCCCTTTGCATCTTCGGCCTGCGCTGCCATGGCGGCGAGGAAGGCATGGGCGAGCATCGCGAGAGTGATGTGCCGGTGCCAGCCCGGGTAGCGGCGGACTTCGTACTGGTCCAGGCCGCACTCGTTCTTCGCGCTCTGGAAGCAGGACTCGATCGCCCAGCGGGAACCGGCAATGCGCACCAGCTCCGCGACACTGGTGTCGGCGGGTGCATAGCCAGGTAGTAGGCGATCTCGTCCGGGTGGGCAATGCTGCGGCGGGCGAGTACCCACCGGTGGTGCGAAGGCTCGCCACCGCCGAAGAAGGGAATGGCCGGGATCTGGGCGGCTGCCCAGTCATAGATGCGCGAACCCTTGGCTCCGTCGCCGCAGGAAAGCCGCTCCCAGGCTTCGTCGGGGGCGTCACCGATGAGTTGGTCGATGCGCCAGCAGCCGGCGAGGGACTTGACCTGCTGCGACTTCGGGACCGGGACGACGTAGCCCAGCCCGGCCTCCTCAAGCATGCGGCGGAAGTGCCAGTCCTGGCCGTAGAGTGCGTCCGCCGTCACCCAGGCGATGGGTAGGGGTGAGGCGAGTGCCCGGGCGATAAGGCTCCGGGCAAGCTCGGTCTTGGTGGCAAAGGCCCGGGCGTCGGGCACTCCTGCCGCGTGGCACCGATCCCGGTCGGACGTCCAGGACTTCGGCAGGTACAGCTCCCGGTCCACCAAGGTCCGGCCTCACGACGAGGTATAGGCGGCAAACACGGCGACCTGGCAGTTCTCCGTGCGTCCCGCCGTGCCGGAGTACTGCCGCTGCACGCCCGCCGAAGTGGTGCCCTTCTTGAGGAAGCCGGTCTCGTCGATGATCAGGACACCGTCGGGCTCGCCGAGGCGTTCGGCCACGTATTCCTGCGGGTCGTCGCGGACCTCGTCCGGATCCCACCGGGCCCGGTTCAGCAGGTGCTGCAAGCCGGCTGGGACGTCGTGGCCGACATATTCCGCAAGCTGCCAGCCGTTCTTCCGGCCGACAGGGCCGAGCAGCCCGCGCACGTAGTCCCGCATCCGCCGCCGCAGATCGACCCGTCCGAACCGGTGACCGACCCGCAACAGCACCTCCTCAAGCTCCAAAGCCCAGACACCAGGCCGCACATCGTCTTGCGCGATCAGCACAACAGTGATCAGGGGCTGCCGGTCACGAACTTCGACTACATGACGACGCGTCAGCTGAGTATGCTCAGAGAACAGCCTCTGACCAGCGGCGATAGCGAAGTGCAACTGGAGTACTAGGGCGGGAAGCGTTAGCTGGCCGCTGCCTGCCGACCGGCTCGCGAAGGCGTGCGCCGACGATTCAGTCCGTGGACGTTGCCGCGTCCGGGCGTCGACGACTGACCTGCGACAGGCTGAAGATCGCCTTGTCTGTCGTTGCGCGCCTGGCGCACGTGCACCGCAACTGCTCTACCGGCACGGCGATCTCCACGCCGCCGTACTGGCCCGCGCTGTGCAACCGTCGGCAGGCCCCTCGGGGCCCGAGGTTAGTCGCCGCTTCCTCCAGCCGACCGGGCTAACCTCGCCGACGCACCCGCCCGGGCCAGCGGTTCGTCGAGCTCGAACAACGGCTGTCCCCTGTCCTCGGTCAGGAGGCCTGGCAGGCTGCTGGGCTCGGAGCTTTCACGACGCCGACGCCCTCGAGGAGAAGCTGACCCACCTCGAGCCGCAGGTTGCGGAGCTCAACTCGCGGCTTGGTGAACGCGACGAGAATCTGGCAGCCACTCGGGCCACCAACGGCGAGCTGATGTCTCAGCTCAACAGCACCTCAGGCCGATGCCGGTGAAGCCAAGAACGGAAGTCACCGGGTCGTAGGCGAGGTCTGGCTGCGATTGAAGATCCTGTCGAGGTGGTACTGGAGTGCCGCGATGGCAGACTCCGGCGTGCGCTGTCCGACGAGGATGCTGGTGCCCATGGTTGCCGTCATGGCAAGCAGGCTGATCGCCTCAGTGCGAGCGTCGGCTCCAGCATCGGCTTGGCCCGTCTCCTGTGCCTGTCGGATCAGTTGGGTGAGGGCATTCTCGGCGGCGTCAGGGTTGTCGATGAACGGCTGGGCGGCGAGGGCCTCGTCGGTCACGGACAGGATCGAGTAGGAGCTGTAGAGAAGGTGGAAGATTCGGCTCTCCTCGTCGGTCGGCAGCGAGGCCAGCAGCAGAGCCTCGATGGTCGCGCGGGGGCCCGGGTCTTGGCCGGCAGCGGCGAGGCGGGCGCCAACGCGGGCGGTGAAGCGGTCGGTCAGGTGTTGGAGGCCGTGGAAGAGCAGCTTTTCCTTGGTCTGGAAGTAGTACTGCACCAGGCGCAGTGAAACGCCCGCCTCGGCGGCGACGTCGCGCATGCCGACCGCGTGCAGGCCCTGCCGCCCTGCGACCTGGATGAGTGCTTCAGCGATCTGGGTGCGGCGTTCATCGTGGTCCACGCGCTTGGGCATCCGTGGTGTCTCCGGCCGTGGTGGGGGTTGGTGGGATCCCTGTTCGCCGTCTGGGCCGGCTCGAGGGCTCCTTTTCATGGTACCGCCGTATCACTAATATGGTACGGTCGTATCATAAAGAGCGGATCTCACGGAGGTAGCCCATGCCCGAGCACACGCCCGGAACGCGCCGCGACATAGGGCGCTACGTCAACGACCAGTTGCGCGACCGCTACTTCGCCGCCTGCGACGTGCTTTACGCGAAGGGCGCACCGATCCGCTCCGAGACCGACGTGGAGACGAGCTTCGGGACGACTCACGTCTACCGGTACGGCCCCGCGGACCCGGCGGCCGAGTCCCGCACGCCGGTCGTCCTGATCCACGGCTCGGGCGGCTGCTCCGCGATGTGGTACCCCAACACGGCCGCGCTCAGCGCCGATCGCCCCGTCTACGCCCTTGACACCCCCGGCGACCCGGGCCGCAGCATCCACCGCGCGCCGATGTGGCAACCCGAGCGGGCCGCCCAGTGGATGGACGAGGCCCTCGACGCCCTCGGCCTCGACAAGGTCCACCTCGTCGGCTCCTCCTACGGCGGCTGGCTCGTCATCAACCAGGTCCACCGCCGGCCCGAACGGATCGCCTCCGTCACCGCCCTCGACCCGGGAGGGCTGGAGAAGGTGGGACTCCGCTTCTTCGTCTGGATCTTCGCCAGCCTCTTCGCCACCTTCGCTCCCAAGCGGCTGCGCCCGGCTCTGGCCAAGTGGCTGGAACAGCCGGTCATATCCGATCCGGATCTGCGCGCCTGGATCCAGGCCGGCGTGAAGGCCTTCCGGATACGCCGTCCCGCTCCACTGCCGCTGTCCGACGCCGAGCTGGGCTCCATCCGGACGCCATTCTACCTGATCATGGGTAAGCGCAGCCTTCTGGTGCACCCGAAGCGTCAGCTCGAACGCGTTCCTCGGGTGATTGCCGGCGCCCGCGCCGAGATCGTCGCCGCGACCGGACACGGGCCGCAGATCGACCACCCCGACCTCGTCAACGCCCGGATGTTGAGTTTCATGGAGGACTTCGACTCCCTCCACCCGGCGACGCCCCGGGACGTCACCGATGCGTAGCCGGTGAGACATCCGGAACCACTCGCTGGGCGTCAAAGGGGGACAGCGAAAGCCTGGACCTCTCGACAATCGCTCGCCCCAGACAGAGAGCAGATGGGCCTCAGGGGCAGCTCATCATGCACCGTCAGGCCGGCCGTGAGTCCGAGTACGACTACTTCGACGCGACCCACTGGACCGACGAGTGGACCATGGACGGCCAGACCGCGCGGATCAGCATCTGGCACAGGCCGCTGCACGCGATGATCGAGGTTTTCACCGGGGCCGGTTTCCGGATCACCGTCATCAGCGAGCCGGAGCCTGGTCCAGCCGCCCGTGAGCTGTTCCCCGAAACCATCGTGGCCAAGCCGCGCTTCCTGTGCTTCCTGTTCTTTTCTTCGTCCTGCAGGCGACTGGCATCCGGGCGCTTCCACCACCGCGTCACTGGCGTCAGAAATTACCTGCCGAGAGCGGTCTCATTTCTCACCTGTCGAGCCGTGCGGCGACTCAGAGACTGAACAGGCTTCAGGGAAGTTCGTGGGAAGTAGGCTCCCGGCCGGGAGGACGGGCCTGTCCTGGTGGCGTTGCCGACCGTGAACTTGAGAACGATCAGTCCCGGTTGGCCTCATACGAGGCGGGCTGTGTGCTCCTGCGGGAGGACCGGCGGGTGATGCGCCTGGTCATCAGTGTGATCGCGGCCCAGGTGATCAAAGATTCCGAGTGCTGGATGAGCCGTTCGTAGTCCCGGGCGTGACGGCGGGCTTGCATGATCCAGGCCAGGCTCCGCTCCACAACCCAGCGACGGGGCAGGATGACGAATCCGGTGGCGTCCTTAGGGGTCCTTGCAGAATGATCTTCCAGTGGCACGGTGGAGATGGATGCTGCCGCCTGCGGGTCGTGCCCGGGGCAGATGGCGTGATCACCGCCAGGTTCTTGAGGGCATCGTGTTCAAGTTCCGCACCGGTGTGCCCTGG
>NZ_JBEXSR010000095.1:0-1780 GCF_040613735.1 Streptomyces sp. NPDC006235
GCTTCCATATCCGGCCTATCAACCCAGTCGTCTACTGGGAGCCTTACCCTCTCTAGGAGGTGGGAGTCCTCATCTCGAAGCAGGCTTCCCGCTTAGATGCTTTCAGCGGTTATCCCTCCCGAACGTAGCCAACCAGCCATGCCCTTGGCAGAACAACTGGCACACCAGAGGTTCGTCCGTCCCGGTCCTCTCGTACTAGGGACAGCCCTTCTCAAGACTCCTACGCGCACAGCGGATAGGGACCGAACTGTCTCACGACGTTCTAAACCCAGCTCGCGTACCGCTTTAATGGGCGAACAGCCCAACCCTTGGGACCGACTCCAGCCCCAGGATGCGACGAGCCGACATCGAGGTGCCAAACCATCCCGTCGATATGGACTCTTGGGGAAGATCAGCCTGTTATCCCCGGGGTACCTTTTATCCGTTGAGCGACGGCGCTTCCACAAGCCACCGCCGGATCACTAGTCCCGACTTTCGTCCCTGCTCGACCCGTCGGTCTCACAGTCAAGCTCCCTTGTGCACTTACACTCAACACCTGATTGCCAACCAGGCTGAGGGAACCTTTGGGCGCCTCCGTTACTCTTTAGGAGGCAACCGCCCCAGTTAAACTACCCATCAGACACTGTCCCTGATCCGGATCACGGACCCAGGTTAGACATCCAGCACGACCAGACTGGTATTTCAACGACGACTCCACACTAACTGGCGTTAGCGCTTCACAGTCTCCCAGCTATCCTACACAAGCCGAACCGAACACCAATATCAAACTGTAGTAAAGGTCCCGGGGTCTTTCCGTCCTGCTGCGCGAAACGAGCATCTTTACTCGTAGTGCAATTTCACCGGGCCTATGGTTGAGACAGTCGAGAAGTCGTTACGCCATTCGTGCAGGTCGGAACTTACCCGACAAGGAATTTCGCTACCTTAGGATGGTTATAGTTACCACCGCCGTTTACTGGCGCTTAAGTTCTCAGCTTCGCCACCCCGAAGAGTGACTAACCGGTCCCCTTAACGTTCCAGCACCGGGCAGGCGTCAGTCCGTATACATCGCCTTACGGCTTCGCACGGACCTGTGTTTTTAGTAAACAGTCGCTTCTCGCTGGTCTCTGCGGCCACCCCCAGCTCACCGAGTAAATCGGATCACCAGAAATGGCCCCCCTTCTCCCGAAGTTACGGGGGCATTTTGCCGAGTTCCTTAACCATAGTTCACCCGAACGCCTCGGTATTCTCTACCTGACCACCTGAGTCGGTTTAGGGTACGGGCCGCCATGAAACTCGCTAGAGGCTTTTCTCGACAGCATAGGATCATCCACTTCACCACAATCGGCTCGGCATCAGGTCTCACCCTCATGTCACCCGGATTTACCTAGATGACGGGCTACACCCTTACCCCGGGACAACCACCGCCCGGGCTGGACTACCTTCCTGCGTCACCCCATCACTCACCTACTACCAGATCGGGTCAGCGGCTCCACCACTCCCCCTCACTCCGAAGAGATCAGGGGCGGCTTCACGGCCTTAGCATCACTGGATTCGATGTTTGACGCTTCACAGCGGGTACCGGAATATCAACCGGTTATCCATCGACTACGCCTGTCGGCCTCGCCTTAGGTCCCGACTTACCCTGGGCAGATCAGCTTGACCCAGGAACCCTTAGTCAATCGGCGCACACGTTTCTCACGTGTGAATCGCTACTCATGCCTGCATTCTCACTCGTGAACCGTCCACAACTCGCTTCCGCGGCTGCTTCACCCGGCACACGACGCTCCCCTACCCATCACGT
>NZ_JBEXSR010000095.1:1873-3193 GCF_040613735.1 Streptomyces sp. NPDC006235
CGCAATGACACGACTTCGGCGGTACGCTTGAGCCCCGCTACATTGTCGGCGCGGAATCACTAGACCAGTGAGCTATTACGCACTCTTTCAAGGGTGGCTGCTTCTAAGCCAACCTCCTGGTTGTCTGTGCGACTCCACATCCTTTCCCACTTAGCGTACGCTTAGGGGCCTTAGTCGATGCTCTGGGCTGTTTCCCTCTCGACCATGGAGCTTATCCCCCACAGTCTCACTGCCGCGCTCTCACTTACCGGCATTCGGAGTTTGGCTAAGGTCAGTAACCCGGTAGGGCCCATCGCCTATCCAGTGCTCTACCTCCGGCAAGAAACACACGACGCTGCACCTAAATGCATTTCGGGGAGAACCAGCTATCACGGAGTTTGATTGGCCTTTCACCCCTAACCACAGGTCATCCCCCAGGTTTTCAACCCTGGTGGGTTCGGTCCTCCACGAAGTCTTACCTCCGCTTCAACCTGCCCATGGCTAGATCACTCCGCTTCGGGTCTTGAGCGTGCTACTAAAAACGCCCTATTCGGACTCGCTTTCGCTACGGCTTCCCCACCCGGGTTAACCTCGCAACACACCGCAAACTCGCAGGCTCATTCTTCAAAAGGCACGCAGTCACGAGAATGAAGACAAGTCTTCATTCCGACGCTCCCACGGCTTGTAGGCACACGGTTTCAGGTACTATTTCACTCCGCTCCCGCGGTACTTTTCACCATTCCCTCACGGTACTATCCGCTATCGGTCACCAGGGAATATTTAGGCTTAGCGGGTGGTCCCGCCAGATTCACACGGGATTTCTCGGGCCCCGTGCTACTTGGGTGTCTCTCAAACGAGCCGCTGACGTTTCGACTACGGGGGTCTTACCCTCTACGCCGGACCTTTCGCATGTCCTTCGCCTACATCAACGGTTTCTGACTCGTCTCATGGCCGGCAGACCATGAAAGAGAGATCCCACAACCCCGTATACGCAACCCCTGCCGGGTCTCACACGCATACGGTTTGGCCTCATCCGGTTTCGCTCGCCACTACTCCCGGAATCACGGTTGTTTTCTCTTCCTGCGGGTACTGAGATGTTTCACTTCCCCGCGTTCCCTCCACACTGCCTATGTGTTCAGCAGCGGGTGACAGCCCATGACGACTGCCGGGTTTCCCCATTCGGAAACCCCCGGATCAAAGCCTGGTTGACGACTCCCCGGGGACTATCGTGGCCTCCCACGTCCTTCATCGGTTCCTGGTGCCAAGGCATCCACCGTGCGCCCTTAAAAACTTGGCCACAGATGCTCGCGTCCACTGTGCAGTTCTCAAACAACGACCAGC
>NZ_JBEXSR010000096.1:0-2664 GCF_040613735.1 Streptomyces sp. NPDC006235
GGCTCCACTGGTACAACTACCACCGACCCCACACCGGCATCAGCGGCCACACCCCAGCCAGCCGCATCACCAACCTGCCCGGACAGCACACCTAGTGCGCGAGCAGCACCAGGGCCAGGGCGATCAGCGCCGGGACGGTCTGGACGAAGAGGATCTTCCGGCTGGCGGTGGCCGCGCCGTACACCCCCGCGACCGCCACGCACACCAGGAAGAACACCGAGACCTGGAAGCCCACCGGGTCGGACGCCACCGCGCCCCAGAGCAGGCCGGCGGCGAGGAAGCCGTTGTAGAGGCCCTGGTTGGCGGCCAGGGCCTTCGTGCTTTCCGCGAACTCGGCGGTGGTGCCGAAGGCGCCGCGGGCGCGCGGCGTGGTCCACAGGAACATCTCCAGCACCAGGATGTAGGCGTGGAGGGCGGCGAGGGCCAGCACCGCGAGGGTGGCGAGGATCGACATGCGCCGCATCATCGCAGGCTCGCCTGACCGTCCTGGCGTGGCCGTCCTGACATGGCCGTCCTCGCGAAGCCGTCGTCGTGCGGTCGTCCTCGCGGGGCTGTTCTCGCGGTGCCGTCCTCGCGGGGCTGTTCTCGCGGTGCCGTCCTCGCGGGGCCGCCCTGTACGGCTCTCCTCGCACGAGCGTCTCCCCCGGCCGCCCTCGTTCGGGCCCGTCCAGGAGGCGGAGTGGGGTGTCGGGTGGGAGATTGCGGGCAGTGGAAGGCCGGGTCGGGCCGTCGCGTCCCCGCGTGTGCCGCTCGGGAGCCCGGCCCGGCCTTCCCGCCCGCCGGTGTCGTCGTCCCGGTGCGATGCGCATGAGTGAGCCTCCGGCCCGTCGTTCGGACGAGGGCGTGTCCGTAAAGTCCTGTCTGCCGGTGTCCCGTGGCCGCCGCCCGGGCCGCGGCGGCGGTTGGCGGCGGCCGGCACTCCCCCAGCTTTCGGCCGGGGGGACCCCAGAGCGCCCACCGGACGCCGCCGGGCCCGCCCTCCGGGCGGACGACGGACGCCCTGGCGGCCGACCGCCATGTGAAGTTCCGTCAAATCAACGGTGGTTGTGGTCATTTCTGCCATCGTCCGGCCGATAAACGATCATCCCGTGGGTGGATGTAAGGAGCATCCGCTTGCCGTGACGATAACCCCGACCTTGTCGAACACCGAGGAAGGGGAAGGCCGTTGCGTATCGCCCGGCTTCTCGGAACGGTCCTGGGCACCACGTTGCTGACGACCACCGCCGTACTGACCGCACCCGCCCACGCCGGCCCGGCCGCGCCGCCCGCAGGGTCCGCGGACCGCACGTCACTCGACAGAACCGCCCTGCGCGACTCGCTGGACGCCATCCACGAGGCGGGTATGTACGGCGTCTTCTCGTCCGTCAGGGACGGCCGCGAGCGGTGGACCGGAGCCTCCGGCGTCGCCGACGTGAAGACCGAACGCCCCGTCACCCCGGGCATGCGGCACCGCGTGGGCAGCATCAGCAAGACCTTCACCTCCGTCGCCCTGCTCCAGCAGGTGGAGCGCGGCCGCCTCCGCCTCGACGCGCCCGTCGGCGACTACCTGCCCGACCTGATACCCGGGGAGCGCGGCCGGCAGGTCACCGTCCGTATGCTCCTGAACCACACCAGCCATATCGGCGACTACATCGCGGGCGCCTTCCCCTCCCTCGTCGAGGGCTCGACCGCCAGCCTCGACGAGGAGCGCTTCCGCTCCATCCGTCCCGGGGAACTCGTCCGGCTGGGCCTGGCGGCCCCCGCCACCGGACGCCCGGGCGAGCTGCCCGGCTCGTACTCCAACACCAACTACGTCATCGCCGGACTGCTCCTGGAGAAGATCACCGGCCGGAATGCCGAGCAGCACATCACCCGCGACGTCATCGACCGGGCCGGACTGCGCCACACTTCCTTCCCGCGCACCCCGTACATCAAGGGCCCGCACCCGCGGATGTACGAGTCGTTCTACGGCCTGATCGACCCGCCCCGCGACTACAGCGTCTACAACATGTCCTGGGCGTACACGGCGGGCGCGGTCGTCTCCACCACCGACGACCTGAACCGCTTCTACCGCGCCCTGCTCGGCGGGAAGCTGATCGGCAAGGCCGCCCTGGGCGAGATGACGCGCACGGTCCCGGTGAGCGGCCTCGACTACGGCCTCGGCATCTACGCGCTGGAGATGCCGTGCGGCCGCTTCTGGGGCCACGACGGCGCGGTGTTCGGCGCCGGCATGACCGCGCTGTCCAGCCGGGACGGCAAGCGTCAGGTGGCTCTCGCGCAGAACCTGATGAAGTACCAGAGCGTCGACGAGAACGGCGACATCGAGCCGCACGCGATCGACGGCGCCCTCTACGCGTACGTCGTCCGCGCCCTCTGCCCGGCCGGGTCGGGGGACACTCCCGGGTCCGCTCCGGGGGCCGGTCTCGTGAGCCCGGAAGACGCCCGTGACGGGCTCAGCAAGCGGTTGCCCGGAATCGACCATTCTCAGTTGACCAGTGGGCTCAAGTTTGGTCAGCTGTCCCACTGATCGTGTTCGATTCTGATCGAGCGTTTCACGGCTCCTTGGGGAGGAGCCGGTGACAAGTGGGGGAGTTTCCTTGAGCTCGGTCTCTCCTTCGCACGTCATCTGCCGGTGCCCGAGCCCGAACGGCTCGACCGCACGGTCCGCCCGGAGGAACTCGCCAC
>NZ_JBEXSR010000097.1:0-1417 GCF_040613735.1 Streptomyces sp. NPDC006235
CCTAGTAGTGCTTCGTTACGTTGGGTGATATCGCCTGGGTGGGCATCCTCTCGGGTATGAGGTTGGGGGAGGTGGAACGACTCCGGGGCGAGTTGGCGGAGTTCGTTGCCGATGTGTTCGGGTCGTTGCCGCGGCGGGATCAGCGGCGGTGGGGCGAGTGTTACCTGCGGGGTCTGATGCTTGACGGTCGGCGGAAATCGATCCAGCCGATGGCCGAGCGTCTGCCGGACGGGAACATGCAGGCCCTGCAGCAGTTCGTGAACCAGTCGCCGTGGGATCCGCTGCCGGTCAGGCGGCGGATCGCCGAACGGCTGTCCGAGGCGATCACGCCCGAGGTGTGGGTGGTCGACGATGTGTCGTTCCCCAAGTGCGGCACCGCGTCGGTAGGGGTGGCCCGTCAGTACTGCGGGGCGGTCGGGAAGCGGGCGAACTGCCAGGTCGCGGTCAGTGTCCATGCCGCCACCGACACTGCGTCCTGCCCGTTGAACTGGGAGTTGTATCTGCCGCGCGAGTGGACGGACGAACCGGACCGCTGCCGCAGGGCAGCAGTCCCCGACGGCGTCGTCCACCAGGAGAAGTGGCGTCTGGCGCTCGGCCTGCTCGACACACTCGCCGCCTGGCAGTTGAAGGCGCCGGTCGTGGTCGCCGACGCCGGCTACGGCGTCAGCACCCCGTTCCGGCTCGGCCTCGAGGAGCGAGGGCTGTCCTATGTTCTCGCCCTGACCGGGAAGGAAGTCGCCCACCCGGAGGAGGTCGAGCCGCACCAGCCCGCTTACGGCGGGCTCGGTCCGCCCACGCTGCCCCGTTACCGCACCCCACCGCGAGGCGTCGCCGTCCTTGCTGTCGAGGCCGGTGCCGGCCGGTTCACCGAGGTGACCTGGCGCCGCGGCAGCAAGGGCGCGATGACCTCACGGTTCGCGGTGCTGACAGTGCGGCCCGCGGGCAAGCAGGCCCTGACCGCAGCCCAGGAGGCGGGCGGCGGCCGCAACCGGTGGGACGGCGTCCTGCCCACCCGGACCCTCCTGGTCGAATGGCCGGACGGCCAGGACGCTCCGAGGGACTACTGGATATCGAACCTGCCTGCCACCACACCGGTCGCTGACCTGGTGCGGTGGGCCAAGATGCGCTGGCGCATCGAGCACGACTACCGCGAACTCAAGCACGGGCTGGGACTGGACCACTTCGAGGGCCGCACCTGGCGCGGCTGGCACCACCACGTCACCCTCGTCACCGCCGCCCAGGCCTTCCTCACCCTGCGGCGGCTCGACCCAAAAGCCCAGATGCCGGCCTGACCCTCTACCAGGTCCTCGACATGCTCCAGGACCTGCTGAGGTGCTGGACCGGCACCTGCACCACCTGCGGACGACCCCTCACCACCAGCAGAACCAGAGCCAGAACCTAACGAAGCACTACTAGG
>NZ_JBEXSR010000098.1:0-1131 GCF_040613735.1 Streptomyces sp. NPDC006235
GAGGTTGTGGTTGAGGGTTTTGGCGGCTTTGCTGATGGAGCCGGGCATGAGGTGGCGGTAGATCTTGAAGGTGATCTCGATGGTCTTGTGGCCCATCCATTCGGCGACGTCGGTGATGGGGATGTTGTGGGTGAGGCAGTTGGAGGCGAAGAAGTGCCGCAGGCCGTAGACCACCATCCCGTCGGGGATGTCGACTTGGCCGGCCTTCTTGATCCGCTTCCACTGGTTGGCGATGTGGTAGTGCGGGAACGTCCGGGTCGGGTCGCTGGGGTGGCGCAATAGGTAGCCGTCGACGGTGCCGTGTTTATCCGCGTACCACTCGATGGTCTGCCGCACCCGCGCCGGCAGGGGCACGTCCCGATACTCGCCCACCTTGCGGTGCTTGAGCCGCTCGTAGCGGCAGGTCGTCCGGTTGACCTGTTCCGTGATGCGGTAGACGTCGTCGGCGACGATGTTGTTGAGGTTGACCGCGAACGCCTCACCGTTACGCATCCCGCAGCCGCTCATCAGGTCGGCGACCAGCAGGAAACTATCGTCGCCGGCGGCGCGTATCTGCCGCAACTGCTCCGGGGAGGGGATCACCACCCGCTGGGGGTCGTACTGCGGCGGCTTGATGCCGGACACCGGGTTGTCGTCGAACAGCCCCAGCCGGTTCGCGTCCAGCAGGATCGCTTTCAGCTTGTCGAACGCATTCGCCTGCGCCGCCAGGCCCACACCGTTGCGTTCCATGGCCTGGAGGAACCCTTCGACGACCTTGTGGTCAAAAGTGTTCATCCGCCGGCTGCCCAGCAGCGGCAGCAGATGGATGTTCAGCAGCGACTCCAGGTGCACCACCGACGCCGGTCCCAGATCCCGCTGGGCGGCCTTCCACTGACCCGTGTACTCCTCGAACCGCATCGCCCCGTACTTCGCGATCCGGTCCGCCTTCGCCTGCCCCCGCGGCGCGGCCTTCTTCGCGTTGTAGACCTCCGTCAAACGCGCGATCGCCTTGTCCTGAGTCGCGAACCCGGACTCCTTCACCTGCCTACCCGCCGCCGACCGATACCGGACCTTGTACGGATGAGGACACTTCGACCACCGCGACCGCGGATGCTCACACTCCTTGAAAAACGACCCCATCCCACGAACCAA
>NZ_JBEXSR010000099.1:0-1073 GCF_040613735.1 Streptomyces sp. NPDC006235
CTAGGTGTGCTGTCCGGGCAGGTTGGTGATGCGGCTGGCTGGGGTGTGGCCGCTGATGCCGGTGTGGGGTCGGTGGTAGTTGTACCAGTGGAGCCAGTGGGGAAACGCTGCCTGGCGTTCGGCGTCTGAGGTGTAGGGCCGGTGGTAGGCCCATTCGTCGAGCAGGGTGCGGTGGAAGCGTTCGACCTTGCCGTTGGTCTGCGGCCGCCAGGGCCTGGTCCAGCGCGGGCTGATGCCCAGCTGGCGGCAGGTGTCGCGCCAGGTGTTCTTGGCGTAGGCCCAGGCGTTGTCGGTCAGGACCCGCTCGACGGTGACGCCGTGGTCTGCGAACCAGGCGGTTGCTCGTCGCAGGAAGGCCGCGCAGGTGGCGGCCTTCTCGTCGGGCAGGTCTTCGGTGTAGGCCAGGCGGGAGTGGTCGTCCAGGGCGGTGTGGAGGTAGGCGTATCCGCCGCCTTGGCGGTTGGCTCGGCCGGCAGCCCGGCCCAGGGCCTTGTGCCCGCCGCCGTCGGGGATGCGGCCGAGTTTCTTGACGTCGATGTGGACCAGCTCGCCGGGCCGGGCTCGTTCGTAGCGGCGCACGGGCTCGCCGGTGGCGCGGTCCGTTGCGGCGAGTGCGGGCAGGTTGTGCCGGAGGAGGATGCGGTGGGCGGTAGAGGCGGCGAGGCCGCATCGGGCTGCCAGCCGCACAGGGCCGATGCGGTGCTCGCGCCGCAGCCGGATGACCTGCCGTTCCACCGCGGCCGGGGTCTTGCCCGGGCTGTGGTGGGGGCGGCTGGAGCGGTCGTGCAGGCCCACAGCCCCGTGCCTGCGGTAGCGGTCTGCCCAGCGGGCGGCGGTGGTGTGGCTGACCTGGAAACGTTCCGCGGCTCGGCGCAGCGGCCAGCCGTCCTCGACGACACACCGGGCAAGACGCAGCCGGCCGGTCGGCGTCAGCGGGGCGTTACGGTGGGACAACGAGGGCCTCCTGGCGATCGGTTGTAGATCTCGCAATCCACACCGAACCCAGAGGCCCTCGCCCCGTTCAAGGACCACTCAAGGCGTGTCGCCCGTCACCAACGTCCCCGGACAGCACA
>NZ_JBEXSR010000100.1:0-1022 GCF_040613735.1 Streptomyces sp. NPDC006235
TGTATTGACCCGCAGGGTTGTTCACGCGGGTGATGGGTGGCTGGCCGCCGAGTGCGGTGTGGCAGCGGTGGTGGTTGTAGGTGTGCAGGAAGTCTGCCAGGGCGGCCGTGCGTTCGGTGTTGCTGGTGTAGGGCCGCTGGTAGGCCCATTCGTCGAGCAGGGTGCGGTTGAAGCGTTCGACCTTGCCGTTGGTCTGCGGCCGGTAGGCGCGGGTGAGCTTGCCGGTCGCGCCGAGGTCGGCCAGGGCCTGCTGCCAGGCGAAGCTCTTGCGGTAGGGCCAGGCATTGTCGGTCAGGACCCGCTCGATGCGGCTGATGCCGCAGGTGGCGAAGAAGGCTGCGGCCCGGCGCAGGAAGTCTGCGCAGGTGGCGGCCTTCTCGTCGCCGTGGATCTCGCTGTAGGCGAGGCGGGAGTGGTCGTCGACGGCGGAGTGGACGTAGTCGAAGCCCATGCTGGTGCGCCGGGCGCGGCCGGCTTGTCGGCCGAGGACTTTGTGGCCGCCGCCGTCAGGGATGCGGCCGAGTTTCTTGACGTCGACGTGGACCAGCTCGCCGGGGCGGGCGTGTTCGTAGCGGCGGATGATCTGGCCGGTGGGCCGGTCCAGGAAGGCCAGGCGGTTCAGGCCGTGGCGGACCAGGATGCGGTGGACGGTCGAGGCGGGCAGGTCCAGGATCGGACCGATGCGGGCCGGGCCGAGCTTGCGGTCCTGCCGAAGACGGCACACGCGGGCCTCGATCGCCCCGGCCGTACGGTGCGGTGTCGTGCGCGGACGGCTGGACCGATCGTGCAGTCCTTGCTCGCCTTCAGCCCGCCAGCGGCGCATCCACTTGTGCGCGGTGACGCGGGAGATGCCCATCTCGGCGGCTACATGGGCGACAGGGCGTCCGGTGCGGACACGTTCGACCAGCAGCCGCCTGCCGTGAACGGTCAGCCGGGCATTACGGTGGAACACGAAGGCCTCCGTGCGGTGAAGATTCGACACCTCCACCACACACGGGGGCCTTCGCCATGATCAAGCCCGG